>NZ_JBYCZS010000033.1:0-57903 GCF_057586355.1 Caulobacter sp. SRI_008
CTTTCCTGATAGACCAACAAGGTCGATGTCGTCCGGCGTCGGCCTTTTTTGACGCCGTCGCCTACCACCCATAGTGGTATTTTGGCGACAGCTGAGCCTCCGCGCGCGAATTTTTCTGGCCAGCGGCCGCTTCCCACCCATAATCTCCGTGCAAAGGGCGTAGCGCGTGCCGCAGTTTTGCGTCATGAGTTGCTGTGGAAGGACGCGGGCCGGCAATTGGCCCGTCGATTGAGGTTTTGAGGATAAGATGGCGAACGGTGTCGTTAAGTGGTTCAACCCGGCCAAGGGCTTTGGCTTCATTCAGCCCGAGGACGGCGGCCAGGACGTGTTCGTCCACATCGCCGCGGTTGAACGTTCGGGCCTGTCGGGTCTGAACGAAGGCGATCAAGTGGCTTATGAGCTGGAAGAGGACCGCCGCTCGGGCAAGACCTCGGCCGGCAACCTGCGCGTGACCGGCCATGGCGCCGTTCCGGCCGGCGGCGCGCCGCGTCGTCCGCCCCAGCGCAGCGGTGGCTATGACGCCCCGCGCGGCGGCGGCTACGGTGGCGGCGGCGGCACCGGCGAAGCCGGTACGGGCGTCGTGAAGTGGTTCAACAGCACCAAGGGCTTCGGCTTCATCCAGCCGGACAACGGCGGTGGCGACATCTTCGTGCACATCTCGGCCGTCGAGCGCGCCGGCCTGCGCGGCCTGAACGAAGGCCAGCAAGTCGGTTACGAACTCGAACAGGACCGCCGCTCGGGCAAGACCTCGGCCGGCAACCTGCGCATCCTCTAAGGGATCGGTCTTTCGGCTGGGCGCGGAGCGCCTGGCCGGCTGCCGACCTGGCGAATTAGGCCCCGTCGGGACCTGGCTTCTGTCGCTGCGACAGGGGCGGGTTCCGGCGGGGCTTTTTCGTGCGCGTTACACGCCCCTCGGATGGCCTTCCCGCCGGCCTGGCGACGCCCAAAAAGAATGGCGGCCTCCCTTGCGAGAGGCCGCCATCCAGATCGTGAGATCGCCGGCCCGAAAGCCGGGGGAGGCCTGATCAGCCCGCCTTGGCGGCCCGCTCGGCGGCGGCCTGGTTCACGGCCAGGGCGGTCATGTTGACGATGCCGCGGGCGGTGACGCTGGGCGTCAGCACGTGCACCGGCCGGCTCATGCCCAGCAGGATCGGACCGACCAGCAGGGCCTCGGTGGCGGCCGTCAGCAGGGTGAGCGCGATATTGGCCGCATCCAGGGTCGGCATGACCAGCAGGTTGGCCGAGCCCTTCAGGGTGCTGTCGCCGACCAGGCGGTCGCGCAGGGCCTGGGAGAGGGCGGCGTCGGCGTGCATCTCGCCGTCGACCTCGAGCTCGGGCGCGCCGGCGCGAACCAGCGCCAGGGCCTCGCGCATCTTGCGGGCGGTCGGCGAGTTGGAGGCCCCGAACGAGGAGTGCGACAGCAGCGCGGCCTTCGGCGTCAGGCCGAAGCGGCGCACCGATTCGGCGGCCAGCAGCGTCATCTCGGCCACCTGCTCGGCGGTCGGGTCGACATTGACGTGGGTGTCGCAGAAGAACAGCGTGCCGTTGTCGAGGATCAGCGACGACATGGCGTAGACCCGGCCGACGTTCTCGCGCTTGGGGATGATCGGCAGGACGTAGGTCATGTGCTGCCACCAGTCGCCGCTGCCGCCGACGAGGGCGGCGTCGACCTGGCCGGTCTGCAGCAGCATCGAGGCGGCCACCGTGCGGCGGCCCTCGACGCGGCGCTTGGCGGCCATCGGCGGCACGCCGCGGCGGCCGACCAGGTCCTGGTACTGGCCGATGATCGGCTCGAACAGCTCGCGGTCGGCCTGCGGGTCGAGGATCTCGACGGCGCCGCCCAGGTCGAGGCGCAGGCCCATCTCGGCGGCCTTGGCCTTGATCACCTCGCGGCGGCCGATCAGCACCGGCGCGGCGAGGCCCTCGTCGACCACGGTCTGCACGGCGCGCAGGACGCGCTCGTCCTCGGCCTCGGCATAGGCGACGCGGACCTTGGCGGCCTTGGTCGCCTTGCGGGCGCGTTCGAACACCGGGCGCATCAGCTGGCCCGAGCGGTAGACGAACAGCTCCAGCTCCGCGCGGTAGGCGTCGAAGTCGGCGATCGGGCGGGTGGCGACGCCCGACTCCATGGCCGCGCGGGCCACGGCCGGGGCGATCTGCAGGATCAGACGCGGATCGAACGGCTTGGGGATGATGTATTGCGGGCCGAACATCGGGGCCGCGCCGCCATAGGCCGAGGCGACGACTTCCGAAGCCTCGGCGCGGGCCAGCTCGGCGATGGCCTCGACGGCCGCCACCTTCATGGCCTCGTTGATCTCGGACGCGCCGACGTCGAGCGCGCCGCGGAAGATGAACGGGAAGCAGAGGACGTTGTTGACCTGGTTGGCGTAGTCGCTGCGGCCGGTGGCCATGATGGCGTCGGGACGCTGGGCGTAGACCAGTTCCGGCAGGATCTCCGGGTCCGGGTTGGCCATGGCCAGGATCAGCGGCTTTTCGGCCAGCAGCGGCAGCCACTCGGGCTTGAAGACGCGCGGGGCCGAGAGACCCAGGAAGATGTCGGCGCCGGGCAGCACGTCGGGCAGGGTGCGCGCGTCGGTCGGACGGGCGTAGCGGGCCATGTTGTCCGGCATGTCCGGATCGCGGCCGGCGTGGACCACGCCCTTGATGTCGGTGAGGGTGACGTTCTCGACCGGCAGGCCCATCGAGACCAGCAGGTCGACGCAGGCCAGGGCGGCCGCGCCGGCGCCCGAGGTGACCAGCTTGACGTCCTTCAGCTGCTTGCCTTGCACGAGCAGGGCGTTGCGGACGGCGGCGGCGCAGACGATGGCGGTGCCGTGCTGGTCGTCGTGGAAGACCGGGATGTTCATCCGCTCGCGCAGCTTGCGCTCGATGATGAAGCACTCGGGGGCCTTGATGTCCTCGAGGTTGATGCCGCCGAAGGTGGGCTCCAGGGCCGCGACGACCTCGATGAAGCGGTCGGGATCCTTGGCGTCGACCTCGATGTCGAACACGTCGATGCCGGCGAACTTCTTGAAGAGGACGGCCTTGCCCTCCATCACCGGCTTGGAGGCCAGCGGGCCGATGTCGCCCAGGCCCAGCACGGCGGTGCCGTTGGAGATCACGGCCACCAGGTTGCCGCGGGCGGTGTAGTCGCGGGCCAGATCCGGGTCCTCGGCGATGGCCAGGCACGGGGCGGCGACGCCGGGGGAGTAGGCCAGGGCCAGGTCGCGCTGGGTGGCCATGCGCTTGGTGGCCTCGATGGCCAGCTTTCCGGGTCGCGGCAGCCGGTGGTAATCCAGGGCGGCTTTACGGAAATCCTCGTCCATCGATCGGTCCTGTTCTGCGCAGCGCGTGGCGCGGGCCGTCTCTTTGTCGCGCTCCCGGGGTTGGGATTACGCACGCGGCCCGTCTGCCGGTGTTGCTACCGGGGTTGGCCGCGCTTTTCCAACCTTACGCAGCGTCCGCCGACCATTTTTTGCGATTCTGCGTCCGTTTGGCTTCGGGTGGGGTCGGCGGGGCGACGCAACGGGCGCGGCTGGTAAGTAATAAAAGACTTATATACGCTCAATCGGCGGGCGCCGGTCGCTGCCTGGCTGGGCGAACCGGCCGCGAACCCGCCACGCGCGGACGGTCAGGCGGCGGCGAGGCTGGACAGCGGGCGCGCGCGGTCCCAGCCTTCATCAACCTCTTAGGAGAGGTCGAAAGAGCGTATGATGACCCCGATCCCGCAGGACCAAGCATGAGCGGCCTGACGACCCACATCCTCGACACCGCCGCCGGCCGCCCGGCCGCCGGGGTGGCGGTGCGCGTCTATCGCCGGGTGGAAGGCCCGCCGGCGCTGCTGCTGGCGACGGCCACCGACGCCGACGGCCGCGCGCGGCTGGTCGAGGGCGAGGCCCTGGCGGTCGGCGGCTATCGCCTGGAGTTCGAGATCGCCGCCTATTTCGCCGCCAGCGGGGCCAAGGTCTCCGACCCGCCGTTCCTCGACGTGGTGACCATCGATTTCGCCGTGGCCGATCCGGCCCAGCACCACCACGTGCCGCTGCTGGTCTCGCCGTTCGGCTATTCGACCTACCGGGGCAGCTGAGATGGGCGGGACGATCCGGTTCCTGCTGAACGGCGAGGCCCGGGAGGCGGCGGGCGTCGATCCGACCACGACCCTGCTGGAGCACCTGCGCGGGCCGCTGCGTAAGACCGGGACCAAGGAAGGCTGCGCCGAGGGCGACTGCGGCTCGTGCACCGTGCTGGTCGGCGAGCTGACCACGGGCGACGACCTGGCGCCGGTGCGCTGGCGGGCGGTCAATTCCTGCATCCAGTTCCTGCCGATGCTGGACGGCAAGGCGGTGATGACGGTCGAAAGCCTGGCGACTGGAAGCTCGGGCGCCTGCGCCGGCAAGCCGCATCCGGTGCAGCAGGCGATGATCGACAAGCACGGCTCGCAGTGCGGCTTCTGCACGCCGGGGATCGTGATGTCGCTGTACGGCCGCGCGCTCGGGGCCTGCGGGGCGGGGGCGCCGGTCGAGGACGTGCTGGCGGGGAACCTCTGCCGCTGCACCGGCTATGGCCCGATCCTGGAGGCGGCGCGCGAGGTGGTGCGCGAAGAGGCGCCGGACGTTGCCGGTCCGCTGAAGGCGATCCAGCGCGAGACCATGTTGAGCCTGGCGCACGAGGATCCGGTGCGGGGCGCCACCCGCCGCTGGCTGGCGCCGCGAAGCCTGTCCGAGCTGGCGGTCGCCGCCGAGGCCAATCCGGACGCGGCCTTCGTGGCCGGAGCGACCGACGTGGGGCTGTGGGTCACCAAGCTGCGCAAGCCGCCCCAGACCCTGATCGACATCGGCCGGGTGGCCGAGCTGAAGACCATCACCCGGGTGGGCGACGCTTTGCGGATCGGGGCGGGCGTTCGCTATGTCGATGCGATCGAGACCCTGGCCGGTCGCTATCCGAGCCTCGGCGAGATGATGCGGCGGCTGGGGTCGACCCAGGTGCGCAACAGCGGCACGATCGGCGGCAACATCGCCAACGGCTCGCCGATCGGCGACATGCCGCCGGCCCTGATCGCGCTGGGCGCCACGCTGGTGCTGCGCCGGGGCGAGCAGACGCGCGAGATCCCGCTGGAAGACTTCTTCGTCGCCTACGGCCAGCAGGACCGGCAGCCGGGCGAGTTCGTCGAGGCGGTGATTGTGCCGCGCGGCCCGGCGGGGCAGATCTTCAAGGTCTACAAGCTCTCCAAGCGCTTCGACCAGGACATCTCGGCCGTCTGCGCGGCCTTCGCGATCACGGTCGTGGATGGCGTGGTGGTCGAGGCGCGGGTGGCGTTCGGCGGCATGGCCGGCACGCCCAAGCGGGCCGACGCCTGCGAGGCGGCCCTGGTTGGCGGGCCGTGGAATCCCGAGACGATCGACGCCGCGGCCGCCAAGCTGGACGAGGACTACACGCCGCTGTCGGACATGAGGGCCTCGGCGGGCTATCGTGCGCGCACCGCGAGGAACCTGCTGGTCCGGGCCTATCTGGAAAGCGCCGAGCCGGGCGTGGCGACCAGCGTACTGGCGGAGGCGGCCCATGGCTGATTCCGGAGCCGCGCTGAAAGTCACGCCCTTCGTGGGCGTGCACGCCTCGGTCCCGCACGACAGCGCCCTGCGCCACGTGACGGGCACGGCGATCTATGTCGACGACCTGCCCGAGCCGGCGGGCCTGCTGCATGTGCATCTGGGCATGAGCACCAGGGCTCACGCGCGGATCGTGTCGATGAACCTCGACGCCGTGCGGGCCTCGCCCGGCGTGGTCTGCGTGCTGACCGCTGCCGACATTCCCGGCGAGAACGACGTCAGCCCGGTGATCCACGACGACAGGCTCTTTGCGCAAGGCGAAGTCTATTGCGTGGGCCAGAGCCTGTTCGCTGTGGCCGCCACCTCGATCACCGCCGCGCGGGCGGCCGCCGCCAAGGCCGTGGTGGAGTACGAGGACCTGCCGGCGGCGATCACGATCGGCGAGGCCGAGGGGCTGGACCTGAAGATCGAGGCCAGCCAGCGGATGGCGCGGGGCGACGCCGAGGCGGCTATCGCCGCCTCGGCCAATCGGGTTCGAGGCCGCCACGCCATCGGCGGCCAGGACCACTTCTATCTGGAAGGCCAGGCCTCGCTGGCGACGCCGCGCGAGGAGGGCGACGTCCACGTCTGGTGCTCGACCCAGCACCCGACCGAGGTGCAGCACCTGATCGCCCGCGTGCTGGGCCGGCCGGATCATGCGGTGACGGTGGAGGTGCGCCGCATGGGCGGCGGCTTCGGCGGCAAGGAGACGCAAGCCTCGCTGTTCGCGGCGGCCGCGGCCCTGGTGGCGGTGAAGACCGGCCGCCCGGCCAAGTGCCGGCCCGACCGCGACGAGGACATGGTCATGACCGGCAAGCGACATGACTTCGAGGTGGAATACGACGTCGGCTTCGACGACGAGGGGCGGCTGCTGGGTATCCGGCTGGAGCTGGCCTCGCGCTGCGGGGCGACCACGGATCTTTCGCCGGCCATCAACGACCGGGCGATGTTCCACGCCGACAACGCCTACTACCTGCCGGCGGTCGAGATCGTCTCGCACCGCTATCGCACCCACACCGTCTCCAACACCGCCTTCCGGGGCTTCGGCGGACCGCAGGGCATGGCGGCGATCGAGCGGGTGATGGACGCGGTGGCCCAGGCGACCGGCCTTGACCCATTGGAGGTGCGCAGGCGCAACCTCTATGGCGCCTATGGAGAAGGAGGCGGCCGCAACCTGACGCCCTACTATCAGGTGGTCGAAGACAACGTCGCGCCGGAGCTGATCGAGGAACTGGCCAAGTCCTGCGACTATGCCGCCCGGCAGCAGGCGGTGGCTGCGTTCAACGCGGCCAATCCGATCCTCAAGAAGGGCCTGGCGCTGACGCCGGTGAAGTTCGGCGTCTCGTTCACCACCACCCACCTGAACCAGGCAGGCGCCCTGATCCACATCTACGCCGACGGTTCGATCATGCTGAACCACGGCGGCACCGAGATGGGGCAAGGGCTCTATCTGAAGATGGCGCAGGTGGCGGCCGAAGCCTTCCAGGTTCCGCTCGACCGCGTGAAGATCACCTCGACCACGACCGACAAGGTGCCCAACACCTCGGCCACGGCCGCCTCGTCGGGAGCGGACCTCAACGGCATGGCGGTGCTGGACGCGGCGGGTAAGCTGAAGGGGCGGCTGGTCGCCTTCGCGGCCGAGAAGTGGGACGTGGATCCCTCGCAGGTGGCTTTCACGCCCGAGGGGGTGAAGATCGGCGGCGAGACGGTGAGCTTCCCCGACCTCTGCCGGCAGGCCTATCTGGCGCGGATCTCGCTGTCGGCCACCGGCTTCTACGCCACGCCCAAGATCACCTATGACCGCAAGACCCATCGCGGGCGGCCGTTCTACTACTTCGCCTATGGGGCGGCCTGCAGCGAGGTGGTGATCGACACCCTTACCGGCGAGAGCAAGGTGCTGCGCGCCGACATCCTGCACGACGTGGGCCGCTCGCTGAACCCGGCCATCGACCTTGGCCAGGTGGAGGGCGGCTTCATCCAGGGCATGGGCTGGCTGACGACCGAGGAACTGGTCTACGACGCCAAGGGCGTGCTGAAGACCCATGCCCCTTCGACCTACAAGATCCCGACGGCGAGCGACCGGCCGCGCGTGCTGAACGTCAAGCTCTGGGAGCCCGGCCGCAACGCCGAGCCGACCGTCCACCGCTCCAAGGCCGTGGGCGAGCCGCCGCTGATGCTGGCGATCTCGGTGTTCAGCGCCATCACCCGGGCGGTGGCGGCGGTGGGTGATCACAAGGTGATGCCGAACCTGGACGCGCCGGCGACGCCAGAGGCGGTGCTGACGGCGGTCGAGGATGTGCGGAGAAGGGCGGTCGATGCGTAGGGCGCGCGCCGTTTTTTTCAAACCTCTCCCAGAGGGAGAGGGAGGGGCCCACGCCGTCAGGCGTGGGAGGGTGAGGGGGTACACCCCTGGCCGTCTTACCCCCTCACCCTCCCACCGCTTCGCGGCGGGCCCCTCCCTCTCCCCATGGGAGAGGTTTGATTTTGTGGGAGAGGCGTCGTGCTGAGCGCCCACAAGAACTGGGCCCGCGCCGCCCTGTCGCGCCTCGACGCTCACGACCACGCCGCCCTGGTCACCGTGCTGGCCACCGAGGGCTCGGCGCCGCGTGAGGCCGGGACCAAGATGGTGGTCTGGGAGGGCGGGCAATCGGGAACGATCGGCGGCGGCAATCTGGAGCACCAGGCGACCAGCCAGGCGCGGCGGATGCTGACCGGCTCCCAGGCCGCCTTCGCCATCCAGGACTATCCGCTGGGGCCGCTCTTGGCCCAGTGCTGCGGCGGCCGGGTGCGGCTGATGATCGAGCGGGTCGAGGCCGCCAGCCGCGACTGGCTGACCGAGGCGGCCCGTCGGATGGACGCCGACCAGCCGTTCGAGCTGCGCACGCGGTTCGATCCGGGCCTGCTGACCAAGACGATCGCGCCGATCGCCGCCCTGGAGGCCGATCCGCCGGCCGTGGTGCTGGGCGGGGCGCCGGCGGCGGCGCGCGGCAAGCGGCCCGACCTCGGCGACGAACTGGTCGAGCGCAGCGAGAGCCCGCGTCGGCCGGTGCTGCTGTTCGGGGCCGGCCATGTGGGCCAGGCGATCGCGCGGGCCTTCGCGCCCCTGCCGTTCAAGCTTTTCTGGTACGACAGCCGGCCCGAGGCCGCCGAGGTTCCGGGCGTGGTGGTGCGCGAACCGGCCGAGCTGGCGGCCCTGGCCATGGGCGCTTCGCGTGACGCCTACGGCCTGATCCTGACCCACGACCACGCCCTGGACTACGCCCTGGCCTCGGCCGGGCTGGCCGGCGGCGGCTTTGACTATCTGGGCCTGATCGGCTCCAAGACCAAGCGGGCGCGGTTCATGCACCGGCTGCGCGACGACGGCTTTTCGGCGGTGACGCTGAACCGCCTGACCTGCCCGATCGGCCTGCCGGGGCTGAAGAGCAAGGCGCCCGAGGTGATCGCCGTCTCGGTGGCCGCCGACCTGCTGATGCGGCTGGAAGCCGCTCAGGCCAGTAACGACGAGGGTTCAGTTGCGAGCGTTTAGGGCGTCGATCCTCCACCTGCTGGAAGATCCGACCAAGAGCGGGGAAGCGATCGGCTTTCACGAAGACGGGCTGCTGGTCGTCGACCAGGGCAAGGTCGTGGCGTGCGGCGACTATGCCGACCTGGCCCCGGTCTATGCCGATGTCCCGGTCGAGGACCTGACCGGCTGCTGGATCACGCCGGGCTTCATCGACACCCACATCCACTTCCCGCAGGTCGACATCGTCGCCGCCCATGGGGCGCAACTGCTCGACTGGCTGGAGCAGCACACCTTCCCGGCCGAGGCGGCCTTCGCCGATCCGGACCATGCGAAGGAAGCGGCCGGCTTCTTCGTCGACGAGCTGCTGCGCAACGGCACGACCACGGCCCTGGTGTTCGGCTCGGTGCACAAGGGCTCGGTCGAGGCGCTGTTCGCGGAAGCCTATGCGCGCGACATGCGGCTGATCGCCGGCAAGACCCTGATGGACCGCAACGCGCCTTTGGGCCTGACCGACACGGTCGAGACCGCCCGCGCCGACATGGAAAGCCTGATCGCCGACTGGCACGGCAAGGGGCGGCTGGGCTACGCCGTCACCCCGCGCTTCGCCATCAGCTGCACCGACGCCCAGCTGGAGATGGCCGGAGAAGTGCTCGCCGAGCATCCGGGCGTCTGGATGCAGACTCACCTGTCCGAAAACCCGCGCGAGATCGACGAGACCGCGCAGCTGTTCCCGGGCGCTGCCGACTATCTCGACGTCTACGAGCGGTTCGGCCTGGTGCAGAAGCGCTCGGTCTTCGCTCATTGCGTCCACCTAGCTGGCGAGGCGTTCCAGCGGCTGGCGGCCAAGGATGCGGCGGTGGCCTTCTGTCCGACCTCGAACCTGTTCCTCGGCTCGGGCCTGTTCCCGCTGGACGAGGCCTGTTCGCATGGCGTGAAGGTGGGCATGGGCACCGACGTCGGGGCCGGCACGACCTTCTCGATCCTTCACACCCTGGGCGAGGCCTACAAGGTGGGGCAGCTGCGGGGCTCGGCGCTGGATCCGTTCCAGGCGTTGTACCTGGCCACCCTGGGCGGGGCGCGGGCGCTGGATCTCGACGACCGCATCGGCAATCTGGCGCCCGGCAAGGAAGCCGATTTTCTGATGCTGGACCTCGCCGCGACCCCGCTGCTGAAGAGGCGGCTGGCGGCGGCCAAGGGGCTGGAGGACCGGCTGTTCGCCCTGACCGTGCTGGGGGATGACCGCGTCGTGGCGCGGACGTACCTGGCCGGGGTGGAGCGGCATCGCAGATAGGGAAAAGGCCGCGCGATGCGCGGCCCCCTCCGGCCCTCCGGGCCACCTCCCCCAGAGGGAGAGGATTTTTTGCGGCGTAGATGCTCCCCCTTTGGGGGAGCTGTCGGCGAAGCCGACTGAGGGGGTTAAGCCACCACCCCATTCATCGTCCGCGCATAGAGCGCCAGCAGGCGATCCGCGTCCACGGCGATCGCCGCGCTGTGGATCGGCTGGTCGTCCCAGGCCGAGGGACCGTAGAGCTCGCCTTCCACCTTCTGCAGGGTCTGGCCGAGCGCGATGCCCTCGGTGACCACGCGGACCGAGCCGCGGCGGACCTCGAACAGGCTCTCGTCGATGACATAGGCCACGGCGGCGGCGTCGTGGACGCAGCAGCCGACGATGCCGTCGCGGCCGCCGTAGAAGGCGGCGTAGGGCTTGGAGATGGCGTTGAGGAACTGGCCCGCCGGACCGGCCGAGGCTTCCAGGGCCTCCATGAAGTCGGGGCTCATGATCACCTGGGTGGTGACGTCCAGGCCGATGACGGCGACGTGCCAGGGCGCGGTGAAGACGCGGTCGGCGGCTTCCGGATCGTTCCAGATGTTGGCCTCGGCCACCGGGGTGACGTTGCCCGGCTTGCCGGCGACGGCGAAGGCGCCGCCCATGATCACCACGCCCTTGAGCAGGGTCGCCACTTCCGGATCGGCTTCGAGCGCCAGGGCCAGGTTGGTCAGTGGGCCGACGGCGACCAGGGTGATCTCGCCGGGATTGGCGCGGGCCAGGTCGATGATCGCCTGGTGGGCAGGCTTGGCTTCCGGCTGGGCGGGAACCAGGCCCGTCAGCTCGACGTCGCCCAAGCCGTTCTCGCCGTGCACGAAGGTGGGCGAGGGATTGCGCGGGCGGACGAGCGGCTTGTCCGTGCCCTTGAAGATCGGCGCGGTGAGGCCGAAGCGGTCCTTCAGATAGAGGGCGTTGCGGGTGGTGGTGTCGATGTCGGCGTTGCCGAACACGGTCGTCACGGCCACCAGGTCGAGGGCCGGGCTGGCCTCAATGAACAGCAGGGCCATGGCGTCGTCGATGCCGGGATCGGTGTCGAAGATGATCTTGGTCGTCATCGGTGGGCGGAACTCTTCTCGTTGTTCTGCAAGCGCTTTTGGACGCCGTGAAAGCCGACCACCTTAGCCGCCGCCAGCGCCGCTAGCATGTCAAAACGACAACGGCCCGGGCGTTTTTCAACGCCCGGGCCGCCATCAGGTCAGTTTGTCGAGATTGCTTAGCGGCGGGCGCTCAGCGAGATGCCGACGATGCGCGGCTCGTTGACGAAGCTGGTCAGGTTGTTGAAGTCGATGGCGCCGCGCAGGTTCACCTCGTTGGTGATGTTGCGGGCGAACACGGCCACTTCATACGCGCCGTCGGTGCGGGCGTAGCCCAGCTTCAGGCCGCCTTCGAAGGTGTTCTTGCTGTTGTATTCCTTGCTCTCGTAGATGAGGAAGTTGGTGTAGCCCTGACGGAACCAGTCGGTCTGGGCGAACAGTTCGCCGCCGTCACCCACCGGCACGTTGTAGCGGGCCGAGAAGTTCAGGATGTATTCCGGCGCGTTCGGGAACGGGTTGCCGTCGACCAGGGCCTGGCTGGAGCCGTTCACGGGGTCGGTCACCGTGCACTGGGCGAAGGCGCAGGTGGCCACGGCCAGCGTCTTGTCCTTGATTTCGGTGTGGTTGTAGCTGTAGCCGGCGGTGACCAGCAGGTTCTGGGTCACCTTCCACTCGCCGTCGATCTCGAAGCCGTAGGCCTCGCCCTTCTTGGCGTTGATCAGACGGTTGGAGTTGCTGGTCCCGCCGATGGCGGTGAACTGCGGATCGTCGATCGTGTAGGTGAACACCGCGCCGTTCAGGCGGACGCGACGGTCGAACAGCTCGCTCTTCACGCCGGCTTCCCACGACAGGATGGTTTCCGACTGGGCGACCGAGGGCGGATTGCCGAAGGCGATGTCGCGACCCTGGATCGACGGGCCGCGGAAGCCGCGGGCCACCTTGCCGTAGACGCTGACGTCGTCGGTGACGGCGTAGAAGGCCGACAGGTCCCAGCTGGCCTGGCTGTCGGAGACCGACACCGGGGCGATCGCGCCGTACGGGTTCGACAGAACGGTCATGTCCTTGTCGTCGTCGGTCCAGCGGACGCCGGCGGTCACCTTCAGGGCGTCGGTGAACTGGTAGGAGCCCTGGCCGAACACGGCCCACGAGGTGTTCTTGTGCTCGAGCGTGGTGGCCGAGACGTAGAACGGGTTGGTCGTGACGGTGAAGGCCGACTTGAAGTAGTAGGCGCCGACCTGCCACGAGACCTTGCCGTCGGTGTCGCTGGCCAGGCGGACTTCCTGGGTGACCTGGTCCAGGTCGCCAATCGAGTCCTGGGTGTCGGAATCGAACGGGATGGAGCCCGGGCCGACGCCGGCCACGCCGCCGTCGATGTCGCCGCGGCTCAGGCCCTTGGCGGTCTCGTAGGCGCTGATCGAGGTCAGCTTCACGCCGCCGAAGTCGTGGTCGACTTTCAGCGAGACGCCGGTCGTGTCGTACTTCTGCGGGTTGTTGGCGCCGCCGTTGTAGCTGACCTTGTCGCGGTCGAAGTTGCCGTTAACGTCGTTGCTGCCCTTGGTGATGATGTTGGCGCGGAAGATGGCGGCCGTGCCGTCCAGCGACCGGGTGTGGACGTTGAACAGGACGTCGGTGTCTTCGCTCGGCGACATCAGGATCTGCAGGCGGGCGGCCTTTTCGTCGTAGCCGCCGATCGCGTCCTTCACCCCGGTGTAGGTGTTGTCGATGTAGTTGTCGCGGTGCTGGTACAGGCCCGACAGGCGGACGGCGACCTTTTCCGGAATGATGGCGCCGCCGACGCCGCCTTCGAAGGTGGTCGAGCCGTAGGTGCCGTAGGTGGCCGTGCCGTTGGCCTTGAACGTTTCGCTCGGCTTGACGCTGTCGAACTTGACGATGCCGGCGGTGGTGTTGCGGCCGAACAGGGTGCCTTGCGGGCCGCGCAGGACTTCGACCTGCTCGATGTCGTAGATCGGCGAGCTCTTGAGCACGACGTTCTCGAGGACGACGTCGTCCATGATTACCGAGACCGGCTGCGAGGCGGCCAGGTCGAAGTCGGCGTTGCCCAGGCCCCGGATGTAGAAGCGCGGGGCGGCGCGGCCGTTGGAGCTTTCGATGTAGAGGCCCGGCACGCGGCTCGACAGGGCGAGCACGTCCTCGCCGGCGGCGAAGATCGCGGCCAGCTTCTCGCCCGAGACGGCGGCGACGGAGACCGGCACGTCCTGGATGTTTTCGGAGCGCTTCTGGGCGGTGACGATCACGTCGTCGAGGGCGGTCGGCGCGTCCTGGGCGAGGGCCGGGGCCGCGACGGCGGCGGCCAGCAGGAGCACGCCGAAGGCGGCGCCGTTGCGCAGCTTGGCTTGGGTGGTCATTTCGAAATCCCCTTCGAACACCGGTGGAGGACCCGGTTGCGTGGGGTGCAATGCACAATGGCCGCGTCGAAATCAAAAGGCTTGATGACGACTCCGTCTCACTGGCGTGAAGTTTGTAGGGACCGTGTCACTATTTGACCACGCTGCGACAACGGCGCCCAAAACTAGGTCATAAGTCAGGACATACTTACTTATTGTCCTTGGGCGGAGTATCCGCGGGCCTATGGCGCAAGGCGTTGGTCGGCGCCGGCCTGGAGCAGGGAAACGTGCGCCGACACGATTTTCCAACCGTCTTCGGTGCGCAGCCAGGTCTGGCTCTGGCGACCGGACTGTTTTGCCCCGGTTCGCAGGAATTCGACGTTCGCGATCGCGAAATCGCGCCCAAAAGTGGTGATTTCCGTGCGCAGCCGATCGCGCAGCGGCGAGCCGCCGGTGCGTCCGATTCGAAAGGCGGCGATCTCTTCGAAGCCGTAGAGGTTCTCGGCCACGCCGTAGCGGACGGTCTCTGGCGCATCGCGGAAGAAGCCGTCCAGCGCCTCGACGTCGTTGGTCATCAGCGCGGTTTCATAGGCGTCGACCGCGGCGGTCACCTCGGCCAGGACGTCGGGGGCGTTGATGATCATCGGAACTCTCAAAGGCCTTGGCGAACGGGAGGACGGTGGGCGGCGATGACGCCGGCGCGTTCCAGGCGCAGGGCGGCGGCGAAGGCCAGGTCTTCGCGCCAGGCCGGGGCGATCAGCTGCACGCCGATCGGCGGCTTGCCGGGGCGGTTCACCGGCGCGGCGATCACCGGCAGGCCGATATAGCTGATCGGCTGGGTGTAGGCGCCGAGCGTCTTGCGCACCGAAACGGGAACGCCGTCCAGTTCCATGGTCGCCTGGCCGATCGGCGGGGCGGGGCAGGGCGTGACGGGGGCCAGCAGCAGGTCGAAGTCTTCGAACAGCCGGCGCGCCTCGTCGCGGAAGGCGGGGCGATAGCGGCGGGCGGCCTGCGCGACGTCGTCCGGCAGCAGGGCGCCGGCCAGCAGGCGGTCGCGCACGGCCGGGTCGTAGTCGAGGGCGCGGGTTGCCAGGTCGTCGAAATGCAGGCGCCCGCCCTCGGCGGCGGAAAGGGCGAAGGCGGCGGCGCGGGCGGCCTTGGCCCCCGGCAGCTCGACGCCGCGCCGGGCCTGGAGGGCGTCGGCGACGATCTCCAGCGCCTCGACCACTTCGGGGAAGGCGCCCTGCTGGAACCAGCCGCCCAGCACGCCGACGCGCAACGGCTGTTCGGCCAGGGCGTCGAGGCGCGCGGACAGGGGATCGGCGACCGGCGGCGACAGGTCGTCGAGCGGGTCCTCGCCCTGCAAGGCGTCATAGGCCAGGGCGAGGTCGGCGGCGGTGCGGGCGAACGGGCCGATGTGGTCCAGGCTGTGCACGAACGGGAAGGCCCCGGCGCGCGACAGCCGGCCCAGGGTAGGCTTCAGGCCGAACACGCCGCACAGGCCGGCGGGGATGCGGATCGAGCCGTTGGTGTCCGACCCCAGGGTGAGCGGCAGGAGCCCCCCCGAGACGGCGGCGGCCGACCCGCCCGACGAGCCGCCGGCGATCCGGGCCGGATCGTGCGGGTTGCGGGTGGGGCCGTCGTGGGCGTTCTCGGTGACGAAGCCGTAGGCGAACTCGTCCATGTTCAGCGCGCCGACCAGCACCGCGCCGGCGGCCTTCATCCTGGCGACGGCCGCAGCGTCGGCGCTCGCGGGGGCGGCGTCGCGGCGGATCTTGCTGCCGGCCAGGGTCGTATGGTCGGCCACGTCGAACAGGTTCTTGACCGCGAAGGGCGCGCCGGCCAGCGGGCCGGGATCCTCGCCGGCCGCCAGCGCCGCATCGATTGCGTCGGCCTGGGCCAGGGCCTCGTCCTCGAACACGGCGGTGAAGGCGTTGAACGGCTCGGCCTTGGCGGCGGCGATGGCCTTTTGAGCCTGTTCGCGGGCGGTGGTGCGACCCTCGCGTACGGCGCAGGTCACGGCCTGGGCGGTGTCGAAACTCATGGCGTGAAAGGCTCGACCGGCGCGTCGTCGTCGGTCAGGTCCGCAAAGAGAGCCGTCTGGTCGCGCAGCAGGGCGAGGTTCTCGGCGACGCCGGCGCGGCAGCTCTCGGGAATGCGCAGGCCGAGGTCGGCGCTGCGGGAGTCCAGATAGGCGGCGACCTTGGCGTCGGAGAGGTTTTGGAAGGCCGACAGATCGCCGCCCGACATGGGAAGTCACTCACGCTAGAAAGTAATTAGATACTTCATAGCGACCCTACGATAACGCCGCTAGGCCAGACGTTTCAAGGGGCTAGGAAGGATTGATCGTCCGCCGGATGCGTGAGGTCCGTGCAGGCGGCGCCCAGCGGGCAGGCAGGATGGCGAAAGCGGCCGTGTCGATGGTCGCGCCGCTTCGCCGCCGCGCCGATGCGGCCGGAGACTGGGGGCCGTTTCTTCGTTTCCGGTTCCGCCGTCGCCATGCACCACCACCTGTTCTCCACGCCCGAAACCGTCCGCTTCGGCATCTTCGACGCGGCCTTCGACCCTGTTCTGACCATCCAGCCGGGCGACAGCGTCACCTTCGACTGCGTCTCGGGCGGTCCGGAGGTGATGCCGGGGCCGGAGTCGTGGCTGACCATCCCGCCGGCCCTGCAGGCGATCCACGACGCCAGGCTGGACCGGATCGGGCCGCACATCCTCACCGGTCCGGTGGCCATCGCCGGGGCCGAGCCGGGCGATACGCTGGAGGTGCGCATCGAGGCGGTCGAGCCCAACAACGACTGGGGCTACTGCGCGGTGCGGCCGCTGGCCGGCACGATCCCGGAGGACTTTCCCGACCGCTATGTCAGCCACATCGCCGTCGACAAGGCGCGTGGGGTCTGCAAGCCGCAGTGGGGGCCGGAGCTGCCGCTGCGGCCGTTCTTCGGCACCATGGGCGTGGCCCCGCCGGCCAAGTACGGCCGCCTGTCCAGCCGAGAGCCGCGCGAGCACGGCGGCAACATGGACAACAAGGAACTGGGCGCCGGCGCGACCCTGTTCCTGCCGGTCTGGGTTCCGGGCGCCAACTTCTCGGCCGGCGACGGCCACGGCCGCCAGGGCGACGGCGAGGTCTGCGTCAACGCCCTGGAAATGGGCCTGACCGGGACCTTCACCTTCATCCTGCACAAGGCGTCGGACATCGGCGTGGCGACCTGGCCGCGCGCGGAGACCCCGACCCACTACGTGATCATGGGCTTCAACGAGGACCTGGACCTGGCCATGAAGCAGGCCCTGCGCGGCATGATCGACTTCATCGTGGCGCGCTCGAACCTGACCCGGGTGCAGGCCTACCAGTTCTGCTCCCTGGCCGTGGACTTCCGCGTGACCCAGACGGTCAACGGCGAGAAGGGCGTGCACGGCCTGCTGGAGAAGGGGGTTCTGTTCTAGGCCTTCCTTCTCCTCCCCCGCTCGCGGGGGAGGGGTATGCTCGCCGGGCTATAACGAGGAGGGCGCCTAGGCGGCCAGGGACTGGCCTTCGGGCGCGGGCTCTTCGGCGCGCGACGGCGCCAGGCCCACCCACAGGCTGTAGAGCGGCCAGGCCGCCAGGAAGGCCAGGAGCGGCAGGGTCTCCGTCCAGGAGGATCGGCCGACGTCGATGTTCACCTCCGCCGATGCGGTTCCACCATGGACGGCGACCGGCGACACGGTCGCCAGGGAGACCAGCAGCCCGACGACGATCGCGGCGACGCTGGCGAAGACCATGAGGCCGAAGCTCAGCGTCGTGCGCCGCGCGTCGGCCAGGCGCTTGCGATGCACGCAGAAGCTCACATAGGTCAGGGCGGCGACGGCCGGGTAGAGCGCCAGGCCCATCCAGAATTCCGGGCTGGGAAAGGGATCGGTCTCGCCGAACGCCAGGCTGGCGATCCAGTTCAGGGCGAAGGGCGTCGCGTACCAGGCGGCGTAGACCGCCACGACCGCCAGGACGAAGGTCCCTCGTCCGATCCGCCCGGCCGGTGACAGGAAGGCGGCCAGCCAGGCGCGCGGGCTGCGAGCGGTCATTGATGGTCCCCGAACGGCCGACGAGGCCGCGCGTCCGAGCCTAGGCGAGCCAGGCGGGCGCCTGCAACCATCGCGGCGGCGTTCAGGCGGCGGCCGGGGGCTCTTCGGCCTCGACCGGCGCGGTGTCCGCGGGCGGCGCGGGCGGGACTTCGGCCGGCGGTGACGGCTCGGTCGCCAGCAGGGCCCAGTGGGTGCGGAAGAAGGTCATGTCAGTTCTCCCGGGTCATGGCGATGAGGCGCGCCTGCAGCGCCTGCGGCGGTTCGCTGCCCGGATCGCCGTCGTGCAGCACCCGGGCGAACCAGTAGCCGTCGGCGGCCAGGCGAACGACGTGCAGGCGCGGATCGAGGTCGGTGGCGGCGTGGCGCACGAGGCGCGCGTCGATCCAGTCGCGCCAGCGGCGGCGCAGGGCCGGGTCGGTGACCATCGAGATCGACAGGGCCTGGCCGCTGAGCGCCATGTCGCAGCACTCGAAGGTCGAGACGACATAGGCGCGGGTGAAGCAGCCGTGGGTCCCCTGGCCTTGTTCGTCGTCGGCCATCAGCCGGTCCAGCGCCTCGTCCATCTGTTCGAGCATGAAGTCGAACACGGCGTCGATCAGGGCCTGCTTGCTGGCGAAATGGTGGAAGAGGCCGCCCTTGGTGACGCCGGCGCGGTCGGCCACGGCCTGGACGGTGATGCCGCCCAGGCCCTGCTCCTCGGCCAGGGCGACGGCGGCGTCGAGCAGGGCGCGGCGCACCTGCTCGGGCTGCTTGGGGCGGTTGTAGGCGGTGGTGTTCATCCGTGGGCCACGCTGCGCGAGAAGAGCTGGGTGACCAGCACGCCGGAGACGATCAGGCCGATGCCCAGCAGGGCCGGCGCGTCGAGCTTCTGGCGGAACAACACGACGCCGATCGCCGCCGTCAGCACGATCCCGACCCCGCCCCAGATGGCGTAGGCCACGCCCAGCGGCACGTGCTTGAGGGCCTGGGACAGAAAGTAGAACGCGGCGGCGTAGAGCCCGGCCATGGCCAGGGTCGGGACCAGCTTGGTGAACTGCTCCGACTTCTGCAGGAAGGTGGTGCCGGCCACCTCGGCGGCGATGGCCGCGGCGAGCATGGCGTAGGCGGAAGCGGGGATGGACACGGGCGGGCCTCGATGGTGAGGCTTGCAACATACCGCTTGGTTGGTTTGTTTTCAAGATGGGTGCAGACGATCCTTCTCCCCTTGCGGGAGAAGGTGGCGGCCGAAGGCCGACGGATGAGGGGTCTCTCAGAACTCAAGGACCGCGCCCGGCCTGCCCGCCGTCGCGGCGGTGAGGGCTTTCGACCCCTCATCCTCTCCCGCCTGCGGCGCGGGTCCCTCCCTCTCCCGTAAGGGGAGAGGGATCAGAGGGAGAGCAACCGCCTCACCACGAACTCCAGCATCTCCGGGGTCAGCGGGCGGCGGGTGGCCTGGTTGTTCATGGCCAGGCCGCTGATGACGTCGATGATCAGGTCGGGATCGATCTCGGGGCCAATCTGGCCGCGCTCGACGGCGCGTTCGACGACCTGGCGGTTGTAGGCGCGGCGGCGCTGGAAGTCGTCGCTGGCGCCGTGGAACAGCTCGGGCCGCACGCGGCTCTCGGCGATCAGGAAGCTCATGCACGGCCCCACGACCGGGTCGTTGTAGAGGTCGATCATCGCCTGGCCCAGGGCGACGAGGTCGGTGACGACGTCGCCGGTGTCGGGCAGGCGGGCGAACAGGAAGGCCTCGTTGAAGGCCTCGCCCACCGCTTGCATCGGTGTGGCCCAGCGGCGGTAGAAGGTGGCGCGCGGGGCGCCGGCCTTGTCGCAGATCTTCTCCAGGGTCAGGCCCGACATGCCGTGGGCGGCCAGCACCTCCAGCGCCGCGCGCTTGAGGCGCTTTTCCACCTCGGGGTCGCGCGGCCGGCCGGGGCCGCGGCGGGGAGCGGGCGTGTCGGCGGGCGGGGCGGGCGTCTGTCCGGCGTCGAAGTCCATGACCGCAACCTAGAGGTAAAACCGAACAGCGGTCAAAAAAAGCGGCGCATCCTGGGGAGGATGCGCCGCGAAAACGCGCGATCCTGGGAAGGCTGTCCGCGCGAGGTTCGGGTCGCCGTCAGAACTTGCCTCGCGGCCCGGCCCGGGCGCTGGCGAGGTAAGGTCTCCGCGTCGATGTGGTCATACCTTAATTCGGCAATGAGGTAAGGCCAATAGTTGGCGAGGTCGACCAGGCGGCGAGCGGCGGCTTGCGCGATATTGTTGATATCGATATCAGTTTGTCGATCCCGGTTTGGTCGCGATGCGGCCGGCCGGGGCGTGAACGATAATCGACCGCCCGCGCGCCGATGCGCCGCCAGGGTGGAAGGGGAGGAGGCGACGCGATGAAGCCCACACGCCGCGACCTGGTCGCGCTGGCCGCGATATCCGGCGCCGCCTCGACCGCTCACGCGGGCGAGACCGCCCGGAGTCACCAGATCGCCTCGCCCGACGGCCGGCTGAAGGCGGTGGTCGACGTCTCGGGCGCGATCCCCCGCTGGAGCGCGACCTATGACGGCAAGCCGCTGCTGCTGCCGTCGGACCTGGGGCTATGGCTGGCCGAAGGGCGGCTGCTGGGCGAGGGCGCGAAGCTGGCCGGCGTCACGCCGCAGGTCTTCGAAGGCGACTGGTCGCCGCCGTTCGGGCAGTCGGCGCGCTACGACCAGTCCGGCCGCCAGATCGCCCTGCACATGGTCGATCCCAAGGCGGGGATCCGGTTCGACATCGTCCTGCGGGTGCTGAACGGGGCCGTGGCGGTGCGCTACGTGCTGACGGGCCTGGCCAAGGGCGAGAGCCTGGCGCTGATGGGCGAGCGGACGGGCTTCCGCTTCCCCGACACGGCGCGGCTCTACGCCAGCCGCGACGAGGGCGACATCCACGTCTCCACCCAGACCGGCCTCGCGCCACTGGAACATCCGGACCTGACGGGCTCGTCCGACAAGGGTCCCTTCGCCGACCTGCCGATCACGGTGGACGTCGGCGACGGCGTCTATGGCTTCATCGCCGAGTCCGACCGGCTGCACTATCCGCGCTGCATGGCGCGGGCGCACGACAAGGGCGGGCTGGTCACCTACCTGATGCGCTATCCGGGCCGGGCGACCGGCTGGGGCGGTCAGGACGACACGCCGGAAGAGGCGACCTTCGAGATCGCCGTGGGCCAGAAGACGCCGTGGCGCGTGCTGCTGGCGGCCGACAGCGCCAAGGGTCTGATCGAGCGCCACCACGTGGTCCCGACCCTGGCGACGCCGAACCAGCTGGGCGACGTCTCGTGGGTCAAGCCCGGCCATGCCTTCCGGATCATGAAGCCCTATTCCACCGAGGCCTCGCTGAAGGCGGTCGACTTCGCCCAGAAGCGGAAGATCCAGTACGTGCTGTTCGACGCCCACTGGTACGGCGACGGCACCGACGCCTCGGACCCGACCGCCCCGATCGCCGCCTTGGACCTGCAAAGGGTGATCGACTACGCCAAGGCCAGGGGCATTGGCGTGCTAGTCTATATCGACCGGGTGGCGGTGACCAAGGCGCTGACCGACATGTGCCGGCTCTACCAGCGCTGGGGCCTGGCGGGGGTGAAGCTGGGCTTCATGTGGGAGGGCCGCCAGTCCGACGTCGATTTCATCACCAAGGTGGTGCGGGCGTTCGGCGAGCACGGCATGGTCGTGAACCTGCACGACAACCTGCGGCCGGCCGGGCTGGAGCGCACCCTGCCCAACTACCTGACCCTGGAGGGCGTGAAGGGCAACGAGCAGTTTCCGGCCCCGCGCCACCATGTGAACCTGGCCTTCACCCGGCCGATCGCCGGGCCGATCGACTACACGATCTGCTACGCCCAGGAGCGCAACCAGACCACCAACGCCCACCAGTTGGCGCTGGCGGTCACCTGCTACAGCCCGCTGACCCTGCTCTACTGGTACGACAAGCCCGAGAAGTACGAGGGCCAGCCCTGGCCGGAGCTGGAATGGTTCGACGCCTGCCCGACCACCTGGGACGAGACCCGGGCGATCGCCGGCGAGCTGGGCGAATACGTGATCATCGCTCGCCGCAAGGGCCGAACCTGGTTCCTCGGCGCCCTGACCAACGAGATGGAGCGGCGGCTGGACCTGGATCTGGGTTTCCTGGGCGCGGGTAAGTGGACCGCCGTGCGCTACAAGGACGGCGACCTCGCCCGGCCGGCCAACCGGACCAAGGTCGTGATCGAGCGCCAGGCGGTGGAGGCGGGCACGCGCCTTCGCCTGCAACTGAACGCGGCGGGCGGGCAGGCGATACGGTTCGAGCCGGTGGGGTAGGCAGGGGCGGCATTCACCTCCTTGCCTGCACTCAACGCCGAGCATCCCCGCGAAGGCGGGGATCCAAGCTGTCTTTCAGGATGAGGCGCGACCGTTGATCACCCGCGGACTCGGCTTGGATCCCCGCCTTCGCGGGGAACTGACGGACTGGGGGTGCAGTCGGGGCTGAAGACAAAAAAACGGGGCGCCGGGCAGACGGCGCCCCTTGGTCTTGGAAGTCGGGAGGAACTTGCGTCCAAGAAGTGAGCGCCAGCAGGGAGGCGCTGCAAGATTTGATATCGATACCAATTGATAGGCTCGCTGTCAATCGGTGTTCGGTGACGGGGCTGCTACTCTCCCGTCATCCCGGCCGGAGCGCGCAGAGCCGGACCCAGGAGCGGCCGCATCGCGTGGGCCGTCGCTGGGGCGCGTGATCGATCCGCCGAGCCTGGTCCCCTGGGTCCCGGATAACGGCTTCGCCGTTTCCGGGATGACGAGGAGGAGAGAGCTACCGCGTCACCCAGAACCCGTCGAAATCCGTCCAGCCGATCCGCGTCGCCGTGTTGGCCGGCGTCCCCGCCGGGGCCTGGGCGAAGACGCCGACCTGGCTGCCGACCCAGCGTCCCGGGCGGCTGACGAAGGGGGCACCGACGGGGGTGAAGGCCTGGCCGTCGAGGCTGTAGCTGAGGGTCACTCTGGCGTGCAGCGAACGCAGCATCGAGGGCCAGTAGGGCGAGAACTCCGGCGGCGGATCGGCGACCACGACGGGCTCGGCGGTCATCCGCAGCCAGATGGCGGTCGGGGCCTTGGCCTGGATCACCTCGACCCGTTCGGGTTGGAACTTGTCGGCGCCCAGGCGGTCGACGCGCACCAGGGCGGGGCCGGCGGCGGTGTTCTGCAGGCCGATCCAGGCGTAGTCGGACCCGAACATGACCAGGCCCGCCCGTTCGCCGACCGCCTTGGGCGCGAAGTCGAGTTTCGTGGTCACGGTGAAGCGTTCGGCCGGCAGCTTCTGGGTTAGGAGGGCGCCGGTCTCCCACAGGTTCTCAGGCGAGGAGATCGCCTTCAGCCGCAGGCGGCCGGGCGCGGCCTTGAGGTCGGCCCAGTCGTCGTTCGGATTGGCGTTCCACTGCCAGCCCAGCGACAGGGCGCCGTCGAAATCGTCGCTGTCCTGCGGCGCGAGCAGCGGGGAGGGGGTCTTGGTCGCCGGCTTGCGGTGGGTCAGCACCGGCTGGCCTATGCCGTCGCCGTCGGGATCCTCGCCGATGATGGGCCAGCCGTCCTTCCAGGCCATGGGCTGCAGCCAGACCCGGCGGCCGTAGGAGTCGGCGTCCTGGAAGTGCAGGAACCAGTCCTCGCCGGTCGGGGTGGTCACCCAGGCGCCCTGGTGGGGGCCGTTAATCTCGGTGGGGCCCTGGTCGAGCACGTCGCGGCCCTCGTAGGGGCCGGCCAGCTTGCGCGAGCGGAACACGCCCTGCCAGCCGCCCTTCACGCTGCCGCTGGGCACGAACAGGTAGTACCAGCCATCCCGCTTGTAGAGCTTGGGGCCTTCGGTGGTCATCCACGGGAACGGGCCGCGCGAGGTCTGCACCTTGGGCTGCTTGTCGCCCTCGACCAGGGTGATCGCCTCGCCCACCGCGCGGTCGCCGGCCTTGTTGAGGCGGCGGGCGGTGATGACGTTGGCGAAGCCGGCGCGGCTGCGGGCGAAGGCGGTGACCAGCCAGCCCTGGCCGTCGTCGTCCCAGAACGGGGCCGGGTCGATGACGCCGCGGCGGTCGTCGACCAGCACGGGCTCGGACCACGGCCCGGCCGGGTCCTTGGCCTTGACCAGGAACACGCCGAAGTCAGGATCGGGATAGTAGATCAGGAACTCGCCGTTGCGATGGCGGATGGCTGGGGCCCAGACCCCGCCGCCGCGACGTGGCGTAGAGTGGTGCGCCACGGGGGTGATCTGGGGCAGGGCGTGGCCGATGATCGTCCAGTTGACCAGGTCGGTCGACTTCAGGATCGGCAGGCCGGGCGCGTTGGTGAACGACGAGGAGACCAGGTAGTAGGCGTCGCCCACGCGGACGGCGTCGGGGTCGGAATAGTCGCCGGCCAGGACGGGGTTCTTGTAGGTCCCGTCGCCTTGGTCCGGCAGCCAGGCGCGCTCGCTTTGGGGCGGTTCGGCCGCCGAGACCGGAAGCGCGGCCAGCGCCGCCGCGAGCAGCATCCACCCGCCGAATGCTCGACCCAAGCCCGTCATCACGCCTCCCGGTGTTCTTATTTTGATATCGTTATCATTGGCAGGGAAAAATCCAGGCGAAAACCTCGTCCTTCGACAGGCTCAGGATGAGGTTTTTCTACCGCCCTGGCCGTATCGACAGTCAGCCGTTCGCGACCTTCAAATCCGTGTCTCCCCGCGAAGGCGGGGACCCAAGCAGAGGTTCAGGAGGAGGCGCGGCCGCAGGTTGCCCGCAGGCTCGGCTTGGATCCCCGCCTTCGCGGGGATGCTCGGTGAAAAATGAGCTCAGGCCGCTGAATGTCGATCCGCCCTAGGCCTGCAAAATGGTCTTCATCCTGAGCCTGTCGAAGGGCGAGGACCACGCACCGCAGCGCTGTTCTAGGTCGGCGGCGGGGCGGTCGAGGCGCGTTCGATCAGCTGCAGTTCGCCCTGCACATGGACGCCGGGCTCGCCGCCCGGACGGGCCAGGTCCATGGCCAGCTTGACGGCCGAGGCGGCCATGTCGGCGATCGGCTGGCGGATGGTGGTCAGCTCGGGCCAGACGGTGGTGGCCACCGAGGTGTCGTCGAAGCCGGCGATGCTGAGGTCGCTGGGGATCGACAGGCCAAGGCCGTGGGCGACGGCGCTGACGGCGGCGGCCATGTCGTCGTTGGCGGCGAAGATCGCCGAGGGCCGGCGGCGCAGGTTCAGCAGCTGACGCGCCGCCTCCAGCCCGCCGCGATAGCTGAAGCCGCCGTCGGCGACATAGGCCTCGTTCACGGTCAGTCCGGCCTGCGCCATCGTCTCGCGGAAGCCCTGCTCGCGGCGCTGGGCCGTGGAGTGGGCGGGGTCGCCGCGCACGAAGGCGATGTCGACATGGCCAAGGTCGATCAGGTGGCGGGTCATCATCCGCGCGCCGGCGAAATCGTCGATGAACACGGCCGGCGCGCCTTCGCGCGGGAAGGCGGTGGCGAAGCTGACGGCGCCGACGCCGGCCTTTTCCAGCGACTCCAGGATCGCGGCGTCGTCACACAGCGGCGGCGGCAGGATCACCGAGCCGACGCCGGCGTCGACCAGCTTCTGCACGGCCTGGGCCGGGGTCGGGTGGGCCTGGCTGGGCTCGATCAGCAGCTGGCAGCCGCTCTGGCTAGCTTGTCTAAAAGCGCCCATCAGGTAGTTCGACAGGTTCGACGAGCTGGCGTTCGAATACAGCATGCCGATCAGCGAGACGCCGGTGCGGGTGGCGCGGGCCAGGGAATTGGGCCGGTAGCCCAGGGTCTTGATGGCTTCCTCGACCTTGTCGCGCACGGCCTGGCGCACGTGCGGATAGCCGTTGACGACGCGAGAGGCGGTCATGGAGGAGACGCCCGCGGCCTGCGCCACGTCGTGGATGGTCGGCGCCTGTCGCCTCTGCGTGCTCAAGGAGTCCTCGCCCAAACTGCGACTCTCTACGGGTCGCGGCGCAGTCTAGCGAACACCGCACCGATAAGTCCAAGCGAGAGAAGGAGAAGCGCCCGGCAGGCGAACGCGCGTTTTTGCGCTGGCGTGGGCGACTGGCGCCGCTAGGATGAATTGTTATCGTGAACAATCGCGATGCGTTCCGAGGATGGTGCGTTGGTGAAGAGTCCCCGCAAGGCCAGGCCGGCGTCCGGCGCGGAAGCGACGACCGTGACCGCGCGCCCGGCCCCGCCCCGGACCTCCACCATCCACGACGTCGCCCGCCACGCCGGGGTCGGCTCGATGACCGTGTCGCGGGTGATCCGGGGCACGGCCAATGTCAGCCCGGCCATGCGCGAGCGGGTCGAGGCCTCGGTGCGGGCCCTGAACTACCAGGTCAATGTCGCGGCCCGGGCCACGCGCTCGCGCGCCTCGGCCGCCCGGGTCGGCATCCTCTACAGCAACCCCAGCGCCTCCTATCTCAGCGACATCATGATGGGCGGGCTGGAGCAGAGCTCGAAACTGGCCAGTCACCTGATCCTGGAGCGCTGCGAGGGCTTGGCCGGCCAGAAGCAGGCGGTGAAACGGCTGCTGGCGGCGGGGGTGGACGGGGTGATCCTGCCGCCGCCGCTGTGCGACTCGCGCCAGACCATCGCCATGCTGCGGGCCGAGGGGGTGACGGTGCTGGCCCTGGCGACCGCCCGGCCGATGGTCGACGTCTCCAGCGTGCGCATCGACGACTTCGAGGGCGCGCTGGCCATGACCCGCCACCTGATCGCCCTGGGCCATCGCGACATCGCCTTCATCAAGGGCGACCCGCAGCACACCCCGACGCAGCTGCGCTACGAAGGTTTCCTGGCGGGGATGGCCGAGGCGGGGCTGGACGTGCGGCCCGAATGGGTGGCGCAGGGACTCTTCACCTACCGCTCGGGGCTGGCGGCGGCCGAGAAGCTGTTCGAGGCCCGCCTGCGGCCCAGCGCCATCTTCGCCAGCAACGACGACATGGCCGCCGCCGCCCTGGCCGTGGCGCACGGCCGGCAGATCGCCGTGCCGCGCGACCTGACCGTCTGCGGCTTCGACGACACCGCCGTCGCCACCACCGTCTGGCCGGAGCTGACCACCATCCACCAGCCGATCGCCGAGATGGGCCGGGCGGCGGTCAGCCTGATCGTCGAGGAGATCCGCGCCCGCAAGCTGGGCGGCGATCCGGCGCCGGTGCATCACCTGCTGCCCTTCACCCTGATGGACCGCGCCTCGTCCGACGCCGCGCCGCCCTAAATCTCGCTGGTGATGTCGGCGCCGAAAGGCTTCGATCGTCGTTCCGGCGAGAGGTCGACATGGTCGATCCCGGCGAGGAGACGAGCGATGCGTGTGATGGTGCTGGTCAAGGCCACGGAGGACAGCGAGCAGGGCTTCGTCCGCTCGCCCGAGACGGTGGCGATGATGGAGGCCATGGGCCGTTTCAACGACGAACTGGCGGCGGCCGGGATCCTGGTCACGGCCGACGGCCTGAAACCCTCGTCGGCGGGCAAGCGGGTGGCGTTCGACGGCGCGGCCCGCACGGTGATCGACGGCCCCTTCGCCCAGCCGCGCGAGTTGGTCGCCGGCTTCTGGCTGTGGGAGGTCAAGGATCTGGACGAGGCGGTCGCCTGGGTGAAGCGCTGCCCCAACCCGATGCCCGGACCCAGCGAGATCGAGATCCGGCCGGTCTATGAGCTGGCGGATCTGATGGGGGAGGGCTGAGGACGCGCGAAGATATTTCCGCTCGTCATCCCGGAAAGCCCGCAGGGCTTATCCGGGACCCAGGGGACTGGGCTCTGCGGATCGATCCACCACCCAGGCAGTAGCCGGCGCAGTGCGGCGACCCCTGGGTCCCGGGTCTGCGGTCCGCTGCGCGGCCCTCCGCCCGGGATGACGACGAAGGGGGAGGGCCTATCCGGCCTTAAGCCACCTGCTCGCTCAGCAACTGGCGCGCCTCCTCCAGGCTCCACAGCCGCGCGGCGCCGCGCACGCCGGAGGCGTCGCCCCAGACAGCGGGCTTGATGCGGGTGCTCCAGCGGTCGGCGAACACGCGCCCGGCGACGAGGCCCGGCAAGCGCTGGCAGACCTCGGGCACGTTCGACAGGCCGCCGCCGACGACGATGGCGTCGGGGTCGAGGATGTTGCACAGCACCGCGACCGAGCGGCCCAGGCGGTCCATCAGCCGGTCGAAGGCGGCGGTGGCGGCGGCGTCGCCGGCCCGCCAGGCGGCGATGATCTCCTCGCCGCTGCGCGCAAGTCCCGTCGCCTCCTGGAAGTCGCGGCGCAGGCCCGTGCCCGACACCCACATCTCCAGGCAGCCGTTCTGGCCGCACCAGCAGCGCGGGCCTTCGCGTTCGTCCGCCGTCGGCCAGGGCAGGGGCATGTGGCCCCACTCGCCGGCGATGCCGTTCTCGCCCTCGATCAGCCGGCCGTCGACGACGAGGCCGCCGCCGCAGCCGGTGCCCAGGATGATGGCGAACACCACCCGCGCGCCCGCGCCGGCGCCGTCGACCGCTTCCGACAGCGCCAGGCAGTTGGCGTCGTTGGCCAGCCGCACCGGCCGGTTCAAGGCCTGGGACAGGTCCTCGCGGAAGCGGCGGCCGTTCAGGTACAGCGAGTTGGCGTTGCGCATCACGCCGGTGGCCGGCGAGATCGAGCCGGGCGCGCCGATCCCCAGGGTGCCGCGCGCGCCGAGCTTCTGCTCCAGCTCGCCGACCAGGTCGCGGACGACGTTCAGGGCCTTGTCGTAGTCGCCCGGATTGGGAACGCGGGCCTTGGCCAGCACCTTGCCGCTGGCGTCCAGGGCGGCGGCCTCCACCTTGGTGCCGCCGAAATCCACGCCGATCTGAATCACCAGTAGGGCTCCCAAACCCGGGTGAGGCGGACCAGCGCCTCGAGGAAGAAGTAGTCGCCCCACAGGCAGGCCTCGTCGACGCCGACGCGGTTGGGCATGTGGTAGACGCCGTGGGCCAGGATCCCGGTCCCGGGCTCGCCCAGCGGCAGCAGGTAGCGCTCGCCCAGGGTCTCGACCATGGCCAGGGCGGCGGCCTCGTAGGTCTCACGGTCGGGATCGGCCAGCGGCAGGGCGCGGGCCAACTCCAGCAGGCCGCAGGCGGCGATGGCGGCGGCCGAGCTGTCGCGCTCGGCGTTGGTGAACACCAGGTCCCAGCAGCAGATCAGGTCGCCTGGCAGGCGGTTGAGGAAGTAGTTGGCCAGCCGCGCCGCCAGGGCGATCAGGGCCGGATCGGCCTTGTAGCGATGCACCAGCGGGAAGCCCGAGACGCCCCAGGCCTGGCCCCGCGCCCAGCACGAGTCGTCGCTGAAGCCCTGGTGGGTGCTGCCGCGCAGCGGCGCGCCCGATTTCGGGTCCATGTAGAAGGTGTGGAAGGTCGAGGCGTCGGGCCGCACGATGTGGCGGGCGGCCTCCTCGATGTGACGATCGGCGGCGATGCGGAAGGTCGGGTCGCCGGTCTCCTCGCTGGCCCAGTAGAGCAGGGGAAGGTTGAGGTTGCAGTCGATGATCATCCGCCCGGCCTGCTCGGGATCGGAAAGATCGCCCCAGGCCTGGATGATGCCGGCGGCCGGCAGGTAGCGGGTCATCAGCCGGCGGGCCGCCGCCAGGGCCGCCTGGCGGGCGCCGATGTTGCCGGTCAGCTTCCACCCCGCCACGCAGGACAGCGAATAGAGGAAGCCCAGGTCGTGGTGGTCGACGTTGATCTCGCGGTCGATGCGGTCGCGGAAGCTCTCGACCTGGCGCTCGGCGGCCTGGCGGTAGCGGGCCTCGCCGCTGGCCTCGAAAGCCAGCCACAGCATCCCGGTCCAGAAGCCGTTGGTCCACTCGGTGTTGTCCATCGGCGCATAGACCCCGCCCTCGCTGGAGGGCCTGGGGAAGGCGTCGGTGAACAGGTCGAGGCTGACGTCGATGCGGGCCAGGACGGCGGCGATGATCGCGTCGAGCTTGGCCCGGTCGGGGCGCGGGCGCGCGAGGATCTCGTCGGCGCGGGCGATGGGCTCGCGGGCGGTGGTGGTGTCGGGCATGTTCAGTTGACCTTGGCCACGTCGGCGCCGCCGAGGTCGGCCTGGGCTAGAGCCGGATCGGGCTCGGCGTCCTGGGCGGGCCGGTCTTGCGGCGGGGTGGGCGAGAGGGCGAACACCGAGGCGACCCAGAAGGCGGCCGCGAACAGGGCGATCAGCAGGTAGGTGCTGGGGAAGCCGATCAGGTCGTAGCTCTTGCCGACGATCGGCGACAGGATCGCCAGGCCCAGCGAATGGCCGAAGCTGACGCCGACCAGATAGAGCGTCGAGGCCAGGCGGCTTTCGAAGTGGAAGGCGATGTAGCGAAAGATCGACACCACCAGGATCGGCAGCTCCAGCGAGTGCAGCATCTTCATCGCCGAGATCGGCACGGGGCCGTGCACCAGGCCCGAGCCCGCGATGCGCACGATCATGATCGCCGCGGCCAGCAGCAGGCCGTTCTTGGCCCCGATCTTGTTCACCACGAACGGCGCGACGAACAACATGCCGGCCTCGAGGAAGATCTGGGCCGAGTTCAGATAGCCGAACATGGCCGCGCCCTGTTTCGGGTCGGCGAAGTGCGAGGCGTAGAAGGCCGGGAACTGCTGGTCGTAGACCAGATAGAGGTTCGTCACGCCCAGGATCAGCACCATGAAGCCCCAGAACTTCGGCAGCCGGAAGATGGCCATGGCGTCGGCGGGCTTGAGGGCGTCGGACCGCTCGCGCTCGTCGGCGCTAGGCTCGATCTTGGCGAAGGCCAGCAGCGGCAGCAGGACGAGGCCCGCGCACGAGGCCAGGGCGAAGTTGTAGAGCGGATCCATGTTGAACAGCCGGCCCGAGAAGAAGGCGGCGGCCGCGAAGCCCAGCGACCCCCACAGGCGGGCGCGGCTGTATTCGAAGCCGTACTTGCGGCCCACCCGGTCGACGAACGACTCCAGGGCGTAGCTGCCGGCGATGAAGGTGATGCCCAGATAGGCCCCGCCGGCGATCGCGCCCAGCAGCAGGTTGGTCTTCAGCAGCGGGCCGTAGACGAAGGCGAAGAAGGCGCCCGACAGCACCACCAGGCCGCTGATCAGCCACAGGACATGCTTGCGCAGGCCGACCTTGTCGGAAACGAAGCCGTAGAGCGGCTGGGAGAGCATCGCGAAGATGAAGTTGGCGGCGAAGACCACGCCGGTCTGCGCGCCGGTCAGGCCCAGGGTCCGCTTCAGCCACAGGGCCAGCAGCGAGATGCTCATGGCCTGGGCGAAGAAGTAGAAGAAGAGGAAGGCGCTCAGCAGCGCGTAGTTCTTCCGGAAACCCATGCGACTCCCTCCCATCGCCGCGCCGTCCGCGCTTCATGGCGCGGTCGGTCCAGCCGTTCGGTCATAGACCAAACTGATAACGATACCAAGCGCTTTTGCGCCCTTCTTCGCCTGCGAAGCCGGGGCTTGCATGGCGTGTCTGATATCGATATCAATTAGCAGCCTTCGGGCGTCCCGCAAGCGATTTCGACGACCCGTCTCTTTCGGGGCGCCGGTCGTCCGGGCCAATCAAGACGCCGCGCCAGAGCGTCGACCAGGGGAGAGACAAGGATGCGTTCGCCTGCTCGTGGAATTCCGGCCCTGCTCGCCGCCGTCGCGTTCGGCGCGCTGGCCGCGGGCGCTGCATTGGCCGACGAAACCCCCGGCCTGACGATCCATCCGCTGCCGCCGGGCGGGCTGTTCTACACCATGCACAACGACACGTTCACGGTGCGGGTGCGCAAGCCGGGCGGTCCCTGGCGCGACCTCTACGAATACACCGCCAAGGTCGATTCCGACGGCCCCAGCGACGTGTCGGTGGTGCAGTTCGACTTTACGGGCCAGGTCGAGATCGGCGTGCGCAAGAACAACGGCGACTTCAAGCGCGTCGAGGTGCGGCCCACCCGCAACGCCATCAAGCCCAAGGTCGAAATGGGCGTCGTCACCTTCACCATCGACAAGCCGCAGAACCTGTCGATCGAGTTCGACGGCGACCGGCTGCACAACCTGCTGATCTTCGCCGGCGCGCCGATCGAGCGGCCCGCGCCCGGCCCCGACGTGGTGTTCTACGAGCCCGGCCTGCACATCCCGCCCGGCGGCGGCCAGTTCTTTCCGGTGAAATCGGGCCAGACGATCTATGTCGCCGGCGGGGCGGTGCTGCAGGGGACCTTCAAGCCCGAGGGTGTGGAGAACGTGCGGATCATCGGCCGCGGGATCATCGACCGGCCGGCCGAGCAGCTGGTGGTGCAGGATTCGAAGAGCGTCACCGTCGAGGGCCTGACCTTCCTGACGCCCAAGCACGGCACGATCGCCTGCGCCTCGTCCAGCAACGTCACCTTCCGCGACATCCGCACCTTGTCGAACGGGTCGTGGTCGGACGGGATCAACGTCTTCGCCTGCAGCGACGTGACCGTCGAGCGGGCCTTCATCCGCACCTCGGACGACAGCGTCGCCGTCTACGCCACCCGCAAGAACGGCAAGGGCGACACCCGCCGGGTGCGGGTGCGCGACTCGATCTTCTGGCCCGACGTCGCCCACGCGGTGTTCATCGGCCTGCACGGCGACAGCGAAAAGCCCAACGTGCTGGAGGATCTGCGCTTCGAGAACATCGACATCCTGGGCCTCGACGAGGACGACCCCGAATACCAGGGCGCTCTGGCGATCAGCGCCGGCGACACCAACACCGTGCGCGACGTGGTGTTCGACGGGATCCGGGTGGATCAGATCGAGGAGGGCAAGCTCTTCAACGTGCGCACGGTGTTCAACGCCAAGTACGGCACGAGCCCGGGGCTGCTGGTCGATGGGGTGACGTTCCGCAACATCGACTTCACCGGCGACGGCTGGCCCAGCCCCTCGACGCTCTCGGGCTACGGTCCGGACCGGCCGGTGAGGAACATCCGCTTCGAGAACGTGACCATCGGCGGCAAGCGGCTGAAGGCGGCCGATCCGGCGGTGATCGAGATCGGCCCCAATGTCGAAGGGGTGAGCTTCAAGTGACCGCCTCGCCTGGCCTCTTCTGGGCGCCGCTGAAGCGCACCGGCCGGGTGGCGCTGTATCGGCAGTTGGCCGACCGGCTGCGGGCGGCGATCCTCGACGGCGAGCGTCGCCTGCCGACCGAGCGCGAGCTGGCCAGCGGCTTCACGGTGGCCAGGATCACCGTCCGGGCGGCGCTAGACCTGCTGGCGGCCGACGACCTGATCTCGCGCCGGCCCAGGCATGGAACAGTGGTGAAGGCGCGTGATCGTACAGGTGAAACCTCGCTTCACGCATGAAATCGATGGCGCGACCGGTCGTGAATTCGTCGTGCCGCGTACATCCTGAAGTTTTCATTCGACGCTGTGCTGATCGCACGTAGCGGGCGACGCCGTATTGCTGATCGAAAGCTGTCAGGATAGCTGAGACAGCGCCGTTCATTGCGCGATCATGTGGTGTGAATGTTTCCGACATGTCGGCGCCGAAATCCCGTTGACAGCGTTCAAAATGCGCTGATATCGATAACAACAAGCCGATCGGGGCGCCTGGGGCGCTCTCGAAAACGACAAGGCGGTCGGCGCGCCGGCCCCGCCGCGAGGCGAGGCCGGGCTGAAAGTCCGAAGGGGAGGATAGGATGGCTGGTCTCGGCCCTAAGCGCGGATGCAACCGCGCCCTGCAGGTTTCTCACATGGTTCTGGCCCTGGCCGCCGGCGCGAGCGCGATGTCGGTCGCGGCCGCCGCGCACGCCCAGGCCGCGACCGAGGCGACGAAGACGGCGCCGGCCGCCGCCGCTAAGGCCGCGCCGGTCGAGACGGTCGAGCCCACGGCCGTCGACGAGGTGCTGGTCACCGGCGTCATGGTCGGCACGGCCGCCAAGAAGGCCAATGTCTCGTTCTCGGTGCTGAACGAGGACGACATGAGCAAGTTCACGCCGATCAGCGCCGACGACATGCTGCGCGACATGCCCGGCGTGGTGGTCGAGTCCAACGACGGCGTGGCCCGCAACGAGGTCTTCACCCGCGGCATGACCATCGGCACCGGGGCCAACACCTCGGGCTATTTCTGGACGACGATCCTGGAGGACGGCCTGCCGGTCGTGCCGTTCAAGTTCAGCGGCTTCCAGGACGGCTATTTCTACCGCGCCGACATCTCGACCAGCCGGGTGGAGTCGGTTCGCGGCGGCTCGTCGGCGACGGGCGTCACCACCGGCATCGGTTCGACCTTCAACTACATCACCGGCAAGGTGAAGCCGGGCGGCATGATCCAGACCCGCGTGGGCTTCGAGGGCGAAGACCTGCACCTGTCGTGGAAGCAGGTCGACGCCGCCTATGGCTGGGTCAACGACGCCGGCGACATGGGGCTGGGCGTCAGCGGTTTCTACCGCCGCTCGAACGGCCAGGTGGATCCGGGCTTCGACCTGAACCACGGCGGCCAGTTCAAGGTGAACCTGTACAAGGACTACGACACCGCCAACGGCAGCGGCTCGTTCAACGTCATCTACAAGCACCTGGACGACACCAACGCCGAGCTGACCACCTTCCAGCAGCCGACCTACGGCTATGAGGATCCCCAGGAGATCCCGGGCTTCGGCCGCGACGTGAACCTGTTCATGAACGGCGGCAAGCAGACGGTGCCGAACTACTTCACCAGCGGCACGCACAGCCTCGATCCGTCGGCGGGCTATCGCTACAAGCAGGACGCCCTGGGCCTGCGCTGGAACCACGACATGGGCGAGCGCCTGACCTTCACGGGCTCGGCGCGGATCCAGAAGTCGACCTATCGCGGGCAGTCCTACAAGCCCCAGGGCCTGGCATCGCTGGGCTCGGCGGCGGCGACGCGCGAGCGCTTCGGCCTCAACATCAACAATCTGGACCGCACGCCGGGCTATTACGTGTTCACCAACGCCGCCGGCCAGGAAGTGGCCCGCGTGGCCAACAACGTGGCCGGTTCGCAGCTGGGGACCAACTATCGCACGGGCGTGGCCTGCCCGCGGGTGACGGCCACCACCTTCCAGACCGCCAGCCTGTGCATCGTCGGCAACACCCTGCCCAACCGCGATATCGACATGCGCGGCGGCCTGGTCACGGCCACCATCCCCAGCGCCGACGGCAGCTACAACTCGGGCACCGTGCCGACCGGCACGAGCTCGCAGGACCTGGTGCTGCTGACCCGAGCCGAGGACAACTACCGTGAATCCGTCGACTACATGGGCAACTTCACGGCCACCTATCGCGGCGAGACCTGGAGCGTGAACGGCGGCCTCTACGTCTCGCGCTCGGAGCAGGTGAACGACAACTGGGCCAACGGCCTGGGGGTGTCGGCCTGGGCCGACGGCCAGGTGCAGAACCTGAACGTCAAGTACGTGACCAACGGCGGCACGAGCTATCAGCTGACCGACGCCGGCGGCTGGGGCTCATATGGCAGCGGCCTGTTCACCACCGTCTCGCAGCGCGCGCGGATCATGGAATTGTCGCCCTATGCCGGCTTCTCCTGGGCGCCGAACGAGCACTGGGATTTCAACGCCAGCATCAAGTACCAGTACTTCCACGCCCGCACCTCGTCGGAGACCTGGGACACCCGCAACTCGGGCGCCAGCTCGCTGACCAACGGCGGCCTCGATGGCGATCCGCTGACGGTCTACGACAACGTCTACATGACCAGGACGGCGGCCAAGGTGATCGGGGCTGACAAGGACCTGGGGCTCTTCGACTACAGCGTGGCGCTGGGCTACAATTTCGACAGCCGGAACAAGATCTATTACCGCTATACCGACGCCAAGCAGCCGTCGATGGGCATCATCAACCGCTATTCGACGGCGGCGACCCTGGTGCGCCCGCTAGGCCCGACGGCCTACATCAAGGGCCACGAGGCCGCCTATACCTTCGGCGATCGCCGGTTCAACGGCCAGATCACCTACTTCTACCAGAACTTCGCCGTGAACGATTATCCGACCGGCATCGATACCGACAACGTCTCGACCTACCTGCTGCCCGAGAACTTCAACAAGTACTTCACGCGCGGCGTCGAGGGCTGGACCAAGTGGAAGATCACCCGGAATCTGTCGTGGGACGCCTCGGTGACCTATCTGAACGGCAAGACCACCGAGGCCTATAACTGGCTAAACGTCGGGGCCAACGGCCTGGGCGCGGCCGACGACGTGCTGCGCGTCGACTCCGGCATCCTGGCGCGCTCGCCCAAGTGGACGGTCAGCAACACGGTCTCGTACCGCTACAAGGACTTCCGCTTCAACGCCCGCCACCGCTGGATGGACGTGCGCAAGGTCAATACCAACTCGCTCGACCATCGCTATCTGCCCGAGCAGAAGAACCTCGACGTCTCGGTGCAGTACGAGGGCCTGAAGGACCACAAGACCCTGATCACCCTCGATGTCCGCAATGTGCTGAACGACCAGTACATCTCGGCCTACGACGCGATGATCAGCTCCAACCTTCCGACCAACGTGCAGGTCTACGACGTCGTCGAGCAGCTGCCGGAGTCGGGCTTCCTGATCAAGCGCAACGCCCCGCGCTCGGTCTGGCTGACCGTCCGGACGCAGTTCTAAAGGCCCGTGGCGGGGGACTGGTTCTCCGGTCCCCCGCTTCGCCATTTCTCCTCCAGGCACGAGCGGCGCGCATGACCCGACATCGACTGATCCTCGGCGCCGGCGCTCTGCTCGGCTTCCTGGCGGTTCAGGCCCAGGCCGCGACCCCGCTGATCGACAGGATCACCTTCGGCGACGCGGCCTCCGAGACCGCCCACGCGGTCGATACCAAGGCCTCGGAGCTGGTGACCGGCGGCCTGGGCGTTGCGGCACGCCGGCTGCCGCCCGCGGCGCCGGGCGAGCGCTTCAGCGGCGAGCTGAAATTCAGCCTGGCGGTCGATCCGGCGATCCAGAACTACGCCTCGATCCGGCTGTGGGGCGGCGACGTCAATGACGGCAAGCTGGTGCTGTTCTGCGACGGCAGGCAGGTCGGCTATCGCCACCTCGGCGACGTCGAGATCCTCGACATCGGAACACAGGCCCCGCCCTTCGCCGGGCGCTTCACCTACCGCACCTTCCCGTTGCCGATCACCCTGACTAGGGGCCGTTCGCGGCTGGACTGCGCCATCCGCGCCAGCGGGCCCTTCGCGGTCTACACCCAGAAGTTCGAGAGCTTCCAGAAGCCGATGGCCCAGGCCTCGCGGCCGATCTACGCGCTCTACGTCCACGCCGATCCGTTCCTCGACAGCGGGGATGCGCCCGGGCAGGCGCCGCCCTTGGCGGCCGCGCCGACCGCAGGTCCCGAGGTGCTGGACGAGTTGAAGGTCCGCGTGAACCGCGAGATCGAGCGCAAGCTGGCCCAGCCGGGGCCGGTGGAGCTGCTCGAGGCCCAGTTCCTGGCCCGCGCCTATCGCCTGGACTGGACCAGGGCCTACAAGAACCCGGCCGTGCTGAAGAAGCTGGTGCTAGCCGGCGACGCCTATGCCCTGCGGTTCCAGGCCGATCCGACCAGCGTCTTCGTCGACGGCTCGCGCACCAATCCCGACTGGGAGGTGCTAGGGCCCTACGGCAAGGTGCTGCGCCTGCTGGGCGCCGACGTCGCGCCCTATCTGGATGCACCGGTTGAGGGCGGGCAGGGCAGCCGCCGCGAGGCCTACGCCCGGATGCTGGACGCCGGGCTGCGCTACGCCCTGACGCACAGGCGACTCTACACCAACCAGTCGATGATCGTCGATTTGCAGGGGATCTACTGGAGCAACGAGGGCCTGCGGGCGTTGGCCAGTCCGCTGGCGCGGCCCGAGCCGCAGATGCGCAGGTTCCTCTACGAGTCGATGGGTCTTTCGCCCTGGAGCGGCAGCCTCGACGAGGCCGGCAAGCCGACCTTCTCCAGTTCCGCCGCCGATACGGGCGGCTTCCGCTCGGCGGACGGCTACAAGCTGTTCACCGACGTCGGGCTCTCCAAGGAGCTGGGCTATGTGGGCAGCTACGGCGAGATCCTCGACTGGGCGGCGGGCGTCTACCTGGCAACCGCGCCGGGGCCGGGCGGGCAGGGCGATCCGGCGCTGCGCGACCAACTGCTGAAGATGGCCCGGGCGCGCCTGCCGTTCCGCTATCCGGGGATCGACGCCGAGGGCGCGGCGACCATGCTGCTGGAGGCGCCGATCGGCTGGCGCGATCCCGTCTATCCCGGCGCGACCACCTATGTGCAGAAGTCGGGCTGGGACAACACGCCGTTCCAGGTCGCCGTCGCCACCCGAGATCCGCGGCTGATGGCCATCGCCCGCCAGGCCCTGGACGACGGCCAGTACTACGCCGTGCTGCGCGACCGCCTGAAGGACAGGAACCAGCGCACCACCATCGGCCTGCTCGACGCCTATGACGAATGGCTGGCGGTGAAGGCCTGGCCCAAGTCGAGCGTGAAGCTGCCGATGACCCCGGGCCAGCCCGACTTCGTGTTCGCCGATCCCGAGGACGGGGTGGTGGCGATCAAGAACGGCGACGAGGTGCTCTACGCCTCGCTCTACTGGCGGGCCAATTGCGGGGTGAACCGGCTGGCGCGCTTTCACTACCAGACCCCTACCATCGACCGCATCGCCACCATCGCCGCGCGGGTGGACTTCGAGCCCAGCGGCAGGACCTGCGTGCGACGGGCGACGCCGCACATCTCGGCCGGCTCGATCCCGATCGTCGCCTATCCGGGCGAGGCGCCGGCGGCGCTGGAGGGCGAGGTCCTGCCAGTGGCCAAGGGGCCGCCCGAGGCCCGCTACAAGGACCAGGACAATCCCTATGCCGGCCGCGGCCAGTACTATGAGGCCACCTATGGTCCCTACCGCATCGCCATGAACGCCGGGACCAAGGCGGTGGTCGTCGCCCTGCCCAAGGCGGCGGGCGAGCGGACCGATCTGGTCACCAGGCGCAAGATCGCGCCGGACGCCGCGAGCCTGACCCTGGCGCCGGGCGCGACGGCGGTGATCTGGTCGCCGGGGCGGTAGGCCATGACCCACGATCACGACCTGCGGCTGGTCGCGCCGTTCAGCCCGACGATCATCAAGGCGACGATCCCGCCGGCCCTGGTCGAGCGCCTGAACGCCCGCATCGACGAGATCGTCGCCACCCGGGAAGAGGTCGCCGCCCGCGACTGGTCGGCCCATCTGGCCGGGGCGGTCAGCACCGAGATCCGCTTCACCGACGTGATCCGCGAGACGGGCGAGCTGGCCGACTTCCTCTACGACGTGGCCCGCACCTTCACCTACCGGTGCGAGAACGCCCTGATGCACTTTTCCGACTACGAGCGCACCGAGGAGCTCGAGGCGAAAAAGCTGCGCATCGAGATCAAGGAAGGCTGGATCAACGACATGGTCGCCGGCGACTACAACCCGGCCCATTTCCACCAGGGCTGTCTCTATTCCAGCGTCGGCTTCCTGCGGGTGCCGCCCGGTTACGAAGCCGAGTTCGCGGCCGACAAGGCCCGCCAGAACACCGCCGGCTGCCTGCAGTTCATCGACAGCCGCAGCGCCGTAGGGGTCAAGAACCTGTTCACGGTCAAGCCGGTGGTCGGCGACTTCTACCTGTGGCCGTCGTGGATGCTGCACTGCGTCTACCCGTTCCGCAGCCCGGGCGTGCGGCGGTCGATGGCGGTGAACCTGGCCCTGGCCTGAGGCGGCTTGCGCCTTGTTCTGATATCGATATCATAATCACGAGCCGGAAGAGCTTGCGGGGAGTGTTGCGCGTGAAGAGCCTGATGAAGCTGACGGTGTCCGGCCTGGCCCTGGCGGCCTGTCTCGTGGCGGGAGCCGCCAGCGCCCAGACCCTGAAGTCGGGCCATCCTTACCTGACCTTCAGCGACGCCCACGTCGCCCAGTTCAAGGCCCGCGTCGCCGAGGATCCGAACGCTAAAGCCGCCTGGGCCAAGGCGAAAGCTGACGCCGACGCGGCCCTGGCGCGCAAGCCGGCCAACGACCGCGAGCTGAACGCGGCGCTGATGGGCCTGTCCTTGACCTACCGCATGACCGGCGAGCGCAAGTACGCCGACCGCGCCAAGGCCCTGCTCGACATCTATGCCGGCCGCGCCAACTGGGTGACCGACAAGCCGCTGCTGGCCCGCGACCCGGTGTGGAACTCCGACCTGGGCATGGGCACCAGCGCCTACACCTATGGCCTGACGTTCGACGCCATCCACGACGCCCTGACCCCGGCCGAGCGCGCCCGCCTGGCCAAGGCCCTGGTCAAGGGCGCGATCGCCCCGACCCTGAACGACTGGGTCGACGGCAGGGAGCGGATCCACAGCCTCGACACCATGGGCCACAACTGGTTCAGCCACATCGTCTTCGGCGCGGGCGTGGCGGCGATCGCCATCAAGACCGACGAGCCCCAGGCCGACGCCTGGATCCGCCGCATCGACGAGGCGGCCGAAGAGTGGGCCAACTATGACGGCAGCGCCATCGAGACCAAGCCGCAGCACTTCGCCTCGAACGGTGCCTTCGTCGAGAGCGTCAACTACGCCGACTTCGCCGCCGAGGGCTATCTGCGCTTCAAGCGCGCCTGGCTGGACGCCTTCAAGGAAAAGCCGGCGGCGACGCCGCGCCTGGCGGGGCTGGGCGACTACTTCATCCAGAACCTCTACCCGACCGCCGGCGGCTTCCTGTCGACCAATTTCGGCGACGGCAATCCGACCTCCAGCGGCGCCAGCGCCATCGCCAACCTGTGGGCCACGGGCGACCAGCAGGCGCGTTACCTCTGGTATCTGAACACCGTGCGCCCCGATCCCAAGCAGGACGTCTTCGCCGAGCCCGAGAACCTGGTGCAGTGGCCTTCGCTCAAGACTTGGGCCTCGGTCGGCAAGGGGCCGGGCCTGCCGACCAGCTGGATCGACGGTGACCTGGGCGCGGCGACGATGCGTTCGTCCTGGGCACCGGACGCGACCTTCCTGGCGCTGCGCTCGGGCTTCACCTGGAACCACAACCACGCCGACGCCGGCAGCTTCATCCTCTGGCACAAGGGCAAGCAGCTGCTGATCGACTCCGGCAACAGCAGCTACGCCCGGCCCGAATACGACGGCTACTATCGCCAGAGCGTGGCCCACAACGTCGTGACGCTGGATGGCCAGGCCGAGCCGGAGAGCACCACCTACAACGGCTCGCACTTCGTGGGGCGGGTGGATCACCTGGTCGACGCCGGCGACCTGCGCTTTGTCTGGGCCGACGCCACGGGACCGAACGCGGCGACCTTCGAGCGCAAGTACCGCAGCTTCCTGTGGGTGGGCGACACCATCCTGGTCATCGACGACCTGAAAGGCTGGAAGCCCGGCCGGTTCGAGTGGCTGCTGCACTACGAGGGCGAGGCCAGGCGCCAGGGCCAGGTGATCACCGTGAAGAACGGCGAGGCCGAGGTCGCCGTGCGACCGCTGTTTCCGCAGACCCTGCCGGACGGCGGGCTGTTCAGCGACTATCCCGAGCTGCTGCGGATGGCCGAGGGCAAGGGGCTGAAGGACCATGCGCCCGACGAGGCGCAAGCCTATCTGCGCCTGCAGGCGCCGGGCGTCACCGACCGCACCAAGTTCGTCGTCGCCCTGACGCCCAATGGTCCTGATCCCGCGCCGAAGATCGAGCGGGTCGAGGGCAAGGACTGGCTGATGACGCGGATCACCCAGAAGGGCGAGGTGACCGAGGTCTATCTCAACCTGCTGGCCGACGGCCGCATCCGCCACCGCAACGCCAACGCCGAGCTCGGCGGCTGGCAGACTGACGCCTACCTTCTCGCCCTGACCTATCCGGAGGGCGGCTCGCCGCAGAAGCCCAGGCGGTGGTTCGTGGCCGACGGCAGCTATCTGCGCCGTGACGGCAAGGTGGAGCTGGACAGCCTGTCGAAGGCCTTCGTGGTCAAGACCCGGACCGGGCAGGGCGTCGAGGCCAGCATCCAGGGCCAGCCGACCTACGCCGTCCGCCTGGCCTGCGATGGCGCGAAGACGGTCAGGATCGACGGCGCCGCCAAGGCCTGCGAGGGCGACGTCGCCCTGGCCCGGCGCTCGCTTCCGCCGCGCTGAGAAACCTCTGAGACCTATTGTCGCATTTGTCAGACAAAAGAGTTGCCAGCTAACGATGATATCGATAACAATTGAGATGTAGCCGGTAAGGCGCGCCGTTCGAGCGCGCCGCCTGCTCGGGAGTGAAACAGGGCGCGCCAAGCGCCCGACGCCAACAGGAGAGCCCGCGCAAGCGGGACCAGACGGACCGCGCTAGCTTATCGGGCGCAGGTCTCGCAGGAGGGGAAACCATGCGAACCGAATTCCGCGCGCGGCTGCTGCTGACCGCATCGACCGCCGCCGTCGTCCTGGGCGCGGCCGGCCTGGCTCATGCCCAGACGACCACGGCCGCGCCGGCCGCCGAGGACACCGTCGAGGCGGTGGTCGTCACCGGCATCCGCCAGAGCCTGCAGTCGGCCGTGCAGGTGAAGAAGAACACGATGGAGGTCGTCGACTCCATCCGCGCCGAGGACATCGGCAAGCTGCCTGATCCCAACGTCGCGGAGACCCTGACCCGGATCCCGGGCGTGCAGGGCTATCGCTACGGCGGCGAGGGCGCCTCGCCCGTGGGCGTCGGCTCGGGCCTGACCATTCGGGGCCTGTCGGGTCAGACCGCCTCGCAGGTGGACGGCCGCTCCTACTTCACCGCCGGCGGCAGCGAGTTCAACATCGAGGGCGCCATCCCCGGCATGATCGCCGGCCTGGACGTCTACAAGAACCCCTCGGCCGAGCACATCGAGGGCGGCATCGGCGGTCTGATCGACATCAAGACCCGCCGGCCGCTCGACCTGCCCAAGATGTCGGGGAGCGTGGCGATCTCGGGCCGCTACAACGACATGGTCCAGCAGATGCAGCCGGAATATTTCGGCCTGGTCTCGCACAAGTGGGACGTGGGCGACGGCGAGATGGGCCTGCTGCTCGGCGCCAACTACCAGAAGAGCTGGAACCGCTCGGACAATGCCCCGGGCCCCGGCGGCACCAACCTGCGCCGCGTGGCGCGGGCCGACAGCGGCGACTGCAACGCGACCAATCTGGGCTCGGCCTACAACGCCAGCTACACCGGCCGCTCCGACATTTCGTGCCTGATCGGGGTGACCGACGCCCAGGCCCTGGCCATGTCGGCGACCGATCGCGCCAACCTGGTCAACATGGCCGGGGTGCAGATCAACATCAACGAAGAGGACATCCAGAGGACCCGCAAGGGCTTCGCCGGCGCCTTCCAGTGGAAGGTGCGCCCGGGCCTCGAGTTCTATGTCGACGGCAACTACAATTCCTACCTCTACCACCAGAGCTATCGGTTCCTGAATGGCTCGGACAGCCGCTACGTCCAGGGGCTGACGACGACGGGCTTCAGCACCACCGAGGGCCTGGCCAACCGCAACAGCAACGGCGGGACCGACGAGGTGCTGGCCGGCCAGCGCTTCGCCAGCGGCACGCTCCTGGGCTCGACCTTCAGCTCGATCGGCGGCGACGAGCATCGTCTGTACGAGACCTGGATCCTGGCCGGCGGCGCCAAGTGGTCGCCGACCGACGACCTCGACCTGAAGGCCGACCTCTCCTACGTGAAGGCCGACCAGAGCCAGGACAACCGCTCGGTGACCATGACCCCGAAAGCGGGCCTGACCTGGGATGTGAAGCGTTCGATCGGCACGCCGCAGACCGTGTCGATCAGCGGTCCGGACCTGGCCAATCCGGCCAACTGGGTGCTGGTCAACTACGCCAACGGCACCAACAACGTCTATGACGACGCCGGCCTGGCCGCCCAGTTCGACGGCAAGCTGCGCATCCACGACAGCTTCATCAAGGACGTGAAGTTCGGCGCGCGCTACTACCGGAAGAAGTCGAAGTTCTACAACTACTCCTTCAGCGGCAAGAACCTGACGACCGACGGCCTGGCCCTGACCGCCACCCAGTCGAACGGCATACTGGCCTCGACCGTGCAGGACCTCGTCGAGGGTTCGCACACCAACTGGTTCGACGGCGAGGCCGGCTATTCCGGCGGCTTCCTGACCTTCTCGCCCGACGCCCTGCTGGGCGACAACGTCCGCAACCGCTTCGCCCTGGCCGGGATCCCTTCGGAGGACTCGCTGCCCGAAGTGCTGCTGTCGCGCCGCAAGGCGGTGGAAGAGACCCTGGCTGCCTACGGCGTGGTCGACTTCGCCTTCCTCGACGACCGCATCCGCGGCAACGCCGGCGTGCGGGTGGTGCGCACCAACCTCGAAGCCGAGGCCCGGGTCACCGACACCAGCGGGACGACCTCGGTCATCGTCCCCAACACCAAGAGCAACGAATATACCGACGTCCTGCCGACCCTGAACGTCACCGGCTACATCCAGGACGACCTGCTGCTGCGCTTCGGCTTCGGCAAGGGCCTGACCCGGCCCAGCGTCGGCGACATCAACCCGACCGTGTCGGTCAACCTGACCAGCGGCACGGGCAGCCAGGGCAACGCCAATCTCCAGCCGCTGCGCGCCTACAGCTACGACCTGTCGCTGGAGAAGTATTTCGGCTCGACCAGCTACGTCTCGGCCGCCGCCTTCTACAAGAAGGTCGACGGCTTCCCGATCGGGGTGGAGAGCTGCCAGACGGTGGCGACCTCGCAGCCCTATACCGGCGTGACGCCCAACAACTGCCCGACCGGCCAGTTCCGCATCACCCAGACCCAGAACGCCGACCCCGGCTTCGCCAAGGGCGTGGAGTTCGCGGCCCAGACCTTCTTCGACTACGACTTCGTGCCGGAGTTCCTGCACGATTTCGGGGTCCAGGGGTCCTACACCTGGGTCAAGACCGAGCTGCCGATCCTGATCAACGGCAAGGTCGTCAAGGTGCGCCAGCCGTTCCAGTCGGACCAGAACTGGAGCCTGGCGGGCCTGTACGAGAACAAGATCGTCTCGGCGCGGCTCGTCTACACCTACCGCTCGGACTACGTGCTGTTCGGCGTGGCCGCCAACCCGATCGACGGCCGCTACCTGAAGGGCTACGGCCTGCTCGACGCCTCGGTGAACCTCAACCTGCGCGAGGATCTCACCCTGTCGCTGACGGCCTCGAACCTGACCAACAAGGCCCCGATCCGCTACGTCGGCGAGCCGGACAACGGCTACGACACCGACGTCCTGCGCCAGTATTTCATGAACGGCCGGGTCTACGGGATCAGCCTGCGCTACAAGTTCGGCGGCTAGCGCCAGACCGGGCTTTCCCTTCCCGAGGGCAGGGCGCCGTCCACGAGACGGCGCCCTTTCTTGGCCGGAATAAGGGGGGAGGGGCTCGCCTGAAACGCATTCGATACGCCCGATGGGGGCCGACATGCTCCGGCTGTTCGCCGTAACCGGGCGCACATCCGCGGGACTCAAAACCAGACTGAACTGACCCGTGAGGCCGCAGTCGGCGGCCGGGAAAGCGGTCAGCATGTCGATCTACGAAACCGTCTACAGACTGATGGTCTCCCTGCCCTCGGCCGACGGCGAGATCCACGAGCCGGTCAAGGCCGCGATCCGCAGCACCGGCGCCCGCAACCGCCAGATCCTGCTGTCCTATCCGCCCAAGGTCGGCGGCACCTTCATGCGGACGGCGCTGGTCCACCTGCTGGGCAAGCACTACAAGGCGGGACTGTCGCGCGGCTCCTACGCCAATTGCGACCACTCCCGCGATCCGTATTTCCCGCTGCTGCTCAACCAGCACCTCTTCCAGGGGCCGCGTCCGCAGGCGACGGTGATGCACCTGCACATGTACCCCAACCGCCATGCGACCGACATTCTGGAGGTCTTCGGGGTGTCGGTGGTGCTGGCCTCGCGCAACATCTTCGACGCCCTGGTCAGCCTGCGCGACATGCACGAGAAGGCGCAGGCCGACGGCCGACGGATGGACGACGCCCTGCTGCATTCGGGCCGCAGCTACTATGAGATGGACGCGCGCGAGCGCCGCCACAGCCTCGTGCATATCGCGCCGCTCTGGTACGCGCGGTTCTACGGCCAGTGGCTCGACCACCAGCGCCGCTGCCTGGCCGAGGGCCGGCCCGCGCCGCTCTGGCTGAAGTACGAACAGCTGCGCACCGACCCGCGCGGGACCCTGGCCCTGCTCGCCGCCCATGTCGATCCGGGCAACGCCTACAGCGAGGCTGAACTCGACGCGGCCCTGGCGCTCAGCCTCACCGACAAGGAGAGCGTGCGCCTCAACAAGGGCGTGGCCGGACGTGGCGACGCCTTCTTCTCGGACGAGGAGAAGCAGGCGATCCGCGCCATCCTGGCGCCCGCGGGCGAGGACGCGCTGGTCGAGCTTGGGGTGCTGTAGGGCGCGGCAGGCTATCCGAACTACTGGGCCAATAGCCTCGTCATCCCGGAAAGCCCGCAGGGCTTATCCGGGACCCAGGGGCCAAGCGCAGTGAGGCGGCCCCTGGGTCCCGGCTCTGCGGTCCTCTTCGCGGACCTCCGGCCGGGATGACGGCTAAGGGGGAGCCAGTGACGTACGATCGCTACCGGAACCTCAACCCCACCACCTCGCCGGTGACCGCGATGTCGCCGTCCTCGGGCGCCTTGATCGGCTTGCCGCCGATGGTCAGGTTGTCGATCGTGACGTTCTTGACGGCGGTGGTCGCCGACAGGCCTCGGATGATCGACGGGCTGGGCAGGCCCTCGCCGGTGAAGGCGACGTTGCGGATCACGACGCCGTCGATCCCGCGCCCCGCCGCCTTGTTGTAGCGGGGGTTGTTTCCGGCCACGAGGTTGATCAGCTTGCCCTCCTCGATGCGGTCGACGCGGATGTCGCTGAAGGTGATGTTCCTGATCAGGGTGCCGTCGCCGGAATAGGCGGCGATCACGCCTTCCCAGTCCGGATCGTCCTCGTCGAGATTGGCCACGTCGATGTTGGCGAAGGTCACGTCGCGGATGGTGCGCGGGTCGGCGTTGTCGCCGAAGTGGCCGACATAGAGGGCGTGGGCGACGTCGACCCACAGCCGCATGTTCGAGACCTTGATGTCGAAGGTGTCGCCCGGCGGGTTGGGATCGGGAACGCCGGTCTGGGCGGCCTTGGTCCGGCACAGCGGGCAGTCGGCGACCGCGTAGACCACCACGGCGTCGTCCGACACCCGCAGATAGCCGTCGGCCACCGTCACGTGGCGCGAGGTCGAGATGTTGATCCCGTCCGACCACTTGCCGGAGGTGAAGCCGGTCAGCTGGCTGACGCTGACGTTCGCGGAATTGCGGATGTTCATCACCCGGGCGGCGTCCTTGCGGTCGTTGTTGACGATGATCAGGTCGGAGACCTCGACGTCGCGGGCCTTCTCCAGGTCGATCGCCCGGCCCGGATCCCACAGCAGGCCACGGCCGGAGATCTTCACGTCGCTGACGCCGGAAAGCTCGAAGGCGCCTTTCAGCACCGCGCCGCCGTCGAGATAGACGCGCTGGCCCGACTTGACCGGGAAGTAGTCGAGGCCCGCCGGCGGGGTGTGGAAGCCGGGGCCGAAATAGACGACGTCGCCGCCGGTCGGGCGCGGCGGGGGCAGGGCGCCGGCGACGATGTGCAGGTTGCGCAGGCGGTCGTCGTCGAACTGCAGCGAAAAGCGCTCGGGCCTGGTCAGGGTCATGCGCAGGACCGGGCCCTGGCGCTGGGGCTTCACGGCGCTCGACCGCGGCGCGACCGAGACCTCGGCGAAGCGGCCGTTGTTCTTCATCACCTCCAGCTCGACCGTCCCGTCGAAGTCGAAATAGACCATCGAGGCGTTCTGCTTGGTGTCGGTGTCGACCTGCACCCGGTATTCGTAGAGGTCGCGCCATTGCCCGCCCGGCGCGCGCACGCGGACGGTGAAGTCGTCGTTGTGGGCCGCGTAAAGCAGCTGCGGCGGAACCGGATAGGTCCGCAGCTCGCCGGCCAGGGCCGTTCCGCCCAGCATCAGCAGCGCGGCCAGCGCCGTCGCGGCGCGCGTCTTCCCGTGGCTCATCCGTCTCCGCCCGTATTGGTTATCGATCTTATGATATCGATATCAATAACGTGAGAGGTAGGCAAGCGGGCGGGTAGGGGACGGGGAGCTCATCCGCCGATCCCCCAGCTCCGTCTGTCCCCGCGAAGGCGGGGATCCAAGCTGGCTTTCAGGATGCGGCGCGGACGTGGGCCGTCCAAGGACTCGGCTTGGATCCCCGCCTTCGCGGGGATGCTCGGTGAAAAATGGCGCCTTCGCCCGGGATGTCGGTCGGAGGTTTCAGGCCGCCTCCGCCTGCCGCACGCGATCGGCCACGAAGGCCATGTGGTCGGGCATGGTGTCTGCCGAGCGGGCGATGACCGCGCGGATCTCGTTCATGCGGGCGCGCAGCAGGTCCTCGCTCATGACGTCGGCCATCGGGTCCCAGCCCTTGGGCTTGAGCCCCTGGCCGACCATGACGGCGAACCAGGAGGTGTCGTTGAACAGCTCCTCGTTCTCTCGGAAGATTCGGCCGTGGCTCTCGAAGACGGCGATCTTGTCGGCCAGGTAGTCGGGGATCGGCATCTCCCGCAGATAGTCCCAGTAGGGCGTATCCGAGCGCTCGGTGGCCTTGTAGTGCAGGATCAGGAAGTCGCGGATCTTCTCGTACTCGAAGGTCATCACCCGGTTGTAGCGGTCGATATCGGGCTGCTGGAACCGGCGGTCGGGGAACATGGCCAGCAGGCGCGAGATGCCCACCTGGATCAGGTGGATGCTCTGGCTTTCCAGCGGCTCCATGAAGCCGGCCGACAGGCCGATGGCCACGACGTTCTTGTTCCAGCTCTTCTTGCGGCGGCCGGCCTTGAACCGCAGCAGGTTGGGATCGGCCAGGGGCTCGCCGTCGAGATTGGCGAGCAGATAGGCCGTGGCCTCGTCCTCGCTGATGTGCGCGCTGGAGAAGGCGTAGCCGTTGCCGATACGGTGTTGCAGCGGGATCCGCCACTGCCAGCCGGCGGGGCGGGCGGTGGCGCGGGTGACCGGGTCGGTCGAGCCGCCGGAAGCGCAGGGGAGCGCCACGGCGCGGTCGTTGAGCAGCCAGTGCGACCAGTCCTCGAAGCCGCTCTTCAGCGCGCCCTCGATCAAGAGACCCCGGAAGCCCGAGCAGTCGATGAAGAGGTCGCCCTCAATGAGCGTCCCGTTCTCCAGCGTCACCGACTCCACGAAGCCGTCGGTTCCGCGCAGGGCGACGTCGGTGATCCTGCCCTCGATGCGGCGCACGTGGCGGGCCTCGGCGTAGTCGCGCAGGAAGCGGGCGTAGAGGCCGGCGTCGAAGTGGAAGGCGTAGGCGATGTCGCCCAGCGGCGAGTTCTTCTGGCCCGTCGGGCGCTGGAACTTCGCCTGCGAGGCGGCCAGCGACTGCAGGGAGTATTCGGAAAGGTCGGCGGCCTCGCCCATCGCCTGGTAGCGCAGCCAGTAGGCGTGGAACGACACCCCCTCCATGTCGACGCCGTAGGGGCCGAACGGGTGGTGGTAGGTGTGGCCGATCTGCTTCCAGTCGCGGAACTCGATGGCCAGCTTGTAGGTGGCCTTGGTGCGGCGCAGGAAGTCGTCCTCGTCGAGCCCCAGCATGCGGTTGAACATGTTGATCTGGGGGATGGTCGACTCGCCGACCCCGACCGTGCCGATGGCCTCGCTCTCGATCACCGTGACCTTGGTGACCCCGTCCTTGAGGAAGCGCCCGAGGGCGGCGGCGGTCATCCAGCCGGCCGTGCCGCCGCCGACGATGACGACGTGGCGGATGCGGTCGTTCGTCATGCGGGAACTCCTTCGCTGGCCCCGCAGTAGCGGGCGACGAAATCGGCGTGGCTGGGCATGGCCTCGGCCGTGCGGGTGATCAGGCTCGAAAGGTGCGAGAGGCGCTGAAGCACCTGGTCGTCCGGCAGGCTGTCGACCAGCGGGTCCCACTCCTCCGGCGTGATCCCCTGGCCCAGCAGCACGGCCAGCCAGTTGGGTTCGTGGAAGAGGTCGTAGTCGGAGGGGAACCAGCGGCCGCGATGGGCGAACAGCTCCATGCGCCGCGCCAGGCTGTCGGGCACGGTCATCGACGACAGGTAGCGCCAGTAGTCGGTGTCGTCGCGCCGGGTGGCGTGGAAGTGCAGCACCACGAAGTCGCGGATGCGGTCGACCTGCTCGGCGGTCAGGCGGTTGTACTCGTCGATCTCCAGCGGATCGACGCCATGGCCGGGGAACAGGGCCAGCAGCTTGGTGATCCCGGCCTGGATCATGTGGATGCTGGTGCTTTCCAGCGGCTCGATGAAGCCGGCCGACAGGCCGATCGAGCAGACGTTCTTCTCCCAGGCCCGCTCGCGGCGGCCCGGCGTGAAGCGCAGGAAGTTGGGCTCGTCGGTCGGCCGGCCGTCGAGATTGGTCAGCAGGGTGTCGAGCGCCCGCTCGTCGTCGACGTGATGGCTGGAATAGACGTAGCCGTTGCCGATGCGGTGCTGCAGCGGGATGCGCCACTGCCAGCCGCCCTCGCGGGCGGTGGCGCGGGTGAAGGGGGTGAGGCCGTCGCCGCCCAGCTCGCACGGGATGGCCACGGCGCGGTCGTTGGGCAGCCAGCGGCTCCAGTCCTGGTAGGGGACCTTCAGCGCCTGGCCGATCAGCAGGCCGCGGAAGCCCGAGCAGTCGACGAAGAACTCGCCCTCCACCCGGCGGCCGTCCTCCAGCACCACGGCCTCGACGAAGCCGGTCTCGGCGTGCTGGTCGACCTGCGCGATCCGGCCCTCGACGCGGGTGACGCCGCGGGCCTCGGCGAAGCCGCGCAGGAAGCGGGCGTAGAGGCCGGCGTCGAAGTGGTAGGCGTACCTGAGGCTCGACATCACCTTGGCCGGATCGGGATCGGGCAGGGCGAAACGCCAGCGTCGGGCGGCGGCCTCGGTCAGGTTGAAGTCGCCGATCGGGCCAGCCTGTTTCGCGAACTTGCGCCAGACCTGGTGGAACTTCACGCCCTCCAGGTCGAGGCCGAAGGTCCCGAACGGGTGGTGGTAGGTCTCGCCGATCGCGCCCCAGTCGACGAACTCGATGCCCAGCTTGAAGCTGGCCTTGGTAGCCCGCATGAACGCGCGCTCGTCCAGGCCCAGCATGGCGTTGAAGGTCAGGATCGGCGGAATGGTGGCCTCGCCGACGCCCACCGTGCCGATGGCCTCGGACTCGACGAGGGTGATCTTCAGGCCCTGGGCGCTGAGGGTCTTGGCCAGGGCGGCGGCGGTCATCCAGCCGGCAGTGCCGCCGCCGACGATGACCACGGACTTCAGCCGTTGGTCTGACATGGTAAGCCCCTTCCACCCCGAAGATCTTATGTCTGGACGGCCTTTTTGACCGTTTCAAGCGGGCCGTAAATTGACGGCGCTGTCGGCCTTTGTCACCTCGTCTTCGCCAGAAAAGCGCTTTCAGGCTGCTTAATCGATTGAATAGCTCAGTAAAAACAGCAGCTTGATCGCTGTGTTGCGTCAGATTGCAGAGTTCTTTCAACGCCCTTGACGTGGTCGACCTTTGCCATATCATCAGACCAATAATGGTCTCGACATATGACCAATGGTAGCGCTACCGAGCTACCGGGACTGGGGAGGAATACAAGAATGAGCTCCGCAAAAGGAGCGTCCGCGACCCGTGGGCGCCACACTCTCGGCGACAATCTGAAGTTCGGCCTGCGCTGCGGGGCCTCGGCGCTGGCGATCAGCCTGGTGTTCGGCGCGACGGCCATGGCCCAGACGGCGGCCAAGAAAGACTCCACCGAGGACACGGTCGACGAGGTGATCGTCACCAGCATCAAGCAGAGCCTCAAGAGCAGCCAGCAGCTGAAGCAGTCGTCCGAGATCATCGGCGACTCGATCACCGCCGAGGACATCGGCGCCCTGCCGGACCGCTCGGTGACCGAGGCCCTGCAGCGCGTGCCCGGCGTGTCGATCAACCGCTTCGCCGCCGGCGTGGACCCCGACCACTTCTCGGTCGAAGGCTCGGGCGTCGTGGTTCGCGGCCTCAACTTCGTGCGCTCCGAGCTGAACGGCCGCGACACCTTCACCGCCAACAACGGCCGGATCCTCAGCTTCGCGGACGTGCCGTCCGAGCTGATGGGCGGCGTCGACGTGTTCAAGAGCCCCTCGGCCGACCTGATCGAGGGCGGCATCTCGGGCACGGTGAACCTGCGCACGCGCCTGCCGTTCGACAGCAACAAGCGCATCCTGTCGCTGTCGGCCGAGGCCAGCTACGGCGACATGGTCAAGAAGTGGAAGCCGACCTACTCGTTCCTCTACAGCGACCGCTTCGACACCAACATCGGTGAGATCGGCGTCCTCGCCAGCTTCGTGAACTCCGAACTGGCCAGCCGCAGCGACGCCATCCAGGTGTCGAACTTCGGCTGCCGCACCAACCTGGGCGTCACCACCGGCGACTGCGGCAACGGCACCAAGGGGGTGTGGTTCCCGCGCGGCGCGGCGTTCCGCTCGACCACCAACGAGCGCGAGCGCCAGGGCCAGGCCGGCGCCATCCAGTGGCGGAGCAACGACGGCACGATGCAGGCCGCGTTCCAGTACCTGCGGTCGAAGTCGACGACTAAGTGGACCGAGCACGCCGTCGAGATCGCCACCGACAACGTGACCAGCAACGGCGACTCGCGCCCGGCCGCCGGCACCACCTTCACCTTCGACGAGGACGGCGTCTTCACGAACGGTGTCATCACCGGCACCACCGGCTGGCGCGCCGACCAGAACGGCTCTGATCCGCGCACGCCGATCAACGGCCTGCAGTCGAACAACATCCGCCGCGACGAGCAGACGACCAACCTCACCACCGACTACGGCTTCAACTTCAAATGGACGCCGAACGAGCACTGGGGGATCCAGTTCGACGCCCAGCACGTGGATTCCAAGGTCGATGCGATCAGCATGGGCCTGTGGGGTTCGACGTTCCAGAACGCGTCGATCACCCTGAACGGCACGGACGCGCCGACCGTGACCTTCCTGCCGCCGGCCAACGGCACCTCGGTGGTCACCTGCACGACCTACAGCGCCAGCTGCCCGTCCTACGCCCAAGGCGCGCACACCAGCCTGAGCGACCCGTACAACAGCTTCTGGCGCTCGGCGATGGACCACATCGAGCAGTCGGAAGGCACCGAGGACGCGGTCAAGATCGACGTCGAATACAAGTTCGACAACGACAGCTGGTTGGACTCGATCAAGGGCGGCGTCCGCTGGTCCGAGCGTGACCAGACCACCCGCTTCTCGGCCTATAACTGGGGCGTCATCAGCGAGATCTGGGGCAGCGGCGGCCCGGTGTGGATGACCGACGCCATCAACAGCAACCCGTCCACCGCAGGCGGTACCGACAGCACCGCGCTGATCGAGAAGTACGTCTTCGACAACTTCATGCGCGGCAAGGTCGCCGTCCCGACCGGCTCCGACGGGCGGCTGTTCTATTCGCAGAACCTGATCGAGAACTACGCGGCGGTCTCGCAGTTCGCCCTGTCGGTGGGCGACGAATGGCGCACGCGCCTGGTGAACGGCTGTCCGCAGAACTGGGTGCCGCTGGCGCAGCGCTGCAACGTCGTCTCCGGCACGCCCTTCCGCCCGCAGGAGATCAACCCGGTCAACGAACAGACCGAGTCCGCCTATCTGATGGCGCGCTTCAAGGGCGTGACCGGCGACTACAAGATCAGTGGCAATGTCGGCCTGCGCTACACCAGGACCGAGCGCGTCGCCGACGGCTACCTGGCCTTCCCGCTGGTCTCCAGCCTGCCGACCGAACTGGACTGCGCGTCGGTTCCGGTCGGACAGACGCCTTCGCCGTTCTGCCAGCTGACGCCGGCGGTCCGGGCGGCTTCGCGCCTGTGGGCCAACGGCGCGCTCGTGCCCAGTCGGGTCAGGACCTCGTTCGACTATCTGTTGCCGAGCTTCAACCTGAAGGTCATGGCGCCGCACGGCCTGCAGTATCGCCTGGGCCTGTCGAAGACGATCACGCCGCCCGACATCGGCCTGACCCGCAACTTCTACAACCTGACCCTCAACACCAACGCCGACGGCATCACCAACGGCGTGCCCAGCGGCAACGTCCCCGTCGGCAATCCCTATCTGAAGCCCACCCAGTCCAAGAACATCGACGCCTCGGTGGAATGGTACTTCGCGCCGGTCGGTTCGCTGACCTTCGCGGCCTTCTGGAAGGAACTGACGGACGTCGCCTACAACCGGACCAGCCGTGTGCCGTTCACCAACAACGGCGCGACGTTCGACGTGGTTGTCACCCAGCCCGGCAACTCCGACGTCAAGGCCACGGTCAAGGGCTTCGAGATCGGCTACCAGCAGTTCTACGACTTCCTGCCCAAGCCGCTGGACGGGTTCGGCATCAACGCCAACTACAGTTACATCGAAAGCAGCGGGGTGCCGCAAAGCACGCTGTCGGCGACCGACCCCGACGTGGCCGCCGGCCGCATCACCACGGTCGACACCAGCAAGCTGCCGCTGCAGGGCCTCTCGAAGCACAACGTCAACTTCGCGGCGATCTACGAGAAGGGGCCGGTGTCGGCGCGCCTGGCCTACAACTGGCGCTCGGACTTCCTGCTCACCGTCCGCGACGTGATCGTGCCCTATGCGCCGATCATGAACGAGGCGACGGGCCAACTGGACGGATCGTTCTTCTACACGATCAATCCGAAGATGAAGATCGGCGTCCAGGGCGTGAACCTGCTGAACGAGACCACCCGCACGACCCAGGTGCTCAACAGCAACCTGCTGAAGACGGGCCGCTCCTGGTTCGTCAACGACCGGCGCTACACCATCGTGTTCCGCGCCAGCTTCTAGTCTTCGACGGGACGCGCGGCAGCTTACCGCCGCGCGTCCGCCTTCCTGCCGACTTCGTCCGCGCATCGTCCTTGGCGGTGCGCGGTTTCTTTTGAGCGAGACCGCCCATGATCGATCGTCGACAGCTGTTGCTCGGAGCGGGGGCCGCGGCCGCCCTGGCGTCGCCCGCCCTGGCCGACGGGAAGGCGCTCAAGGATCTCGCCGCCGCCAAGGGGCTGGTCTTCGGTAGCGCTGTCGGGGCGGGTCCGCCCGGATCGTTGACGGGCTCGTTCGAGGACGCCCGCTACCGCGCGCTGCTGGCGTCCGAGTGCGGGGCGCTGGTGCCTGAGAACGAGCTGAAGTGGTACGTGCTGCGGCCGGCCGAGCAGGCCTTCGCCTTCGAGCGCGCCGACCGCATCGCCGCCTTCGCGGCCGAGCACGGCCAGGCCCTGCGCGGCCACACCCTGCTGTGGCATCACCCGCAGTGGTTTCCCGGCTGGCTTAAGGGTTACGACTTCGGGGCCAAGCCCGCCGCCAAGGCGCAGGCCCTGATCACCGAACACATCGACCGGGTCTGCGCCCGCTATCCCCAGGTCTATTCCTGGGACGTGGTCAACGAGACCGTCGATCCGGCCGACGGCGCCCTGCGTCGAACGGTCTTCTCCGACGCCATGGGCGGGGTCGAGCCGGTGCTGGACCTGGCCTTCCACGCCGCCCGCAAGGCAGCCCCCAAGGCAAGGCTGGTCTACAACGACTACATGAGCTGGGAGGCCGGCAACGAGAAGCACCGCTACGGGGTGCTCAAGCTGCTGGAGGGCTTCAGGAAGCGGAACGTGCCGGTCGACGCCCTGGGCATCCAGAGCCACATCGGGGCCGAGAACGCCGACAGCTTCACCGGCTTCGGCCGGCCGCAGGAGAAGGATTGGCGGGCCTTCGTCGATGCGGTGACGGGCCTCGGCTACGACCTGGCGCTGACCGAGTTCGACGTCCACGACAAAGGGCTGCCGGTCGACTTCGCCCAGCGCGACGCGGCCGTGGCGGCCTATGGCAAGGCGTATCTCGATTTGATGCTCGACTACCGCCAGACCCGGGAGCTGCTGGCCTGGGGGCTGGTCGACAAATATTCCTGGCTGCAGAACCAGTGGCTGCGCCAGGACAAGGCCCCCAAGCGTCCGACGCTCTATGACGACGACTATCGGCCCAAGCCGCTGCGCGAGGCGGTGGCCGCCGCCCTGGCCGCCGCGCCGTCGCGATAGGGGGCGGCGACTTCAGGCTGGTGGCGTAAGGTGCGGACCCCATTGCAGGTAGGCGGCGAAGGCCAGCGAGCCGATCACCACCCAGCCGACGAAGAGCGCGAACATCGGATGGCGCTGCCACCAATGCGCTCCGTTCAGCGCGCCGCCAGAAGACCTGGCCATGACGTTTCCTTCCCGACGAGCGAAGAACGGTCTAAGTAGAAAACAGCCGTTCTTCTTCTCAGACCAACGAGAGCCCTCGGTTTTTAGTGTGCTCTCGTTCGGTCGGATGTCTATTCTGACATTTCGTCGCACAAATAACACGAGTCGCCGAATATGCGCACCGCTCTCATCGCCCTGGGGTTGATTCTCGCCGCTGGTCCGGCCTTGGCCCAGACGCCGTCGCCGGCCCCGGACGTCACCGTCAACGCCGCTGGCGACAACCTGGCCAAGTCCACGGCCTGGCTGGCCGCCAACGCCAAGCAGCCGGGGGTGATCAGCCTGCCGTCGGGCCTGCAGTACAAGGTCACGACCTCGGGCGCGAAGACCGCGCCGTCGCCGAAGGAAGGCGACATCATCAAGGTTCACTACGAGGGCAAGCTGGTCGACGGCACGGTGTTCGACAGCTCGTTCGAGCGCGGCCATCCGATGATCGCGCCGCTGGGCGGCCTGGTGCCGGCCTGGATGGAGGCCATTCCGAAGATGAAGGTCGGCGACGAATGGACGCTGTTCGTGCCGCCGAGCCTCGGCTACGGCGACCGCGACGCCGGCCCGATCCCGGCCAACAGCGTGATGATCTTCCGCGTGAAGCTCATCGACATGATGACGGCGGACTAGACCGCCTGCGGCGGCCCCCTCCGGCCCTCCGGGCCACCTCCCCCACAGGGGGAGGATCTTCGGAGCGCCAAGATGCTCCCCCTGTGGGGGAGCTGTCGCGGAGCGACTGAGGGGGCCTTCGCCCTACTTCCTCGACTTCATCAGCGGCTGAATCTTCGTGCCGAAGTCGTCCATGCCCTGGACGAAGTCGTCGAAGGTCAGCAGCACGCCGCCGGTGCCGGGCACCTCGGCGATCTCGTCCAGCATGCGGGCGATGCTTTCGTAGCTGCCCACCAGCGTGCCCATGTTGAGGTTCACCGCCGATTCCGGCGCGGCCAGCTGGGCGGTGTTGGTGGTCGAGCCCGCCGCCGCGTTGGGCGCGGCCTGGTTGGTCAGCCAGGCCAGGGCGTCCTGGTCGGCGCCGTCACGGTACGTCTGCCACTTGGCCAGCGCCTTCTCGTCGGTCTCGTCGGCGATGATCATGAACAGGATGAACGAGGCCACGTCGCGGCCGGTCTTGGCGGCGGCCGCTTCCAGCCGCTTGTTGACCGAGGCGAAGGCCGTGGGGGTGTTGGTGCCCTTGCCCAGGGCGAAGCTGTAGTCGGCGTATTGCGCGGTGAAGGCCAGGCCCTCGTCCGACGAGCCGGCGCAGATCAGCTTGGTGTCCTGCGGGTGCGGGCTGACCCGGCAGTCGTCCATGGTGAAGTACTTGCCCTTGAAGTCCGAAACGCCGGTCTCCAGCAGGTCCTTCAGCACGGTCGCGTATTCGGCCAGGTAGTTGTAGCGGTCGGTGTAGTGGCCTTCGCCGGGCCACAGGCCCATCTGGCTGTACTCGGCCTTCTGCCAGCCGGTCACCAGGTTGATGCCGAAGCGTCCGGGCGCGATGGAGTCGATGGTCGAGGCCATGCGCGCCACGATCGCCGGCGGGATGGTCAGGGTGGCGACGGTGGCGAAGATCTTGATCTTCTGGGTCACGGCCGCCAGGCCCGCCATCAGGGTGAAGCTCTCGAGATTGTGCTCCCAGAACTGCGTCTTGCCGCCGAAGCCGCGCAGCTTGATCATCGAGAGCGCGAAATCGAGCCCGTATTCCTCGGCCTTCTGGACGATGGTCTTGTTGAGCTCGAAGCTCGGCATGTACTGCGGCGAGGTCTCGGAGATGAGCCAGCCGTTGTTGCCGATGGGGATGAAGACGCCGACCTGCATGGTGTTAGTGCCCCTTTGAAGAGTGTTGTGGTCTGGCCTGGAAGATGCTCCCCCTCTGGGGGAGCTGTCGGCGAAGCCGACTGAGGGGGTAAGCGCCGCGCTGGGGAGGGCCAACCCCCTCCGCCCCCCCCCCCCCCCCAAA
>NZ_JBYCZS010000034.1:0-54916 GCF_057586355.1 Caulobacter sp. SRI_008
ATCCTTGGGGGTCTCGGTGGGCGTGACCTCGCCCAGCGCGCAGCCCTTCTTCAGCGGAAGGATCACCCGGCCGTCCTCGATGCGGGCCGGCGGCGCGGCGTCGGGGGCGGGGGCGGGGGCGGAGGCGGCGGGGGAGGCGGCGGCGGCGGGGGCGGCGGCGGCGGCGGCGGAGCCGCGAACGAGTACCGCAGGCCGACCGTCAGCGACTGGTCGCTGTACTGACCTTCGAACGTGCCCGGCTGCAGAGCGGCCGAACCCTTCGACTGCCAGCTGTGGTCGTCGGTGGCGAAGTAGCGGTAGGTGACGTCGAGCTTCAGCTTGTCGGTCGCCTTCCAGGCCAGACCGGCGATGCCCTGCCAGGCGATCGCGATGTCGTCGTCGTCGACGGTCAGGTTCTGGACCGCCGGGTTGGCGGTCGTGATGGCGCCCGAAACGCCGCTGAACTGGCCAACGGTCTGGACGTCCAGACGGTTGACGCCGAGGCCGGCGCCCAGGAACGGGTTGATCTTGGCGTCCGGCGCGAAGTCGTACAGGACGTTGAACATCAGCGACCAGGACTCGATCGAGCCTTCCGGACCGCCGCAGCGCGGAGCCGCGGTCGTGCGGGTCACGCCGGGGGTGCAGAGACCGATCGGCTGCTGACGGACGGGGTTGCCGCGGACGCTCTTCAGATCGCCCGGACGATAGCCGCCTTCGAGTTCAGCGCGCCAGTTCGGGGTGAACTGGTAGCCCAGACGCACGAAACCGGTCCAATCGGAGTCGGTGTTCCAGGTCCAGTGATAGTGAGCGCCGTCCGGAGCGTTGCCGTCCGACTCGCTGGTGACTTCGTTCGGCCAGTGGTAGCCGAGGTCGACCGCGCCGTACCAGCCGGTCTCTTGGGCCGAAGCGCCCGACGCGGCGAACACCGCGGCCAGGGCGGCTCCCGCCAGGAGTTTGAGTTTCATATCAAGAGCCCTCTATTGCCCTGCTCGGCCCAACGGCCGAGCATCGTTATACCAAGGCGCACGTTCCGCGAAAGTGTCGGCTCGGCAACACCGTCCAAAGTTTCACCGAGGCGGAAAGCCCCCCGCGACACCTCACGGTCGCCCTGTGAAACCCGCTCGCCGAATCTGGCGACCGGGGTTTCCCGAAGGCGTCCGCTCCCCTCTCGGTTCGCACGCAAAGCGCGTCCGCGCAAGGCCTTCCGTAGCGTCGGGCAGGTTCTAACGGCGGAAAAATGGCCGTAACGGCCAAGTTTTCCACATGGTGTCCGGCTACCTGCGACCCCGATGAGCGCCCCCGGGCTCATCCGGCGTCGCGCAGCCGCTTGCGCTTTCCGCCCAGGGCCTCCGGCCGGTTGAGCACCTTGCGGTATTCGTCGCGGCGCTCGTGGATCGAGGCGATGACCAGCCCCATGGGCACGCCGATATCGACCAGCACCGCCTCGGAAAGCTGCAGCGAGGCCTCGATGGTCTCCGGAACGGCGTCCGTGGCCCCCAGTTCATAGAGCCGCGCGGCGTGGCGGGCGTCGCGGGCGCGGGCGACGATGGTCAGGTCGGGACGATGGCCCCGGGCGGCGGCCACCACCGCCTCGGCGGCCTCGGGCGCGTCCATGGTGACGACCACCGCGCGGGCGTGGTCGAGGCCGCAGCGCTCGAGCAGCTCGATCCGGGCGGCGTCGCCGAAATAGACGCGGTGGCCGGCGCGGCGGCCCTGCTGCACCAGACCAGGGTCGCGATCGATGGCGATCCACGGCAGGTCGTGGCGGTCGAGCATGTCGCCGACCAGCCGCCCCACGCGTCCGAAACCGACCACCAGCACCCGCCCCTTGGGCTCCTCGGTCGACAGGTCCACGCCCTCCGGCGTCTCGGTGGTCTCGGCCGGGGTCTTGCGCCCCAACCGCGCGCCGATGCCGGTCAGGGCCGGGATCAGGAACATGGTCAGGGTGGCGGCCACCAGCACGGCCTGGCCGACCGAGGGGCTGACCACCTCGGCGTCCATGGCGTTGGCCAAAAGCACGAAGGCGAATTCGCCGCCGGCCGCCAGGGCGAGAGCGCTCTCGGCCGAGGCCCGGTTGGACAGGCCGAACAGCTTGCCCAGCCCGAACACCATGGCCGCCTTCACCACCACCAGGCCGACGGCCGTGCCCAGCACCAGGACCGGCGAGGCGACCAGCAGCGACAGGTCCAGGCGAATGCCCAGCGACACGAAGAACAGCGACAGCAACAGGCCCTTGAAGGGCTCGATCTTGACCTCGACCTCGTGGCGATACTCGGTTTCGGCCAGCAGCACGCCGGCGACGAAGGCGCCGAGAGCCATCGACAGGCCCGACAGCGCGCTGACCAGGCCAGCCCCGATGATCACCAGCAGGCAGGCGGCCATGAACATCTCTTCGCTCTTGGCCTTGGCGACCGAGCGCATCATCGGCCGCAGGGCCAAGCGGCCGACCAGCACGATGCCCCCCAGGCCGAGGGCCGCTGGCAGCAGGGCCAGCAGGCCGCGGGCGTCGAACTCGCCATGTCCGCGACCCAGGATCGCCAGGGTGATCAGGATCGGGGCCACCGCCAGGTCCTGGAACAGCAGCACCGAGAAGGTCGCGCGACCTCCCTCCGCGTGCAGCCGCTTGCGCTCGGCCAGCACCGGCACGGCGATGGCGGTCGACGACAGGGTCAGGGCCGAGCCGATGGCCAGGGCCGCCACCGGCGACTGGCCCAGCAGCATGGCCACCGCCCCCAGGGCCAGCGAGCAGCCGACCACCTGGGCCGCGCCCAGGCCGAAGACGTATTTGCGTAAGAGCCGCAGGCGCTCCCACGACAGCTCCAGCCCGATCATGAACAGCAGGAAGACGACGCCGAACTCGGCCAGCTGGCCGATCTCGTCGGGATTGTCGACGGTGACGTAGTCGAGCCAGGGAGCGATGCCGATCAGCCGGCCCAGGCCGAACGGCCCCAGGATCACGCCGGCCAGCAGGAAGCCGAGGATGGGATTGATCTTCAGGCGCTTGAACAGCGGCGCGACGATCCCGGCCGTGGCCAGGAACAGGACCAGATCCTTGTAGTCCGCCGGTGAAACCTCGTGGTTCAAGCGCCCTGCCCTCCTTGGTCGATCCTAATCAGTCGCCGCCTTCAGCCGCACGCCGGGTCCCCACGCGCTCGCTTCGGGCTCGCCGCCCTCGACCGCCGCGATCAGTACGGCGCCGCCCTCTTCGAGCGCATCGATGAGAAGCCGCTCGGTGCTATGGTGCAAGGCGTGGCGCTCGGTCTCGAAGTCCTTGACCGTGCTGCGCGACACCCCCGCCTTGTCCGCGAGCTCGCCTTGCGACCAGTTGAGCAGGCCGCGGGCGCCCCGGCATTGGGCCGGAAGGAGAATTTTTGCGTGAGGCATCTGGAAACTCGCGGGCTTGTCACCCATATTGGTTGAGTACGCCCGAAAAAGATGACCGTCAAGGAGGCTTCATGCACCACACCTCGCTGATCGCAACCATCGTCGCGGGGCTTGGCCTGGCCTTCGTCTTCGGCGCGCTCGCCAACCGGTTGAAGCTTCCCGTGCTGGTCGGATACCTGCTGGCCGGGGTGCTCGTAGGGCCCTTCACGCCGGGCTATGTCGCCGACCAGGAACTGGCCCCGCAGCTGGCCGAGATCGGCGTCATCCTGCTGATGTTCGGGGTCGGCCTGCACTTCTCGGTCAAGGACCTGATGGCGGTGCGCAAGATCGCCATCCCCGGCGCCGTCGTGCAGATCGCCGCCGCCACCGTCATGGGCGTGGGCTTGGCCGTGGCGCTGGGCTGGGGCTGGGGCGCGGGCGTGGTCTTCGGCCTGGCTTTGTCGGTCGCCTCGACCGTGGTGCTGCTGCGGGCCCTGCAGGAGCGCCGGCTGATCGAGACTGACCGGGGACGCATCGCCGTCGGCTGGCTGATCGTCGAGGACCTGGCCATGGTGCTGGCCCTGGTGCTGCTGCCGGCCCTGTCGGGCCTGATGGGCGGCACCCCGCCGGCCAACGCCTCGGGCGGCCTGCTGATGACCTTCGCCATCACCATCGGCAAGGTCGTCGCCTTCGTCGCCTTCATGCTGATCGTCGGCCGCCGGGTCATTCCCTGGATCCTGCACCGCATCGCCCACACCGGCTCGCGCGAGCTCTTCCGCCTGGCGGTGCTGGCCATCTGCCTGGGCGTGGCGTTCGGCTCGGCGGCGCTGTTCGGCGTCTCCTTCGCGCTCGGCGCCTTCTTCGCCGGCATGATCATGGCCGAGAGCGAGCTGTCGCATCAGGCCGCCAACGAGACCCTGCCCCTGCGCGACGCCTTCGCCGTGCTGTTCTTCGTCTCGATCGGCATGCTGTTCGACCCGATGGTGCTGCTGCGCGAGCCGCTGGCGGTGCTGGCCACCGTGCTGATCATCGTGGTGGGCAAGTCGCTGGTGGCCTACGCCCTGGTGCTGGCCTTCAAGCGTCCGCAGAGCGTGGCCCTGACCATCTCCGCCAGCCTGGCCCAGATCGGCGAGTTCTCGTTCATCCTGGCCGGCCTGGGCGTTTCGCTGAAGCTGCTGCCGGCGGAAGGCCGCGACCTGATCCTGGCCGGCGCCATCCTGTCGATCCTGATCAACCCGCTGCTGTTCGCCTGGCTGGACAAGGCCATGGTCAAGGTCAGCGTCAAGGAGGCGGTCGAGCCGGTGGCCGCCGCGGCCCAGCCGCACGCGGTGCTGGTCGGCTACGGCCGGGTCGGCAAGGCGGTCGCCGAAGGCCTGAAGAACCGCACGCCGCTGGTCGTCATCGAGGACGAGGTCGACAGGGCGACCGAGCTGCGCGAGGCCGGCTATGAAGTCGTCCAGGGCAACGCCGTGCGCCCGGAAGTGCTGCAGCAGGCGGGCCTGGACAAGGCCACCCACGTCTTCGTCGCCGTGCCCAGCCCCTTCGAGGCCGCGCGGATCATCGAGCAGGCCCGCGCCGCCAACCCCGACGCCCGCATCGTCGCCCGCGCCTACACCGACGCCGACGTCGACCTGCTCACCCAGATGGGCGCCACCGACGCCCTGATCGGCGAGCAGGAGATCGCGCGGGGGATGCTGCAGCGGGCGCCGCGCAGGGCTCCGCCGCCGGCGACAGCGCACTGAAGTCGGTGAGAGCCAGATATAAAGAAACGCCGCGACAGCCCAGGGCCGTCGCGGCGTTTTCATTTCTCCTCCCCCGCCTGCGGGGGAGGGGGACCGCGAAGCGGTGGAGGGGGCGGCGGCGCGCGCGGCGCTTTGTCACTCGCCCCCTCCGTCACGCTGCGTATCCGCAGCGCGCCACCTCCCCCGCTAAAGCGAGGGAGGAGCAGGTCCGCTACTTCTTCTTCGCAGCCGACCTGCGCGAGAGCATGTTCAGACCCTCGACGCCGGCCGAGAAGGCCATGGCGGTGTAGATGTAGCCCTTGGGAACGTGCACCCCGAAGCCCTCGGCGATCAGCACGGTGCCGATCATCAGCAGGAAGCCCAGGGCCAGCATCACCACGGTCGGGTTGTTGTTGATGAAGTTGCCCAGCGGGTCGGCGGCCAGCAGCATCACGGTCACGGCCGCGATCACCGCGATGACCATGATCGCCAGGTGCTCGGTCATGCCGACGGCGGTCAGGATCGAGTCGATCGAGAACACCAGGTCCAGCAGGATGATCTGGAAGATCGCCGCGCCGACGTTGGAGATCGCAGCCCCGGTCTTGTCGAGCACGTCGTGGCTTTCCTCCTTGGGATCGACCGTGTGGTGGATCTCCTTGGTGGCCTTCCAGATCAGGAACAGGCCGCCGGCGATCAGGATCAGGTCGCGCCAGGAGAAGGCGGTCTCGAAGGCCGGCTCGCCGTGGCTGCCCACCGGGCCGACGATGCCGAGGTCGAAGACCGGGGCGGTCAGGCCGACGATGAAGGCGATGGTCGACAGCAGGACGAGGCGCATGATCAGCGCCAGCGAGATGCCGATGCGGCGCACGCGCTGGCGATGCTCGGGCGGCAGCTTGTTCGACAGGATGGAAATGAAGACCAGGTTGTCGATCCCGAGGACGACTTCCATGACCACCAGGGTGACGAGGGCCGCCCATGCGGCCGGGTCTGCGGCGAGGTGAAGGAGTTCGTTCATGGGTCCTGGCTAGGCTGTGGACAAGTTGATCACGCCCCAACCCGCCGCGAGCCCCGCCGCGGCCGCCAAAACGGCGGTCGGCGAAATGCGGCGAAACTGGGACTTGGAAATGCAGATATGACCGACGCCGCCCATATCAAGCCCCTGACCGCGCTTCGTTTCTTCGCCGCCTTCTGGGTGGTGATGTATCACTACTGGCCAAACCTCGCCGTCAGCGGCGCGGTTCCGGGCGTGGTGGCCAAGGGCTACCTGGGCGTCGAGGCCTTTTTCGTGCTGTCCGGCTTCATCCTCTGCCACGTCTATCTGACGGCTTTCGGCGAGGGCCGGTTCGGCTATGGCGGCTTCCTGTGGAACCGGCTGGCGCGGGTCTATCCGCTGCACCTCTTCACCATGGCCGGCGTCGGGCTGATGGCCATCGCCGCCGGGATCGCCGGCATCGCCGTCGACAAGAACATGATGGCCTGGGACGCCCTGCCGGCCAATCTGCTGATGGTCCAGGCCTGGGGCTTCGCGCCGGTGTCGGGGTGGAACCACCCCTCGTGGTCGATCTCGGCCGAGTGGTTCGCCTATCTCAGCTTCCCCGCCTTCGCCTTCGTGGCCTGGAAGCTGCGCGAGCGGCCGCTGGTGCTGCTGGGCGCGGCCCTGGCGGTGATCGCGGCGCTCTATCCGGCCTTCGAAAAGCTGGCCGGATTCCCGCTGACCGAGGCGACGATCCGCTGGGGCGCCCTGCGCATCGTGCCCTGCTTCTTCTATGGCTGCGCGCTCTACACCCTGTGGAAGAGCCAGACCCTGAGCCTGCGCGGAGCGGGAATCGGCGCCGGCGTGGCGGGGGTGCTTCTGCTCGCTACAGTGCAGCTCCAGGCGCCAGATGCGTTGATCGTGGCCATTTTGGGCGGTTTTATTCTATCGCTGGCGCGCCGGGCCAAGGCCGGTTCGACCTTCGCCACCCAAAGCATCTTCGTGTATCTGGGCGAGATCAGCTACTCGACCTACATGATCTGCATTCCGTGGAAGATCCTGGCGGTCAACGGCGCGGCCAAGCTCTTGAATATCGAGGGCGACAAACTGCCGCTTCTGGTCTGGGCGTTAATCGTCGCAGCCTTGATTCCGCTGTCCGCGGCCTCGTACCACCTGGTGGAAAAGCCGGCCCGGGACTTGATGAAGTCTTTGGCCAAGCGCCGCAGTGGCGCCGCCACAACCGTCACTGTGGCTCAATAAACACTCTTTTCATATTTTTCCCCCAGGGTTATCGACTTACCCAGTGACGCGGGGGAGTACCCACAGCATGACGAAACGGAAGAGAGCCCTCTGGGGTTCCCTGGCCGCTGCGGCCATGGTCAGCCTCGCGCCGATCTCGAGCGCCGTGGCCGACGGGTACTGGCAGTGCGTCCCCTTCGCCCGCCTTATGTCGGGCATCCAGATCTTCGGCGACGCCCGCACCTGGTGGGGCCAGGCGGTCGGCAAGTACGACACCGGCTTCACGCCGAAGGCCGGCGCCGTCCTCTGCTTCAAGCCCACCGCCCGCATGAACCTCGGCCACGTGGCCTTCGTTTCGCAGGTTCTGACCGACCGGGTGATCCAGGTCACCCACGCCAACTGGTCCGTCATGAACGGCGCCCGCGGCCAGGTCGAACAGGACGTCACCGTCGTCGACGTGTCGGCTGCCGGCGACTGGAGCCAGGTCAAGGTCTGGTACGACCCGATCCGCGATCTGGGCACCACGGTCTATCCGACCCACGGCTTCATCTACCAGAACCAGCAGGCGGTCACGATCGCCGCCGCCACCAGCAAGCTGGCGCTCGCCCAGAACGCCGCCGTGTCGCTGGCCAAGCAGGCCGCCAACCAGGTCGCCTCGTCGGTCCGCGCCAACCCGCTGGACATGATCAACCAGGCCGCCGACTCGACCGACCGTATCGCCGCCCTGATCGCCGCCGCCCAAGGCGACGACAAGCCCGCTCAGCAACAGCGCTGATCCCCGGTCCATCGCGTCGCGCTGGTGCGTTGACGCGACCCTTCGCCTGGGCCACACCCGCAGGGTGAAGGTCCGGGTCGATCCATGCTGAGAGTTCTCCGACAAGGCGCCCCGGGCTTCGAGCCGGGCGGCCATACGCCCGACTGGCGCCTGCCGTCCGACGCCGTCTGGATCGAGCTCGTGGACCCCACCCGCGCCGAGGAAGTGGCCGTCGAGCAGTCGATCGGCCTGCTGCTGCCCACCCGCGAGGAGATGGCCGAGATCGAGGCCTCCTCGCGCCTCTACCAGGAGGACGGCGGCACCTTCATGACCGCCACCATCCTGGTCAACGCCGAGGGCGAGCTGCCCACGGCAGCCCCGGTGACCTTCGTGCTGACCGGCGATAAGCTGGTGACCATCCGCTACGTCGAGCCGCGCGCCTTCTCGGTGTTCACCGCCCAGGCCGAGCGCCAGCCCAGCCTGTGCCCCGGCGGCCCGCAGACCTTCCTTGGCCTGCTCGACGCCGTCATCGACCGCACCGCCGACATCCTCGAGCGCACCGCCAGCGAGGTCGAGACCCAGTCGCGGATGATCTTCGGCCGCCCGCGCGGCGCGGCCTTCGAGAAGATCCTCGAGCGCCTGGGCCGGGCCCAGATCGTCAACGCCAAGGCCCGCGACAGCCTGGTCAGCCTGGCCCGCCTGCTCAGCTTCGCCAGCCTGGCCGAGCAGTTCGAGGGCGACCGCGAACTGCGCGATCACCTGAAATCGCTGCAGCGCGACGTGACCTCGATCACCGACCATTCCAGCTACCTGTCGGGCAACATCACCTTCCTGCTCGACGCGGCGCTCGGCTTCATCAACATCGAGCAGAACCAGATCTTCAAGATCTTCTCGGTGTTCTCGGCCGTCTTCCTGCCGCCCACCCTGATCGCGGGGATCTACGGCATGAACTTCGAGCACATGCCCGAACTGCGCTGGCTGGAGGGCTATCCGATAGCGCTGGGCCTGATGCTAGCGGCGGCGCTGATTCCCTTGATGTGGTTCCGCCGAAAAGGCTGGCTGTGATTTGTTGCACAGCTGAAAAACAAACCGTTCCTTAAATGGAGCGGCGTCATAAGTTGCGGGAACCCTTGATAAAAAGCCTATGTCGCCCCTTCCCGCCACAGCGCCGCAAAGCCTGATCCGCAGGCCCCAGGCCGCCGCCGTCAAGGCCGCGGTCGAGGCGCATGGCCGCTATCTGAAGGGCCTGCCCGGCGGCCGCCGCGCGTCCCTGGCCTATATCGACCTCTCGCATTTCGAGCTCGACGGCGTCGACCTGTCCGAGGCCGACCTGACCGGCGCGCTGCTGGCCGGGGCCTCGCTGCGCGGGGCGATCCTCGACCGCGCGGTGCTCTATGGCGCCGACCTGCGCGACGCCGACATGCGCGGCGCCCGCCTGGTGCGGGTGGACATGCGCGGGGCCTATCTGCGCGGCGCCAACCTGTCGGGAGCCGACCTGTCGGGCTGCGACCTGCGCGAGGGCCTCACCGCCGTGCAGGACGGGGCCGATGGCTTCCGCCTGCTGCGCCACGCCGAAGACCGCGCCGGGCTCGACTACGCCATGCTGAAGGGCGCCAGCCTGGCCGGCGCCCAGATGTCCGACGCCTTCGCCCGCGCCGCCGACCTCACCGACGCCGACCTTTCAGGAGCCACCCTGTCGGGCGCGCGGCTGAACAACGCCACCATGAACCGGGTCGACCTGACCGGGGCCGAGATCTTCGGCGCCGACATGTCGGGCGCCCTGCTCAAGCGGGCGGTGATGACCGGGGTCGACGTCTCCGGCGCCAATCTCGAGGACGCCGACATGGCCGGGGTGCTGCGCGCCCCGCCGCCGCTGATCTATGTCGATGACCAGCCCCTGCACGACCTGCTCGACGAGCACGAGCGCTTCTGCACCAGCGGCGGCGCCCAGGGCCGGGCGATCTCGATCCCGCAGGTCGACTTCCGCCCGCTGCGACGCCTCAAGGGCCGCAAGCTGAGCGGCCTGACGGCGCCCGGCGCGATCTTCTTCGGCATGGACCTGGAGGGCGTCGAGCTGCAGGGCGCCAACCTGGTCGGGGCCGACCTGCGCGGGACCAAGCTGAAGGGCGCCGACCTGCGCGGCGCGCGCCTGGCCGACGCCGACCTCGCCCGCGCCGACCTGACGGGCGCCAAGCTCGGCCCGCTGGTGATCAGCGAGGGCCGCGCCCTGCGCACAGACCTGACCCGCGCGACCTTGCGCGGCGCCAACCTCACCGGCGCCGGCGCCGTCCGCGCCCGCCTGATCGACGCCGACCTGGCCCGCGCCAACCTCGCCGGCTGCGACCTGCGCGGCGCCGAGCTGCCGGAAGGCTTCGTTGCGCCGAAGGGGTAGAGAAGCGCCGGTCTCCACCCGCTGGCGTGAAGCCTACTCGGCCCTTTCCGACAGGGTCGTCGCCGAGGGCCGTGTCGATCCGAGCTTCGTCGAAGACCCCTTTTCCGCGGAAGAGCTGCGCGAGGCCGCCCTCGACACCGCCGGCTATGTTCACGCCATCGGACGTGGCGGGTACGCTCCCCAGACCGAGGAATATTATCTGGTCCTGCAGCTGTGCCAGAGCATCGCCATCATCTGCGGCCTGGATCCATCGGCCCTCACCGAGAAAGAGCGCGCGGCCTTGCTGGAATGCCTTGTCGAGATGCTGACGCCCCGCCGCAAATGGGTGGCCGAAGACCTCAAGACCGCCAACTATGCGGCGGTCGCGCACATCTGGCCGTTCGACGCCCTTCGTGCTCGTCTGACCGCCTAGGCCCTCGCGCGCGACAATACCTTTTCCGTCTTTTCTTATTCACCCCGCCCGCTACACCCGACGTCCGCACAGGCAACGGGGATGCGCCATGAGACTTCGGGGACTTCTGACGGCCGTCGCGCTGACCGCTCTTTGCGCTTCGCCAGCGGCCGCCCAGCTGCGCCTGGCCGCGAGCCCCGAAACCACCGTCCTCACGCCCCTGCCCGCCCTGGCCGGCGGCCGGGTCGCGGCGGGTCCCGACGGCTGGACCTACCAGTGGCCGAGCGCCCATTTCGAGGCCGCCTTCGAGGGTCCGGCCGTGCTGATCAAGGTCGGCGCCGGCGACCAGATCCTGCACCTGTCCATCGACGGCGTTCCGGCCGGACGGCTGGTCAAGCCCGCCCCCGGTCTCTACCGCCTCGACGGCCTGCCTCCCGGCCGCCACCTGGTGCGCGCCGCCGTGGTCGGCGAGATGCAGGCCGGCCCGGCCCGCTTCGGCGGCTTCTTCCTGGAAGGCGCGTCAAGGCCCCTGCCGCTGACCGCGCCCCGCCGCCAGATCGAGTTCATCGGCGACTCCCACAGCGTCGGCTACGGCGACGCCTCCGACAAGCGCGCCTGCACGAGCGACGAGGTGTGGAGCACCACCGACAACAGCCTCGCCTTCGGCCCGCTGACCGCCGCGCGCTTCGGGGCCGACCATCAGGTCAACGCCATCTCGGGCCGCGGGATCGTGCGCAACTACGGCGGCATGCCCGGCGACACCCTGCCGCTGGCCTGGCCCAAGGTGCTGCTGGGCGCTGCCCCGACCTACGCCAACGCCGACTGGGCGCCGCAGGTGGTGGTGATCAATCTCGGCACCAACGACTTCTCCACGCCCCTGAAGCCAGGCGAGCCGTGGAAGGACCGCCAGGCCCTGCGCGACGACTATGTGGCGACCTACGTCCGCTTCGCCCAGACGATCCGCGCCCGCCAGCCCCAGGCCTTCCTGATCCTGCTGGCCCCGCCCAGCGCCGACAACGAGATCGCCGCCCAGGTGGACCGGGTGGCCGAAAACCTCAAGGCCGGCGGCGAGACCCGCCTGGCCGTCATCCCTGTCGGCGAGATGGAACTGACCGCCTGCGACTGGCACCCTTCGGCCCGAGATCAACAGGGGATCTCGGCCCGCGTGTCGGGCTTCCTCGACCAGCGGCCGGAGATCTGGCAGGGGCGGTAGGGGAAACCCTCTCTCTTTGAGAGAGGGAGGGGCCCACGCCAAAGGCGTGGGAGGGTGAGAGGTTACAAACTTATCCGGACGAGGCGCGGCCAGGGTCTGGCTGTGGCGTCGAGGATGGATGACGCCCACATCCAGGGCGAAAGACTGACAGACATTGAAGCGGGGATCGGGGTTTGCCTGCCAGCGGTGAAACCTCTCACCCTCCCACCGCTGCGCGGCGGGCCCCTCCCTCTCTCAAAGAGAGAGGGTTTTGGCGCAGCGCTCCCCCATGACCAAAACTTAACTGGGCTCCCCCGCCCCCGCCTGATCCTCTGCGCCCCGCAACGCGAGGGGATTTCGACATGCGCTGGACGCCGCTGATCTGCGCCGCCGCCCTGCTGGCGCCGGCCATCGCCGTGGCCGCTCCCACGGTCGATCCAACCGCCCGCGCAGATGCCGTCATCCGCCGGGCCATGGTCGAGCGGCATATCCCCGGGCTGCAGGTCGTGGTGGTCAAGGACGGCAAGATCGTGCTCTCCCGCGCCTACGGCGTCGCCGACCTGGCGACCAAGGCGCCGGTCACCGCGGAGACGACCTTCCCCATCAACTCGATCACCAAGGCCTTCACCGGCGTGGCGGCGATGCGCGAGGTGCAGGCCGGGCGGCTGGACCTGGACAAGCCGATCGGCGCCTATGTGCCGGACCTCCCCGAGACCTGGCGCGGGATCGCCGTGCGCCGGCTGCTCAGCCACACCTCGGGCCTGCCCGACTTCGTGCCCCGCCAGAAGGACGGCGCGGTTTCCGAGGCCGACGCCTGGAAGGAGGCCCTGGCCGCGCCGGTGCTGTTTCCGCCCGGCGAGCGCTTCCACTACTGCCAGACCAACTACGCCCTGGTGCAGATGGCGATCGACCGCCTGCACGGCCGGCCGGTCTCCGAGCCGCTGGGCGGCGAGCAGTTCGCCCTCGCCGGCATGACCCGCTCGCGCTACGGCGACAGCCTGGATCCCAGCCCCGGGCGCACCGTCTCCTACGGCTACAAGCGCGAGACGCCCGACCAGCCGGCCGTGCGGCGCGAGGTGTTCTCGCCCCTGGCCCGCGCCGCCGCCGGCCTCGACAGCACCGGCGACGACATGGGCCGCTGGATGATGGCCCTGATGGACGGCCGCCTGCTGGGCCAGACGGCCAAGGCGACGATGTGGACGCCGGTTTCCTACACCGACGGCAAGCCGGGCCAGTGGGGCCTGGGCTGGCTGGTGCTCAAGCGCCCGGACCGCCTGGTCGTGGGCATGACCGGCGGCAGCCGCAACGCCGTCTATCTCTATCCGAACGACAAGGTCGGGGTGGCGATCCTCAGCAACCTGGCCGGCTCGACGCCGGAAGACCTGATCGACGAGATCGCCCAGGGCTTCGTCCCCGGCATGACCCTGACCGGCGTCGCGGCCCTGCGCGCCGAACTGGCCGCCGCCCCGCCGGAGCAGGCCGACGCCGTCGTCGCCCGCCTGCGCCGCGACCCGGCCTTCAAGCCCGACGAGCACGAGCTGAACGACTGGGGCTACCGCCTGCTGGCCTTCGGCAAGGCGCCGACCGCCCTGGTCGTCCTGAAACTGACCGCCGAGCTCTACCCCGACAGCGGCAACGCCCAGGACAGCCTGGCCGACGCCTACGAGGCCAACGGCGACAAGGCCGCCGCGATCGTCCACTACCGCCGCTCGCTGGCGCTGGATCCCGGCAACACCAACGCAACTAAGCGCCTCAAGGCGCTGGAGGCGGCCGGAAGCTGAACCGGGCTTGACCGGTAGGGACGGCGACGACACAACCTGAGATCATGAAGACTCGCACGCTCGTCGCCCTCCTCGCCGCGACCACCGCCCTCGTCGGCGGCGCGACCCTGGCCGTTTCGGCCGCCCGGGCGCCGGTCGCTCCGCCGGACCTGCACAGCGAACTGGCGGCCTTCCGCGACGTCTGCATCGCGCCCGCCTCGCACGGCGAGATCCTGCGCAAGGCCCGCGCCACCGGCTGGACGGCGCTGGAGGGCCAGGCCGTTCCGGCCCTGCTGCTCGGCCAGGGCGCCGCCCGCCTGCAGGAGGTCCGCCAAGGCGCGATCGCCGGCCGGCCCGCGCTGATCTACGTCGCCGACCTCGGCGGCACCTCGGAGTGCCGCGTCTATTTCCAGCCCGCCGATCCGGCCGCCACGGTCGAGCGGCTGAAGGGCGAGGTCGTGCTCGGCGCTCCCCTGGGCGCGCCCGATTTCGACGACACGCTGAACTATCCGGAAGGCTGGAAGGCGATCGGCTGGCACCGCAGCGTTGGCGACGGCTGGCGCGCCGTGCACTACAGCTTCGACCCCGACGGCCAGGGCCCCAACGCCGGCTGGCAGGCGATCGAGATCACCCGCAAGATCTAGAAAAGCTTCCCGCCCTGGGTCCTGGCGCGAACGCCCCCTCTCCCCTTGCGGGAGAGGGTGGCCCGGCGGAGCCGGGTCGGGTGAGGGGTCTCTCAAATCCATCCGCGGCAACGGCGGAGCGGCAGGGTGCGACGCGCCGTTTCTGAGAGACCCCCCATCCGTCATCCTTCGGATGACACCTTCTCCCGCAAGGGGAGAAGGACCCCTAAATCCCCGCCTTGATCGGCGCGAGGTCGGGATAGACCGGCTCGCGCTTGCCGGCTTTCGCCGCGAAGGCCTCGGCCATGTGCGGGCCGGCCAGCATGCCCGACTGCCAAACGGCCAGGTAATCCAGGGTGTCCGCCACCGAGTGGTCGCGGGCGTAGTTGATGATCACCTTGCTGCCGGTCACCGCCAGCGGGGTCTTCGACGCGATCTCGCGGGCGGTCTCCAGGGCGTGGGCGACCACCGCCTCGTGGCTGTCGAACACGGCGTTGACGAGGCCCAGCTCCAGGGCCTTCTGAGCCGGCAGCTTGCGGCCGGTATAGGCCAGTTCCTTGACCCAGCCCTCGGGGATCAGCTTGCACAGGCGCGGGAAGGTGCCGACGTCGGCGGTCATGCCGATGTTGATCTCCTGGATCACGAAATACGCATCCGACGTCGCGTAGCGGATGTCGCAGGCGGTGGCGAAGTCGACCGCCCCGCCGATGCAGCCGCCCTGGATGGCCATGATCACCGGCATCCGCGCCCGCTCCAGGCACGAGAAGGTCTCCTGCAGCCCCTTCACCTTGTGGCGGAAGGCCTCGGCCGCGACGTGGCGATCGACGGGCTCGCCGCCGGTGATGCCCTCGTCGGCGAACACCGACAGGTCCATGCCGGCGCTGAAGTGCTTGCCGGTCGAGGAGATGACGATCGCCCGCACCCCGCCTCGCCGGTCCAGGTCGTTCACGATTTCGGGCAGCTCGCGCCAGAACGAACGCGTCATGGAGTTGAAGCTTTCCGCCCTTATCAGCTTCAGGTGGGCGACGCCGGCCTCGATCTCTACTGTGAAGCAGCTATAATCGACCGGTGTTCCATTACCCATCGTCGCCTCCCTTATCGTTGTTCACCTGAACGATAGCACGGGCGACGGCGGCGACGTCAAATCCCGCGGGCCGATCCCCCGAACGCCCGTCCCTCGCAAGGAGCAGACAAAAATGCGCAAGCCCTTCGCCGCCGCCCTCTCGATCGGCGCCGTCCTGGCCTCCGGCCTGGCCGCCCCGCTTCCCGCCCTGGCCCAGAGCAAGCCGCTGGGCGGCCTGTTCTCGTGCGAGGGCACCGGCGGCAAGCAGGAAGGCGGCGCCCTGATCGGGGCCGGCGTCGGCGCCCTGGTCGGCAGCAAGATCTCCAAGAACGAGAAGACCCTAGGCGCCCTGGTCGGAGCGGCCGCTGGCGCGGCGGCGGGCTCCTATATCGGCTGCCGCATGCAGTCGACCGACACCGCCCGCGCCCAGGCCGCCACCAAGAAGGCCCTGGAGACCGGCCAGGCCCAGGTGTGGAGCAACCCGCGCACGGGCGCCTCGGGCCGCATCGACGTGGTCTCGTCCAGCTACGGCCCGCCGGTCGCCGGGGACTCCTTGCGCTTCGAGCGCAACATCCAGCAGCTGCCCAGCTACGACGCCGTCGGCGCCGACTACACCGCCCGCTCGACCGCCAACCTGCGCAGCGGCCCGTCGACCAGCGGGACCGTCGTCGGCAAGCTGTCGACCGGCGAGCGGGTCGAGATCCTGGGCGCCGTCCCCGGCTCCAACTGGCTGCTGGTGGGCCGCAACGGCTACGGGACCGGCTATGTCTCCGCCTCGCTGCTGACCGCCAGCAACTACGGCCCGCCCCCCTCGTGCCGCACCATCGCCGCCTCGGTGTCGACCAGCGGCCAGCGCCCGACCACCGAGCGCTACAGCGCCTGCCGCGACGGCCGCGGCGAGTGGCAGCTGACGCAGGTCTGATGAACCAGCTCCTCCCCCGCAAAGCGGGGGAGGGGGACCACGAAGTGGTGGAGGGGGCGGCGGCGCGCACGGCGCTCAGTCACTCGCCCCCTCCGTCACGGCGCTGATAGCGCCGCGCCACCTCCCCCGTTTCACGAGGGAGGAGCAGGCGCCTCCAAACACACCCACGTCCAGGTCACCCCGGCCGCCTGGTTGCCTGCCTGCACCGAAGCCGCCTCGGCGCGGTGGACCAGCCGCAGGCCCGAAGCCTCCGCCAGCGTGATCGTCTTCGCCACGTCGATCGGCCACACCGGCCGAGACGGCGCGCCTGGGCCGTGGCGCAGCGACATGACCAGCACCCCGCGCGGCGCCAGCAGGGCCGCCAACCTGCGCATGGCGAGCCCCCGCGCGGCCTCGTCCAGGTGCTGCCAGACGCCGCTCAGCAACAGGCGGTCGAACGGCCCCGACAGTCGCGCAAGTTCCGGCAAGCGGTCGTCGATCCACGCCAGGTCGGGCCGCAGCGCCCTTCCCGCCTCGCGCAACGCAGCGGCCGGCTCGACCGCGACCACCGCATGGCCCATCCCCGCCAGCCAGGCCGCGTCGCGTCCGGTCCCCGCCCCGATGTCGGCGATCCGCGCGGGCGTCGTCGGGATGAAGCCGGCCACCGGGGCGTAGAGCCCCGCCGGGTCTATGGTCTCGAACCGCTCGACAAGCGCCGCCCCGTCGGCCTCGTAGCCGGCCAGCACCACGTCGATCACAGGTCCACGACTTCGCACTTCAGGCTGGCGCGGATGCGGTCGGCGACCAGGCGGCGATGGCAGCAGGCCGGGTCGTCCTCGTAGCACAGCAGGGCGATGCGCTTTTCGCCGGCCAGCTGCGTCGCCTGGGCCAGGGCCACCTGGGCCTTGGGCTCCTCCAGGTGGGCCAAAAAGATCTCGTGCATCTCGCCCACCCGACCGGCGCGGGCGGCGTCGCGGCCGGCCTTGGGCGTGCCCAGCGGCTGCAGGTGCAGGTAGCCGATGCCCTCGGCCAACAGGCTGTTTCCCAACAGAGTCTTGGAGAAGCCGGCCTTGCGCGACGAGGCCACGGCCCGCACGTCGACCACCAGCTCGACCTGGGCGGCTTTCAGGCGCCCGATCATCCCGGCCTGCGTATCGGTCTCGTAGCCTATCGTGGCGAGCGGATTCATCGCGGCTCCATTGGACGGCGGGGCTGCCCGCCCCTACCTTAAGGCGCAAGTCGACGAAGAAGGAACCTCGGGCCTATGGACGCCGCCGTCTTCCGCGAACCCAAGCGGCGCCTGATCGCCATCGACAGCCCGGCCGGCGGCGGCGAGATGGCAGCGCTGGACTTCGGTCCGCCCAGCCGCGCCGTCGACGTCGTCTTCGTCCACGCCAACGGCTTCAACGCCCAGACCTACCGCACCCTGCTGGCCCCGCTGTCGGCCGGCCTGCGGGTGCTGGCGGTCGACCAGCGCGGCCATGGCGACAGCCGGCTGAAGGCCGATCCGGAAGGGCGCCGCTCGTGGCTGGACCTGCGCGACGACCTGCTGGCCCTGCTCCAGGCGCTGGACCAGGCGCCGGTGGTGCTGGCCGGCCACTCGATGGGCGCCACCGTCAGCCTGCTGGCCGCCGCCCAGGCCCCGGGCAAGGTCTCCAGCCTCGTCCTGCTCGATCCCGTCGTCATGCCGCGCATGCTGGCCCTCTACGCCAAGGCGCCGTGGACCTCGGGGCGGCTGTGGAAGCGCCTGCCGATCGCCCAGGCCGCCACCCGTCGGCGCGAGGTGTTCGACAGCCGCGAGGCCGCCTTCAACGCCTATCGCGGTCGCGGCGCCTTCAAGTCCTGGCCCGAGGCGATGCTGGCCGACTATGTCGGCGGCGGCTTCAAGGACCGGCCCGACGGCAAGGTCGAGCTGGCCTGCACCCCCGCCTGGGAGGCCTCCAACTACGCCGCCCAGGGCCACGATCCCTGGCGCGCGGTCGGCGAGTTCCGCGGTCCGGTGAGGATCCTGAAAGCCGAGCACGGCTCGACCTGCCGCACCGGCGACGGCGCGGCCTTCGCCCGCCGCGGCAAGGCCGTGCGCATCGAGACCGTGGTCGGGACCAGCCACTTCCTGCCGATGGAACGCCCTGACTTGGTGCGCGAAGCGATCTTCGAAGCGGCGACTTAAGCGCCCAAAGAAAAACCCCGAGCGGTGAGGCCCGGGGCTCTACTCCTCCCCCGCGTGCGGGGGAGGGGGACCGCGAAGCGGTGGAGGGGGCGAGACTGGGCTCAGTGCCGGCCGTCGCCCCCTCCGTCACGCTGCGTATCCGCAGCGCGCCACCTCCCCCGCTAAAGCGAGGGAGGAGCACGTCGCACGGACATCACCAGATCTTCACGCGCTCTTCCGGCGCGATGTAGAGCTTGTCGCCCGGCTGGATGTCGTAGGCCTTGTACCAGCCCGGCTGGTTCCGGATCGTGCCGTTGACGCGGTAAAAAGCCGGCGAGTGCGGGTCGCTGGCGATCTGCTGCTTGAGCGCGTCGTCGCGGCTCTTCTGGCGCCACACCTGGGCCCAGCCGAGATAGACCCGCTGGTCGCCGGTGAAGCCGTCCAGCACCGGGGCCGGCTGCCCCTTCAGCGAGGCGTGGTAGGCGTCCAGGCCGAAGGACAGGCCGCCCATGTCGCCGATGTTCTCGCCCATGGTCAGGTCGCCGTTGACGTGCACGCCCGGGAAGGGCTCGAACGCCGAGTACTGCTTGCCCAGCTTGGTCTTCTGGACCTCGAACTTGGCGGCGTCCTCCGCCGTCCACCAGTCGCGCAGCACGCCGTCGCCGTCGGACTTGCGGCCCTGGTCGTCGAAGCCATGGCCGATCTCGTGGCCGATCACCCCGCCGATGCCGCCGTAGTTGACGGCCGGGTCGGCGTCCGGATGGAAGAACGGCGCCTGCAGGATGGCGGCCGGGAACACGATCTCGTTGTTGACCGAGTTGTAGTAGGCGTTGACCGTCTGCGGGGTCATGCCCCACTCGGTCTTGTCGACCGGCTGGTTCAGGCGCTCGACGTCATGGCGCCATTCGAAGGCGTTGGCGCGCAGGCTGTTGCCGTAGGCGTCGCCCTCGCGGATCTCCAGCTTGGAGTAGTCGCGCCACTTGTCGGGATAGCCGATCTTGACGGTGAACTTGGCCAGCTTGTCCAGCGCCCGTTCCTTGGTCTCCGGACCCATCCAGTCGAGGTTCTCGATCCGGGCCTTCAGGGCCGTGCGCAGGTTGCCGACCAGGTCGACCATCTTGGCCTTGGAGTCCGGCGGGAAGTATTCGGCCACATAGACCTTGCCGACGCTCTCGCCGAGCATGTCGTTGACCTGGGCGACGCCGCGCTTCCAGCGGGGCTTCTGCTCGGGCTGGCCGGCCAGGGTCTTGTTGCGGAACGCGAAGCTGGCGTCGACGAAGCGCTTGGACAGCAGCGGGGCGGCGCCGTCGACGACCTTGAACGTCTGCCAGGCCTTCAGGGTCTCCAGCGGGGTTTCGGCGTAGATCTTGGCGAACTTCGGGAAGGCCGTGTCGGTGGTCACCACCACGCGATTGATCTTCGGCAGTTCGGTGCCGACCAGGAAGCGGTTCCAGTCGTAACCCGGGGTCAGGGCCTGCAGCTCGGCCCAGGTCTTGGGATTGTAGGTCTTGTCGCGGTTGCGGCGTTCGACGCGCGTCCAGCTGGCCTCGGCCAGCCGCGTCTCGAAGGCGACCACGGCCTTGGCGCTCTCGGTCGCGTTCTCCCAGCCGACGGAGGTCAGCATCTTGGCGACATAGAGCTCGTAGGCGGCCTTCTTGTCGGCGAACTTGGCGTCGAGATAGTAGTCGCGGTCGGGCAGCGACAGGCCGCCCGGGCCGGCGTAGACGGCGTAGCGGGTCGGGTTCTTGGCGTCGGTCGAGACATAGAGGCCCAGGATCGACGAGAAGCCCGTGGTCGCGCTCTTGCCCATCAGGGCGGTGAAGTCGGCCTTGGTCTTGACCTCCCGGACCTGCTTCAGCTCGCCGGCGATCGGCGCGACGTCCAGGGCGTTGATCCGGGCCTCGTCCATGAAGGCCTTGTAGGCGGCGCCGACCTTGACGCTGTCGGCGTCGGTGGTCTTGCCGGCGGCGGCGCCCTCGATGATGGCGCGGGTGCGGGCTTCAGACAGCTCGGCCAGCTTGTCGAAATTGCCGTAGCGGGTGCGGTCGGACGGGATGGTCGTGACCTCGTCCCACTTGCCGTTGGCGTACTTGTAGAAGTCGTCGCCCGGCTTCACCGAGGTGTCCATGCCCGAGAGGTCGAAGCCCCACTGGCCGTAGCGCGGCGACCCCAGCGAGACCTCGGCGCCGCCGGCGTCGGAGCCCTGGGGCAGCAGCGACTGTACGGTGCAGGCGTCGTCGACGCAGGCGTGCTCCTCATGGGCCTGGGCGGCGTAGGCGGACATCGAAAGGGCGACCGCCGCGGCGGCGCCGAACCAAGCTTTTTTCATCGAAAGGCAGATCCGTTGGAAAACCCGCGGCAATCTGCGCCGGACGCTGAAATTTCCTGCCTTAAAATTCTGTCATGTTTGCCGGAAACCGGGCCGGCGCCCTTTGCCTGGTCAGTGACGGTGCGGCGGGGCGGGCGGGGCCGCAACCATCGGTCGCGGCGCGTTGCGCTGGATCGCCAGGCGCGTCTCGACGCGTCGGCCGTCGTCGAAGATCAGGGTCAGCGGCAGGCGACCGCCCGGGGTCAGTTCCGCCCGCAGCCCCATCAGCATGAAGTGCCGGCCGCCGGGACCGAAGACGAGCTTGCCGCCGGCCGGGATCACCACGCCCTCGCCCATGCCCTGCATCGAGGCGACGCCGCCCTGCATCCGGGTCTGGTGGATCATCACCTCGCGGGCCGACGGGCTCTCGGCGCGGACCAGCGTCACCGGCCGCTCGCCGGTGTTGATCAGAACGAGGTAGCCGGCCCCGTTCATCCCCGCCGGCGCCGGCCGCGCCCAGGCCTCGCGCACCGACACCGGCGCGCCGCGCGGCGCGGCCGTCGCGACGATGGGCGCCAGGGCCAGGAGAGCGAGAAACGGAACGAGGCGGCGCATGGGCGGGGTCTCCATGGAGGGCGCAAGACGCTTACGCCGCCCCGGCGCGCGGGGCGAGCAACTCCCAGTTGCCTTCTCCCCTTGCGGGAGAAGGTGGCGGCCGAAGGTCGACGGATGAGGGGTCGAAAGGCCTATCCGCAACCTTCTGAGAGACCCCTCACCCGACCTCGCTCCGCGAGGCCACCCTCTCCCGCAAGGGGAGAGGGATGAGAACGTCCGCTCTGCGAACGAGATCGCCGTTCCCTCTCCGCCTTCCGGCGCGAACCATGCTAGGCGGGGCGACCCCCTCGGGACATCGCCCACGGACCATCGCATGACCGGCCAATTCACCGACGCCGAACGCCGCACCACCCTGGCCGGCCTGATGATCGTCTTCCTGCTCAGCGCGCTGGACCAGACCATCGTCTCCACCGCCATGCCGCGGATCATCTCCGAGCTGCACGGCCTGACGCTCTATAGCTGGGTGACCACAGCCTACCTGCTGAGCTCGACGGTGATGGTGCCGATCTGGGGCAAGCTGGGCGACATCTACGGCCGCAAGCCGGTGCTGGTGGCCGGCATCTCGATCTTCATGATCGGCTCGTGGCTGTCGGGTCTGTCGGGCGAGTTCGGCCCGATCGCCGGCATGAACGGCATGGTGCAGCTGATCGTCTTCCGCGCCCTGCAGGGGATCGGCGGCGGGGCGCTGTTCACCACCGCCTTCGCCATCATCGCCGACCTCTATCCGCCGCGCGAGCGGGGCAAGTTCGCCGGCATCTTCGGCTCGGTGTTCGGCCTTTCCAGCGTGCTGGGCCCGCTGATCGGCGGCTATTTCACCGACCACGGCACGATCCAGCTGGGCGCCCACGTGATCGCCGGCTGGCGCTGGGTGTTCTACGTCAACCTGCCGCTGTGCCTGCTGTCGCTGTTCATGATCCTGGTGAAGATGCCGGCCCTGCCGCACCAGCGCTCGGGCAACATCGACTTCCTGGGCGCGGCCCTGCTGATCGCCGCCTTCGTGCCGCTGCTGCTGGCGCTCAGCCTCGGCGGCCACGACATCGCCTGGGCCTCGGTCCAGAGCGTGGGCCTGTTCGTCGGCGCGGCCGTGGCGCTCGCCCTGTTCGTCTATGTCGAGAGCCGGGTGTCGAACCCGATCGTTCCGCTGCATCTCTTCAAGAACAAGACCTTCGTCACCGCCAACCTGGCGGCCTTCCTGATCTCCATGGCCTTCATGGGGGTGGCGGTGTTCCTGCCGCTCTACATGCAGCTGGGCCTGGGCGTGGACGCCACGACCTCGGGCCTGGCCATGCTGCCGCTGATGGGCGGGCTGATCGTCGGCTCGTCGGTGTCTGGCCAGCTGGTCAGCCGCACGGGCAAGTACAAGCCGTTCATGCTGGCCGGGGCGGTGCTGCTGCTGGTCGGGGTGACCCCGATGACCCACCTGGCCGGGATCAGCCACCTCTACTGGCTGTGCCTGCTGCTGCTGGTGGTCGGCGTGGGCCTAGGACCCAACCAGAGCCTCTTCAACCTGGCCACCCAGAACGCGGTGTCGCCGCGCGACATCGGCGTGGCCACCAGCTCCAACCAGTTCTTCCGTCAGATCGGCTCGACGGTCGGCGTGGCCGTGGCCGGCGCCCTGCTGACCACCCGCCTGGCCAGCTACGGCGGCGGCAAGCTGGATCTGGGCGCCCTGCAGGGCCTGGCCCTGGAGAGCGGCGTGGTCGGCGGCCATCGCGACCCGGCCCTGGGCCAGGCCCTGGCCTACGCCGTCAGCGGCGTGATGCAGGCGGCGCTGCTGGTGATCGTGCTGGGCGTGATCGTGATCTTCTTCGTCCCCGCCCTGCCGCTGAGGTCGCGCATGCCGACGCAGGAACCGGTGCTGGAGAAGGAAGAGGTCGCGGGCTGACCCCCTCCGGCCCTCCGGGCCACCTCCCCCAGAGGGGGAGGATCTAGCAAGACAGATGCTCCCCCTCTGGGGGAGCTGTCGCGGAGCGACTGAGGGGGTTTTCCCGGATCCCTACAGAAAGCTGTACGGGTCGATGTCGATCGTCACCCGCACCGAGTTCGGGATCCTGGCCCGCGCCCGCCACGCCGCCATGAAGGCCGGCAGGTCGACATTGCGCCCCGCCCGCACCAGGAACCGCTTGCGCCGCCGACCGCGCACCAGACCCAGCGGCGCGTCGGCGGGGCCGTAGACCTCCACCCCCTCGGCGTTGGGCGTCGCCGCGGCCAGGGCCTGGACGTAGGCCTCCAGCGCCTCGGCGTCGGGACCGGAGGCGATCACCGCGGCCAGGCGTCCGAACGGCGGCAGGCCGGCCTCCTCGCGCATGGCCATCTCGGCCTCGACGAAGGCGTCGCGGTCCTGGGCTTTCAGGGCTTGCAGCACCGCGTGCTCCGGCGCGTAGGTCTGGAGATAGGCGCGGCCCGGCTTCTCGTGACGGCCGGCCCGGCCCGTCGCTTGCGCGAGAAGCTGGAACGTCCGCTCGCCGGCCCGCAGGTCGCCGCCGCGTAGGGAGAGGTCGGCGTCGATCACCCCCACCAGGGTGAGGTTGGGAAAGTTGTGGCCCTTGGCGGCGGCCTGGGTGGCGACGAGGATGTCGATCTCGCCGGCGACCATCGAGTCCACCAGCGCCCGCGCCCCGGCCGGGTCGAACACCGTGTCCGACGAGAACACGGCGATGCGGGCGTCGGGGAACAGATAGCGCGCCTCTTCTTCCACCCGCTCCACGCCCGGACCGATCGACACCAGGCTGTCCTTGGCCCCGCAGTGCGGGCAGGCCTCGGGCTTCTTCATCGAGAAGCCGGTCAGGTGGCAGACCAGGCGGCCGGTATAGCGGTGCTCGACCAGCCAGCTGTCGCTGTCGGGCGACTTCAGCTTCTCGCCGCAGGCCCGGCACAAAACGAGCGGCGCATAGCCCCGGCGATTGAGGAAGAGCAGGCTCTGCTCGCCCTTCTGCAAGGTCAACGACACGGCCTTGACCAGGGTCGGCGACAGCCAGCGGCCGGGCTCGGGCGGATTGGCCCGCATGTCGATCAGGTGCACGTCGGGCAGCTGCGCCGTCCCGTGCCGCGCGCCCAGGCGCAGCCAGCGATAGCGGCCGCTCTGGGCGTTCCACAGGCTCTCCAGCGACGGCGTCGCGCTGGCCAGCACCACCAGGGCCTTCTCGATCTTGGCGCGGGCCACGGCCAGGTCGCGCGCCTGATAGATGAAGCCCTCCTCCTGCTTGAACGAGCCGTCGTGCTCCTCGTCGACGACGATCAGCTTGAGGTTCGTAAACGGCAGGAACAGCGCCGAGCGGGCGCCGACCACGATGCGGGCGCGGCCGTCGGCCACGGCCTCCCAGGCCCGGCGGCGACGCGGCGGCGAGACGCCCGAGTGCCACTCGATCGGCGCGGCGCCGAACCGCTGCTCGAAGCGGGCCATGACGGCCTGGGTCAGGGCGATCTCGGGCAGCAGCACCAGCACCTGGGCAGCCGGATCGGCGGCCAGGGCGGCGGCGGCGACCTCCAGATAGACCTCGGTCTTGCCCGAGCCGGTGACGCCGTCCAGCAGCGCCGCCTGGAAGCCGCCGGCCGCCAGCATGTCGGCCATGACGTCGGCCGCGGCCTTTTGACTCGGGTTCAGGGTCTGGGGCGGCAGGGAGAGGTCGGGCTGGGGCACCGAGTCGTCGGCGGCGACCAGCACCGCCTCCAGCGCGCCCTCGTCGACCAGGCCCTTGACCACCCCGGCCGAGACCCCCGCCTGGCGGGCCAGTTCGGCGGCGCTCATCGGGCCATGCTCGGCCGCGGCCAGCACCTTCAGGCGCGCGGGCGTCATGCGGCCGGGCTGGACGCCGGTCAGGGCCACGGCCTTTTCCGGCTTGGCGGCCGGATGGCGCAGGCCGCGCAGGGCCATGGCCAGCGGCCAGCCGGGCACGTCCACCGAATAGCGCGCGGCCCATTCCACGAAGGTGATGACATTGGCCGGCAGGGGCGGATCGTCCACCCGGTGCAGCAGGGGTTTCAGCGGCCGGTTGCCGCCCGCGCCTTCACGCAGCGCCGTCACCACCCCGCGCACGGTGCGCGGACCCAGGGGCACGGCCACGTGGTCGCCGACGGCCAGCGCCAGGCCTTCCGGCTCGGCGTAGTCGAAGGCCTCGGGCAGCGGCATGGGCAGCAGGACGGAGGCGATGCGCGGCATGGGACCCGCCTTCTGCTCCAGAAACGGCGCCGCGTCGAGATGGGGGTTCGGCTCAGCTCATCAAGCCGTCGTTAACCGAAACAGGGCTTCATCGGGTTCGCCTGACGCGTGCGGGCGAACGCAGGGATAGGTGTTCATGAGCGAGTTCAGTCAGGCGCTGGCCCAGCCGCAGATCGATCCGGACCTGGTCCGCGACTTCCTGCGCGACCAGCCGGAGATGCTGCGCGACGACGCCGACCTGCTCAGCGACCTGGGGCTCAAGCTCGATGGCGGCAATGTCGTCGAGTTCGGTCACGTCGCCATCGCCAAGGCCGCCGCCGCCCGCGAGCGCGAGGCCCATGCGCGAAAGTTCGTCGAGGCCACCGCGGAGGCCAACATGTCGGCCCAGGCCCAGGTGCACGCCGCCGTCATCGACCTGCTCGACGCCCGCAACCATTCCGACCTCGCTCGCCGGGTCGACGAGATGGCCGCCCTGCGCTTCAGCCTTGCCGCCGGCACCCTGGCCCTGGAAGGCCCGGCCCGGGTGCCCGCCGGCTGGCACGCCCTGGTCGACGGCCAGGTCGACATGATCATGGGCGACCACGGCGTCGCCCGCATGGGCTTCTTCGCGCCGGCCCTGGGCCTGTTCGGCGAAAAGTTCGAGACCATCCGCAGCATGGCCATCGTCCGCATGGCCCTGTGGGAGCCCTCGCGCCAGGCCGTCCTGGCCTTCGGCTCGACCGACCCCGAAGCCTTCACCCCCGACATGGGCTCCGACCTCGTGGCCTTCCTCGCCCGCGTCGTCGAGCGCACGGCCGAGCGTTGGCCGGTGCCGTAATGAGATCCTCCCCCCCTGGGGGAGGAGGCCCAGAGGGCCGGAGGGGGGGCGTTCTCAGCTTCCGAGACGCTGAGAGACCCTGCCCCTACTCCCCCCCTCCGTCGGCTTCGCCGACACCTCCCCCAGAGGGGGAGGATCCAATGAGCTCCGCCCGCGAAGCCCTGGCCGCCTGGCTCACCCATCTCGCCGACGAGCGCCGCGCCTCGCCGCGCACGGTGCGGGCCTATGGCGACAACGTGCTGGCCTATCTGAACTTCATCGAGCGCCACAACGGCGGCGGCCTGTCGCTCAAGGACCTCGGCGCCGTCTCGGCCGCCGACCTGCGGGCCTATCTGGCCTTCCGGCGCTCGGGCGATCATCCGCTGTCGCCGCGCTCGGTCAGCCAGTCGCTGTCCTCGATCCGCGCCTTCCACCGCTTCCTAGACGCGCGCCTCTCCACGCCCAACGCCGCCATCGGCCTGGTGCGCGGCCCGCGCATCAAGGTCGGCGCCCCGCGTCCGGTCTCCGAAGACCAGGCCCGAGGCCTGCTGACCGAGATCGCCCTCGACCCTGACCGCGACGAATGGGAAGCCGCCCGCGACGAGGCGGTGCTCACCCTGCTCTGGGGCTGCGGCCTGCGGATCTCCGAGGGCCTGTCCCTGACCCGCACCGACGCGCCCCTGGCCGAAACCCTGCGCATCACCGGCAAGGGCGGCAAGACCCGGATCGTGCCGGTGCTCGAGGCCGTGCGCACGGCGGTCGACGCCTATGTCGCCGCCCTGCCCTTCGTGCTCGGACCGGACGAGCCGCTGTTCAGGGCCAAGCGTGGCGGGCCGCTGTCGCCGCGCCACGTGCAGGCGGCCATGCAGCTGCTGCGCGGGCGCCTCGGCCTCTCCGACCGCGCGACGCCCCACGCCCTGCGCCACAGCTTCGCCACCCACCTGCTGGGCGCCGGCGCCGACCTGCGCTCCATCCAGGACCTGCTGGGCCACGCCTCGCTGTCGACGACCCAGCGCTACACCCAGGTCGACGCCGAGGGTTTGCTGGCGGCCTACGGCAAGGCGCATCCGAGGGCTTGAGAGCCACCACGCACCCACAATTCGTCATCCCGGCCGAAGCGTAGCGTAGAGCCGGGACCCAGGAGCCGCCGCGATGCGTCGGCCAACGCTGGGGCGGCTAACCCGACCACAGCGCCCAGTCCCCTGGGTCCCGGATAAGCCCTTCGGGCTTTCCGGGATGACGAGGGTTGGGGTTTTGCTGAGGCGGGAGAAGGGGCGTCAGGAAAGATCCCTTTCCTCCAGCGCCGCCAGCAGCGCCGCCAGCCGGTCCACCTCGGGCTGCAGGGCCGGGTCCAGGCGGGCGCGGGGCGGGTCGGCTTCGACATAGACGAGGTTCACCGCCTCGTTGGGATCGTCGAGCAGGTCGTACATCTCCCACTCCTGCCCCGCGCGGCCCGACGGGTCGAAATAGCGGCTGAGCTTGAAGCGCTGGGTGCGCACCGAGCGCACGTGGTTGGGCTGGCGCACCGAGCCGGGGGCGATGTCCACCGGCGGGCGCTTGGGATTGCCCGTCCGCAGCTTCTCCACCGCCACGTCGAACACCGCGAACTCCTTTTCGCACTTGGTGTTGTGCGGATTGTTCAGCGGCGGCGAGGGGGCGGTGATCTCGTCGTCGGTGATGAACAGCACCCCCTGGCGCTCGCAGCCGTCCGGCTCGATCACCCTGTCGGTCTCACCCCGGATCAGCGGCGCCAGGTTGACGCCCGGCAGCGGCGGAACGGGCTGGGTCTTGGCCAGCACCCCGGCGATGGCGTCGCGCTCGGCCTCATGCACCCCGGCCAGGCCCAGTATGGTCGGCAGGATATCGACGTGGCTGGTCAGGGCGTCCTTGGCCAGCGGGACGCCGTCCGGGGTCTCGATGCTGGCCAGGGCCGGCGGGAAGCGCACGACCACCGGCACGTGCAGGGCCTCCTGATAGGCCGTGTGCCACTTCTCGATCATCATGCCGTGGGCCCCGGCGTATTCGCCGTGGTCCGACAGGAAGACGACGATGGTGTTGTCGGCCTGGCCGCTCTCCTCCAGCGCCTTCAGCACCGCGGCGATGTGGACGTCGACCACGCTGTGCAGCCAGCCGTAGAGCTGGACGAAGGCCTTCACCCCGCCGCGCGGATCGTCGGTCAGCTGGAACGGGATCGGGCCTTGCAGGGCGATGTCGGCCGCCGCCTCCAGGGCCTGCTGCTCACTCTGGATCGGCAAGGCGCGGGCGACGTTGAAGCCGGTCTTGGCGTTCAGCGCCAGGCCCATCTTCCAGGCGTAGTCGGCCTGGCACGAGGGCTTGCTCGACAGGTCCTCGTTCCAGGTCGGCGGCACGTGCCCGCACTCCTGCGGGAAGCCGCCGGGATTGAGCGGGATGGTCGCCGTGCCGGCGGTCGGGGCCGGCGTCCTCTGGCCCTGCAGGGGCACGGTCAGCGGGTTGAAGATCCCCTGCACGCCGCTGCCGTCGGGCGTGGGCAGGGCCTGGCCGATCACCGCCGGATAGGTGGCGATGTCGTGTGGGTTGGTGAAGGAGGCCACGGCGAACCACGGCTTCAGGTCGGCCGGGTCAGGACCGGAAGCGTAGGGGTCGATCGACTGGGCCGTGGCCACCGCCCGGTCGTAGTTCACCGCCTGGGCCTGGCGGCGGATGAAGGCGCAGGCGGAGTCGGTGAAGCCGGCGTCGCGATAGAGGCCCAGATTGTTGATCGCCGCCCCGTGCGGCTCGGGCCAGCTCTTTTCCCAGTCGTCGAAGCCGAAGGCCTCCAGCGAGTGGTCCGGCGGATCGCTGACGTGCCACTTGCCGAAATAGTGGGTGGTGTAGCCGGCCTGGCGCATCCAGGCGCCCAGGGTGGGGATCCCGTCGGCCGCCAGCCACGGGAAGTTGGGCGAATCGCCGCTCTTGAACAGGCCGTCGGTCTGGGTGACGCCCGTCCGCGTGCCGTACTGGCCGGTATAGATCACCGTCCGGCTGGGCGTGCAGGCGCTGGCCGCCACCGTGTGGTTGGCCAGCAGCACGGCGTTGTCGCGCAGCGCCAGCAGGCCCGGAAAGTGGTCGGCGTAGCTGTTGCGCGGCTCCAGGGGCTGGAAGCCCAGCACCGCCTTCAGGTCCTCGTCCAGCCCGTGCAGCGGTCCGTAGGAGAAGCGTGGAAAGCGGTACTGGTCGCAGGTGATCAGCAGGATGTTGGGCCGCTTGGCCATGGTCGCCTCCCCAGGTCCGGGCGCGTTCGCCCTGGATCGGAAGCTGACGCTAAAATTGCAACGAAACTGTGCTCGCCTTCACACTTGGTCGGCCGCCCGACCGACGATCTGCGACAAGCGGTCGCGGGAGATAGGGAAAATCCCCGGCTTAACCACGCTTTTACCGCGGACCCCGCTTGGTGAAGTCCAAAGATGAAACACCTCCGGCCGCGCTGCGGCGTTCGGGGGAACGCTGAAAGCGGGACCGCCTGATGAAACTCGACGATCTGAAGATCGCCACCAAGGTGATGCTGCCGGCCATCGTGCTGGCGCTCGTCGCCGTCGCCTGCGTGGGCGTGGGCGTGTGGCAGCAGAAGAAGCTGGAAACCGCCGTCGTGCGGATCGTCGAACAGCGCGCCCCGGCCGAACTCGAAATGGCCCGCTTCAACCGTCGCGTCTCCGGCATCGGCTACGCCGCCTACCGCACGGTCGCCAACAGCGGCTCGTCGGAAGCGGCCGCCGCCGCCTCCAAGGAGATCGACGACAACTTCAAGAGCGGCAACGAGCGCCTCGACAAGGTCGCCAAGGCCGACCCCGAGACCGCCAAGGAAGTCGCCGGCTTCCGCGCCCGCTTCAAGAAGGTCTACGACAGCGGCCGCCAGGGCGCGGACCTGGGCCTGCAGGACGCCAACGAAGCCGCGATCATGGTCATGGCCGTGATCGATCCGGACATCACCGCCCTGACCAAGGACGTCTCGGCCTGGACCGACAAGCATTCGGCCGACACCCAGGCCACCGTCGAGAAGGCCCGCAAGGACGGCTCGACCGGCGTCGTTATCACAATGCTGTTCGGCCTGATCTCGGCCGCCGCCGCCCTGGTGTTCGCCGTCTGGATCGGCCGAAGCAAAATCGCCCGCCCGCTGATCAACCTGTCCAAGACCATGGAAGTCCTGGCCCAGGGCAGCATCGACGTGAACGTGGTCGGCGCCGAGCGCCGCGACGAAGTCGGCGCCATGGCCCGCTCGGTCCAGGTGTTCAAGGACAACGCCCTGGCCCTGCGCACCGCCGAGGCCGCCCAGCAGCGCGCCGCCGCCGAGACCGAGTCCGAGCGTCGCAGGAACGAGCAGGTCCGCGAAGCCGCCGCCAAGGAGCAGGCCTTCGTCATGGAAGCCATCGCCACCGGCCTGAACCGCCTGGCCGAGGGCGACCTGACCTACCGCGTCGACGCCGAATTCCCGGCCGACTACAAGCGCCTGCAATCGGACTTCAACGGCGCCATCGCCCAGATGGAAGACGCCATGCGCACCATCGTCCATGCCGCCAACGGCATCGGCGCCGGCAGCGACGAGATCGCCTCGGCCGCCGACGACCTGTCGCGCCGCAGCGAGCAGCAGGCCGCCAGCCTGGAAGAAACCGCCGCCGCCCTCGACGAGATCACCGCCACCGTCCGCCGCTCGTCGGCCGGCGCCCAGGAAGCCGCCCGCGTGGTCGGCTCGACCCGCGCCGACGCCGAACGCTCCAGCGTCGTGGTCAAGGGCGCCGTCGACGCCATGCAGCAGATCGAGAAGTCGTCGAGCGAGATCAGCCAGATCATCGGCGTCATCGACGAGATCGCCTTCCAGACCAACCTTCTGGCCCTGAACGCCGGCGTCGAAGCCGCTCGCGCCGGCGACGCCGGCAAGGGCTTCGCGGTCGTGGCCCAGGAAGTGCGGGCTCTCGCCCAGCGCTCGGCCGAAGCCGCCAAGGAGATCAAGACCCTGATCTCGACCTCGTCGCAGCAGGTCAATCAAGGCGTGTCGATGGTCGGCCAGACCGGCGAGGCCCTGCAGGCCATCGTCTCCAAGGTCGGCGAGATCGACGCCCTGGTCGGCGAGATCGCGGCCTCGGGCCAGGAGCAGGCCACCGGCCTCAACCAGGTCAACGCCGCCGTCAACCAGATGGACCAGACCGTCCAGCAGAACGCCGCCATGGTCGAGCAGTCGACCGCGGCCAGCCACTCGCTCAAAGGTGAGGCCAACGGCCTGATGCAGATGATCTCGCGCTTCCGCGTCGCCGGCGCCGAGGCCACCCGCGTCTCGGCCAGCGGCGGTTCGGCCCGCCGCGCGCCGCCTCCGATCTCGCGTCCCGCCCCGGCCGCCCGCCCCGCCCCCAAGGCCCCCGTGTCGCTGGCCGGCGCCGACAGCCGCCCGGGCGTCAACCCGGTCCGCTCGGCCCAGGCCAAGCTCGCCGCCTTCGCCTCGTCGGCCCCGGCCGCCAGCAGCGACGACTGGGAAGAGTTCTGATCCCGATTTAGTGCGCGTACCGCCCCGCGTATCGGGGGCGTATCCTCCTCATGACTACCAGCCCCGCCGGTCCGTCCGGCGGGGTTTTTGTTTGGCCAGTCGCTCGTGCACAAACGCTCGTCATCCCGGCCGAAGCGCAGCGTAGAGCCGGGATGACGAGCTTTTCTGGTGGGAGAACTACTTCCGCCGGTTCACCACCATCGGCGCGTCCACCAGGCAGCCGTCGACGCTGCGCATCACCGCGTAGCGCAGGCCCGAGCGGGGTTCCTTGGCCAGGGGGTGGGCGGAATCTTCATCCTTGGGGGTCTCGGCGGGCGTGACCTCGCCCAGCGCGCAGCCCTTCTTCAGCGGACGGATCACCCGGCCGTCCTCGATGCGGGCCGGCGGCGCGGCGTCGGGGGCGGGGGCGGGGGCGGGGGCGGTCGGAACCGCCGGAACGGCCTGGACGACGGCGGCGAGCAGCACGGCGGACACCAGCATGGTGGGGCTCCGACCTGACGAAACCCGCCAACTCTACGCCTGATTGCCCGGATGCGTCTTCAACTTATTGGCTCAGGCAGCGGCGCGCCGCGACGCGTTCGGCCCGGATTCGACCAGGCGTCTCAATCTGAGCCGGACCCGGCCGATCCTGTTGCGCGGCCAAAACGGTCGCGCAATTTAAGATTGACTGCCCGGCCGCCACACGCCGAGCGCACCGCGCCATCCACTGGGGGAACCGCAAATGTCTACCGGAACGACAACCGACAACCTTTTCGCCGATATCGCCACCGTCCCCTACGTCCTGAACGACACCTGGAACGGCAACACCGCGATCGGGGTCTGGCAGTCCACGATCTCCGTCACCGGCAAGGCGGTGTCGGTCCAGCCGACGGGTCAGACCGACATCTACGACTACTTTTTGATCGAGCTGGTCGGCCAGAGCTCGCTGACCGTCAACAAGGGCAACCGCCCGCCCGTCGGCTACGGTCTCACGATCGACTTCAACACGCCCAACGAGCCGCCGCCGCCCGTGGAACTCATCCTCAGTTCGCCTGACACGACGGTGACGACGACGACCTACAGCGACTCGCTCAGCTACAGCTTCAACGGAAGCATCGGCTTCTCGCCGTCGGGGCCCAGCGTCTCGATCGGCAGCAGCCAGACGATTTCCAACACGACCACCAGCTCGATCGCGAGCCTGGAGGTCCTCAACCTTTCGGGCGTGAGCGGCAGCGTCGCCGGCTCCTGGCAATACATCATCGCGGCGAAGTCGCTGGAGGCGGAGGGCGCGACACCCCTGCTGGGCCAGGTGCTGGTGCGCCGCCCCCATTCGGCGGCTCCGTTCCTGATCAACGTCGAGGTCGCCGTCTACTTCAGCAACAAGCATTTGCCCACGGGCCTGAACTGGAACGGCGTCAGCCAATTCATCGAGAGCTTCAGCGGCGGCCATCTCCCGCCGCTGGCCAAGGGCAACGCCCGCATCGCCATGCAACACACCCGCACGCTCGAGGCCCCGCCGCTGCCGCTTTCGGTCACCGCCGAGGCCGTCGGCTGAAAAAGAAAAGCCCCGCCGTCACCGGCGGGGCTTTCCGATCTTCGAACGGAGCGGGCCTGCCGGGCCCGCCCTTTTCTTTAGGCCTGCCCAGTTCTTAGGCCTGCATCGTCCAGCCTTCGACGCCCATGGCCGCCTGGCGCAGGGCTTCCGAGCGGGTCGGGTGCGGGTGGCAGGTGCGGGCGACGTCTTCCGACGAACCGCCGAACTCCATGGCCACGCAGATCTCGGCGATCATGTCGCCGACGTTGGGACCCACGGCGTGGGCGCCCAGGATGCGGTCGGTCTTGGCGTCGGCCAGCACCTTCACGAAGCCGTCGGTCTCGTGGTTGATCTTGGCGCGGCTGTTGGCCAGGAACGGGAACTTGCCGACCTTGTAGGCGACGCCCGCGGCCTTCAGCTCGTCTTCCGTCTTACCGACGGTGGCGACTTCCGGCTTGGTGTAGATGACGCCCGGGATGATGTCGTAGTTCACGTGGCCGGCCTTGCCCGCGATCAGCTCGATGCAGGCCACGGCCTCGTCCTCGGCCTTGTGGGCCAGCATCGGACCCGAGGTGACGTCGCCGATCACCCAGATGCCGTCGACGCCGGTCTTGTAGTGGTCGTTGGCGATGATCCCGCGCTTGTCCGGGGTGATGCCCACGGTTTCCAGGCCCAACCCTTGCGTGAACGGGCGACGGCCGATGGCCACCAGCACGTAGTCGGCCTGCAGGGTCTCGGCGGGGCCGCCGGCGACCGGCTCGAGGGTCAGTTCAGCCTGCTTGCCCTTGTCGGCCGCGCCCGTGACCTTGGCGCCTAGCTTGAACTTGAAGCCCTGCTTGGTGAGGATCTTCTGGAAGGCGGTCGCCACTTCGGTGTCGGTGCCCGGGACGATGCGGTCCAGGTACTCGACGACGGTGACTTCGGCGCCGAGGCGACGCCACACCGAACCCAGTTCCAGGCCGATGACGCCGGCGCCGACCACGATCAGGCTCTTCGGCACGGCCGGCAGCGACAGGGCGCCCGTCGAGTCGACGATGCGGCCGGCGTTGTCGATGGTCACGCCCGGCAGCGGGGTGGGCTCAGAGCCGGTGGCGATGACGATGTTCTTGGTCTCGAGGACGCGTTCTGAACCGTCTTCGGTCTTCACGACGACCTTGCCGGGTCCGTCGATGCGGCCCCAGCCCTTCACGTACTCGACCTTGTTCTTCTTCATGATGAACTCGACGCCCTTGGTAAGGGCTTCGACGCTCTCGGCCTTCTGGGCCATCATCTGGTCGAGGTTCAGCTTCGGCTTCACTTCGATGCCGAGCTTGGCGAACTCGCCGCCGGCGGCGGCTTCATAGTATTCCGAGGCGTGCAGCAGAGCCTTGGAGGGCATGCAGCCGACGTTCAGGCACGTGCCGCCCAGCTTGCCGCGACCTTCGACGATCGCGGTCTTCAGGCCCAGCTGACCAGCGCGGGTCGCCGCGTTGTAGCCGCCGGGACCGCCCCCGATGATGACGACGTCGTATTGGGCCATGGGATCTTCGCCTTGGAGCAACGCGCCGGACCGGCGCCGGACAAAATATAGGGTCGGCAAGACGCGTTGGCAGGCCTTGCCGAGGCGGGGCTACTCCTAGTGCGGCGGGGGACAAAACGGAACCCGTTTTTCGTGCTTAGTCGTGATCGGATAAGGGAAATCCGGCTCGCCCGCCCAAGCCATGCTCGCGTTTGAGGCGAACCCAGGCAGGGTCTTCGCCGGGCACGATCTTGCCGCGAGCCCACTTTTAAGCGGCGTCCTTGCCGACAGCTTGGCCTTGCTCTAGCCATTTCGTCCTCACCCGAGCGCGCCTGAAGAAACCCGGCCCGCTCCAGGCTCCGGAACACAGAGGCGACATTGCTCAGCACTTGGAAGTCGCGGACCGCCGGCGCGGCCCTCGCGATCGGAATGATGGCCGGTGGATCGGTCATGGCCGACGAGGCCAAGCCGGCCGACAAGCCACCGGCCGTCGAACTGCCCGCCTTTCCGGCCGACAAGTCGGTCAAGCAGACCACCGTCCTGGCGGGCAAGACCATCGCCTACACCGCCACCGTCGGCTCGCTGCCGGTGCGTGACGAGAAGGGCAAGAAAATCGCCGAGGTGGTGTTCACCGCCTACACCCTGGACGGCCCGCGCGACCCCAATCGCCCGGTGACCTTCGCCTTCAACGGCGGCCCCGGCGCGGCCTCGGTCTATCTGAACTTCGCCCTGGGCCCCAAGCGCGTGCAGTTCGGCGCCGAGGGCGACAGCCCGTCGGCCCCCACCCGCCTGCAGGACAACCCGGCCAGCTGGCTGGACTTCACCGATCTGGTGTTCATCGACGCCGTCGGCACCGGCTTCTCGCGCAGCCTGACCACGCCGGAAGAGACCAAGAAGCGCTTCTACGGCGTCAAGCAGGACATCGACTACCTGTCGCGCGTGGTCTTCGACTGGCTGGTCAAGAACGAGCGCCTGCCCTCGCCAAAGTACATCGTCGGCGAAAGTTACGGCGGCTTCCGCGGCCCGCGCCTGACCTACACCCTGCAGACCGACTACGGCGTCGGGATCAACGGCCTGGTGCTCGTGTCGCCGCTGCTGTCGAGCGCCGGCCGCACCGCCCAGGAGATCTCGCCCCTGCCGGCCATGTGGACCCTGCCCTCGATCGCCGCCGCCAAGCTGGAGCGCGACGGCAAGCTGACCCCGGCCGCCATCAAGGACGTCGAGGACTACACCCGCGGCGAATACATGGTCGACCTGATGAAGGGCTCGGACCCGGCCGCCCTGGACCGCCTGACCACCAAGGTCTCGGCCATGACCGGCCTTGATCCCACCTATGTCCGCCGCGCCGGCGGGCGCCTGGAGACCCAGTCGTTCCTGCGCGAGGTGTTCCGCCAGACCGGGCGCCTGGGCAGCCGCTATGACAGCAACGTCACCTCGCTGGATCCCTTCCCGTTCGCCCCCGAGCAGGAGACCAACGACCCGATCCTCGACTCGATCATCGCCCCGACCACCAGCGCCATCGTCGACTTCACCACCCGCACCGTCGGCTGGAAGGTCGAGAGCCGCTACGAGGCGCTGTCGGGCGACGTCAACCAGGCCTGGGACCGCGGCCGCGGCCCCGACACCGAGTCCGTCACCGACCTGCGCAAGTCGGTCTCGGTGGATCCGAAGCTGAAGGTGCTGATCGTCCACGGCTACAACGACCTGTCGTGCCCGTTCTTCGCCTCGCGCCTGGTGGTCGACGCCATGCCGGCCGCCGCCAACGGTCGCGTGACCCTGTCCAACTATCCCGGCGGCCACATGTTCTACAGCCGTCCCGACAGCGGGGCTGCCTTCCGCGCCGACGTCAGGAAGCTGTACGGCGCCAACTGAGGCGTTTCTTCTCCGCAAGACGATCTGGCGGCCGCTCCGAAAGGGGCGGCCGTCTTCGTTTTTCCGCCGCCGAGAAATACCTCGACCGTCCCCTTGCGACGATCGGACGCGGATACCCAACTGTGGGGTCGCTGGCCCCTCCCCAAAGGCGAGAGGCTGGCGCGGCGTCGAAACATTGTCGCCCCGCTGACGAGAAGAGACCCCGAAAAAGCCTACCCATCAACATAGACAACGCTGTCGACGCCACTCCGACAGGACTTGCTTGATCCAGATCAAGCAGGCGGAACGAACATCGACGTAAATAGTTACCTTAACTTCGAGTTAAGAAACAAACCTCCGCTTTAGGCGTATATTTATCAAGCGGAGCTTAGCTTAACCCCGTCGAGATCTTCCGATCCCGATGGCGACGACGGACTGTCCTGACGGATTTACAGGCCGCCGTTCTCAACAGGCTCGCGACGCGACCCCGTCGCGCCTTGAACGGAGATTGCCCATGGCGACGACGCCGCAGAATTCTCGCAAGACGGCCATCCCGGCCGGCTTCATCGACGCCTTCGCCGACGCCGCCGACGACCTGCGCATCACGCCCATCGTGCTGCAGCCCAAGGGCCGCGCAGGCGCCGCACCCGCGCCGAAGAAGACCGCGCACCAGAAATAGGGCCGCGCGCGGCCCTCGTCCGCTCGCCCCGCGCCTACTTGCCAGCCTATTTGAAGGCCAGCACGGGTTCGGCGGCTTCGACCGGAGCGACCTCCACGGCCTTGCCCGCCTTGGCCTTTTTCGGCTTCAGGACGATCGGCGTCAGCTTGAACAGGTCGGCGTCGGCGCTGAAGGCGTCGACCATGCCTTCAGGCATGACGGGGCGGGCCGCGGCCCTCGGTGTGTTGCTCATCGTCATCCAACAGGACCCGTATCAGATATTGGCGAAGCCTGGGATCACTGGGTTTCCAGTAGGCGTCCCAGGTATAGGAAACGAGCATGGCTTTGCCGATCCACGCGCCTTGCTGGTCTCCCAAGGCGGCCACGGTCAGCATCAGATCATCGTCCTTCGCGGACTTGATGGCCTCCACGACGGCGTCTCGATAGTCGGCGTCGATCTCGCCCTTCGTGATGCAGACGTCCAGGCGCTTGACCAGTTCGCGGCGATGCAGGCCCGCATCGACCGCTCGCGCGCCCGCCGCCGCCCAGGTGTAGCCGCCGTTCTCCATGCCGGCCGTCGTCGTGACGCCGACGACGTTCAGGTCTTCGTAGACGTGGGCCAGGGCGCGCATCAGCCGCCAGGCGTGGCCGCCCTCGCGATATTTCTCTTGGATCCAGAACACGCCCTGATGGGCGCACAGGCCTTCGGGCGTGCGCTCGAACGTCTGGTAGAACTGAACCTCGCCGGGGACGTCAACCGACAGGCTGACCGCGCCAGCCGCCTCGCCGCGCCACTTGGCGACGAACTCGATCTTGTCGGGAACCCCTGAGCAGATCATGGCCGTGAGCTGACGCAGCTCCTCCTCGGTGGCCGCGATGCCGATCGCGGCGATGGTCGGGAAGTCCGCCTCCACGACGAAGGCGCAGGTAGAAGGCTCACGCGGCCAGGGCCATGCCATGGTTAACGCACGCGTACTGAAACAGGAAGCGCCAACGTTATCGGGCGGTTACGCCTCTTCCGAGGGCTGTGATCCGCCCAGCGATTGTTCGCCTTCGCCTCGGCGGCCGCCCTGTTTTTCGTCACTTCAGCCCGCCCCCGCGCACTTTTGCTCAACCCTAAGATAAGCCGATCGGATTTTGCAAGTGCGAATTCGGCGGCGCGTCACCATCCGCAGTCGGAGGAAAAGCCGCCCTACCGCGCCAGCCGCCCGTCGCTCAGGGCCGCCGGTTCGAAGCGGAAAATCACTTCCGGATCAGGCTCGGGCACGCCCTTGAGGATCTTCTTGCCAGCCGCCCCGGCGGGCGCTGCGGTGTGCAGCAGCCAGCGGATGACGTTCAGCCGGGCGGCCTTCTTGTGGTCGGCCTTCACGCACACCCAGGGGGCGGTCTCGGTGTGGGTGCGCACCAGCATGTCGTCGCGGGCGGCGGTGTAGTCGTCCCACTTGTCCTGGGCGACGGCGTCCAGCGAGCTGGTCTTGAAGGCCTTCAGCGGATCGTCGCGGCGAGCCTTCAGCCGTTCGGCTTGCGTGTCCTTATCGATATCCAACCAGAACTTCGAGAACCGCATGCCGCTCTCGACCAGCATGGTCTCGAAGGCCGGCACGTCGCGCAGGAACTGGGCCTGCTGCTCGGGCGTCGAGAAGCTCATCACCTTCTCGACCCCGGCGCGGTTGTACCAGGAGCGGTTGAAGATCACCGCCTCGCCGCAGGCCGGCAGCCATTCCACATAGCGCTGGAAGTACCACTCGCTGCGCTGGCGCTCGGTCGGCGCGGGCAGGGCCACCACGGTGGTCTGCCTGCGATGCAGGTGCTCGGTGATGCGGGCGATCGTGCCGTCCTTGCCGGCGGCGTCGCGCCCCTCGAAGATCGCCAGCAGCTTCCAGCCCTTATCGATGGCGTGCTTCTGGAGGGCGATCAGCGCGATCTGCAGGTCGCGCAGCTCTTCGTCGTAGTCGCGGGACTTGGTCATAGGCTGAGCCTACCCCCTGAATGAGAACCTGCGCTAGAAGGAGCGCATGATCCGCCTCTTCGTGCCCCAGCCGCTGTCCAAGGACGCCGGAATCGCTCCGACCCATGAGCAGTCGCGCTATCTCGTCTCGGTCATGCGCCTGTCGGTCGGCGACGAGATCCTGGTGTTCAACGGGACCGACGGCGAGTGGCGCGCCAGCCTGGTCGAGGCCGGCAAGCGCGGCTGCCTGCTGAAGGCCGAGGAACAGACCCGGGAGCAGGTCGTCACGCCCGACCTTGATCTGATCGTCGCCATGGTCAAGCGCGGCCGGGTCGAGACCATCGTCGAAAAGGCCGCAGAGCTGGGCGCCCGCCGCGTGCGGCTGACCATCACCCGCCGCACCAATGTCGACTACATGAAGCTGGCGCGCCTGGACGCCATCGCCATGGAGGCCGCCGAGCAGACCGGCCGCCTCGACGTGCCGGCGATCCTCGATCCCGAGAAGCTCGACAAGATCCTCGACGGCTGGGACGAGAGCCGCCGCCTCGTCTTCTGCGACGAGGGCGGCGATGCGAAACCGGCCATCGAGGCCCTGGCCGGCACGGGCGATCCCGCCGCCATCCTGATCGGCCCCGAAGGCGGCTTCGCCCCCGAGGAACGCGAGCGCCTGCGCTCGCTGCCGTTCGTCGTTCCGGTGTCGCTGGGCCCGCGCATCCTGCGGGCGGATACGGCCGCGATCAGCGCCATGACGCTGTGGCAGGCGGCGGCGGGGGATTGGCGCTAAGATCCTCCCCCTCTGGGGGAGGCGGCCCGGAGGGCCGGAGGGGGGCCGTTTTCAGCCGCCGCTGATCTCGGCCGGCTTCCCAGTCCCTCCCCTCTCCGTCGGCTTCGCCGACACCTCTCCCACAGGGAGAGGATCACCAAACCCGCTCCTCCCCCGCCTGCGGGGGAGGGGGACCGCGAAGCGGTGGAGGGGGCGAGACTGGGCTCGGCGCTCTGTCACTCTCCCCCTCCGTCACGCTGCGTATCCGCAGCGCGCCACCTCCCCCGCTACGCGGTGGAGGAGTAGACCGAACGGTAACGCTAATTGTAGCGGACCCTCTTGAGGTCGGCTAAGACGGCTCCCAACTGCGCTCCACGCGTTTCGTGGCGGTCGGGGGGAACGGGCCCCTCCCCTCCTGTAGCGTTCGATTTTAGGGGAGACGGCGATGGCCGACACCGCCAGCCTGGATCAGCGCCCGCTGACCCTCGAAGACCTGACCGCCTATTTCGCCAAGGGCAATAAGCCGAAATCCGCCTTCCGCGTCGGCGCCGAGCACGAGAAGTTCGGCTTCTATCTCGGCGGCCACACGCCCGTGCCCTACGAGGGCAATAAGGGCGTGCACGCCCTGCTGGTCGGCCTGCAGCGCTTCGGCTGGACGCCGGTGATGGAAGGCGATGTGATCATCGGCCTCGAGCGCAACGGCGCCAATGTCAGCCTGGAGCCGGGCGGCCAGTTCGAGCTTTCCGGCGCGCCGCTGCTGACCATGCACGACATCTGCGAGGAGACCGGCGGCCACCTCGACGAGGTCAAGACCGTGGCCGACGAGCTGGGCCTGGGCTTCCTGGGGGTCGGCTTCTCGCCGCAGTGGAAGCGCGAAGAAGTGCCGATCATGCCCAAGGGCCGGTACGTGATCATGCGCAACTACATGCCCAAGGTCGGGGGCCTGGGCCTCGACATGATGCTGCGCACCTGCACCGTGCAGGCCAATCTCGACTTCGAAAGCGAAGCCGACATGGTCGCCAAGTTCCGCATGAGCCTGGCCCTGCAGCCGATCGCCACGGCCCTCTTCGCCAATTCTCCGTTCACGGAGGGCAAGCCAAACGGCTTCCTCTCGGCGCGGGCGAATGTCTGGACCGACACCGATCCCAACCGCACGGGCCTGCTGGACTTCGTGTTCCAGGACGGCTTCGGCTTCGAGCGCTACGCCAAGTACCTGCTCGACGTGCCGATGTATTTCGCCAAGCGCGGCGACCGCTATATCGACCTGGCCGGCCGCAGCTTCCGCGACTTCATCGACGGCAAGATTGACGAGGTCGGCGGCGAGCGGGCCACGATCAAGGACTGGGCCGACCACGCCACCACCGCCTTCCCGGAAGTGCGCCTGAAGACCTATCTGGAAATGCGCGGCGCCGACGCTGGGCCCTGGAGCCGTCTCTGCGCCCTGCCCGCCCTGTGGACCGGGGTGTTCTACGATGACGCGGCCCTCGCGGCCGCCTGGGACCTGGCCAAGGACTGGACGGTCGAAGACCGCGAAGGCCTGCGCCGCGACGTGCCGACCCTGGGCCTGAAGGCCAAGGTCGCCGGCCGCACCGTGCAGGACGTCGCCAAGGACTTCGTCGCCATCGCCAAGCAGGGCCTGAAGGCCCGCGCCCAGCTGAACGGCGGCTTCCTGGACGAGACGATCTATCTGGGCGAACTGGAAGAGATCGCCGACAGCGGGATCACCCCGGCCGAACGCCTGCTGGAGAAGTTCCACGGCGAATGGCAGGGCGACATCGGCCGGCTGTTCACCGACGGGGCTTACTGAAAGCCGGGGGAAGACCCCCTCCGGCCCTCCGGGCCACCTCCCCCAAAGGGGGAGGATCTAGGAGCGCCGAGCCTTCAAGATGCTCCCCCTCTGGGGGAGCTGTCGCGGAGCGACTGAGGGGGCCGGCGCCAGCCGGTCAGCGTAGCATCCCCCAGGCGATGGCCGCCTGGCCGCCGATGTAGAGGAACCACACGGCCCAGGCCGTCAGCCTCGCCGAGCCGAACAGCTTGGCCCCCTTGAAGAGGTCGAAGGCCAGGATCGCGTCCGAGGCCATGAAGGCCACCGCCCCCGCCGTCGCCGGCCAGCGCGTGGTCGGCAGAGCCGCGGCCGAGACCACCATGGCCAGGATCGCCGCCACATAGGCCAGCACCGCCGGCCGCAGCGGTCCCAGCGACCCCCAAAGCCGCCGCAGCATCACCGCCCCGACCAGGGCTGCGACCGGCGCGATGACGAAGAAGGCCTGGCTGGGCGTCGTGCGCTCGCGCCAGAACACGATCACATAGACGACGTGCCCAGCCAGGAACGCCGCCAGGCCGTAAGGCAGCCAGCGCTTGGGATCGCCGGCCAGGAACACGTCGCCCAGGGCGCACAGGGTCAGGGCCACGGCCAGCAGCACCGTGCCGCCCTCCAGATAGGCCAGCACCGCCAGGGCGCTGGTCGCGGCCGCCTTGACCACGGTGCGCACGAACGACGGCGGCCGCTGCACCAGCACGAAGCCATAGGCCAGGGCGCAGACCCCGCAGATCGCCCACAGCAGCGTGTCAGTCATCCGACGACAGCTTGGAAAGGAAGGCCTGGGCGGCGTCCTTGTGGCGGGGCTTGAGGCTCTTGCCGACGATGGCCAGCACGGCGGCGATCACGGCGGCGTCGTCGGTGAAGCCGATGGCCGGCAGCAGGTCGGGAATGGCGTCGGTCGGCAGCACGAAATAGGCCAGGGCCGCGAACATCATGCCCTTGGCCGCGGCCGGCGTTTCCGGGTCCCGGGCGCACCACCACACCGACAGGGCGTCGGCGGCGAACGGCACCTTGGCGGCCACGCGGCGCATCTTCGGCCAGAAGCCGCGCGCCACCCGCTGCTCGTTGACCCGCACCGTGGCCGGCACGAGCGCCTTCCTGGGATCCAGCACGTCGTCGGGCGTGACGCCGCCGTTGACGTCGGGGGATGGTTTGGCGTCGGCGCTCATGGGGTTAAACCGCTCCTCAACACAACGATTAAACGCAACCCCAGGGGAAACGTCCATGAAACTCGACAACACCGTCGCCGCCGTCGTCACCGGGGGCGCCTCGGGCCTCGGCGAAGCCACCGCCCGCGCCCTGGCCGCCCAAGGCGTCAAGGTCGCCATCTTCGACATGAACGAGGCCCGCGGCGAAGAGGTCGCCAAGGAGATCGGCGGCGTCTACTGCAAGGTCAACGTCACCAGCGACGCCGACGTCGACGCCGGTTTCGAAAAGGCCCGCGCCGCCCACGGCCAGGAGCGGATCCTGGTCAACTGCGCCGGCGTCGGCAACGCCGCCAAGACCGCCAGCCGCGACAAGGCCACCGGCGAGACCAAGCACTTCCCGCTCGATATCTTCGACCGGGTGATCCAGATCAACCTGGTCGGCACGTTCCGCTGCATCGCCAAGTCAGCCAAGGGCATGCTGGACCTGGAGCCGCTGGAAGACGGCGAGCGCGGCGCCATCGTCAACACCGCCAGCGTCGCCGGCGAGGACGGCCAGATCGGCCAGGCCGCCTATTCGGCCAGCAAGGGCGGCGTCATCGGCATGACCCTGCCAATCGCCCGCGACCTGATGAACGACGGCATCCGCGTCAACACCATCCTGCCGGGCATCTTCAACACCCCGCTGATGAACGCCGCCCCCGACAACGTCAAAGCCGCCCTGGCCGCCAGCGTGCCCTTCCCCAAGCGCCTGGGGAATCCCGCCGAATACGCCCAGCTGGCCCTGACCATGATCACCTGCGGCTACTTCAACGGCGAAGACGTCCGCCTCGACGGCGGCATCCGCATGGCCCCGCGCTAGCACCATCCCTCTCCCCTTGCGGGAGAGGGTGGCCTCACGGAGTGGGGTCGGGTGAGGGGTCTCTCAAACGTCAAACGCCGCGACGGCCGATCAGCTGTCGCGGCGTTTTTCGTGGGTGCAACCCCTCATCCGTCGGCTTCGCCGACACCTTCTCCCGCAAGGGGAGAAGGAGAAGGGATTACTTCTTCACCCAGCCGCCGCCGAGCGGCTTCCAGAATTGCCCCGGCGCCAGGCGGGCGTAGAGCTGCTTGGCGGTGGCCTGGCCGGCGGCGTCGGCGGTGACGCCGGTCTTGGCGGCGGTGTCCTTGTAGACGGCCGCGCGGCCGGTGTTGATCTCGGCCACGGCGGCGCGCAGGTCGGCGTCGCCGCCCGACACGATGCCGAGGAAGCCGTCGGCCTGCTCGCCGATCGTGCCGGCGGCCTTGCCGGCGTCCACGGCGGCCTTGGCGGCGGCCGACTGGGCCAGAACGGGCGCGGCGACCGCGCCCATGGCGGCCGCGATGGCCAGGACCGTCATCGTCTTGCGGATCATGGCGGTTCCTCCTCTTAGAACAGGTTCGGGTTCTGCTGGATCAGCGTCTGGACTTCCTTGTCCAGCCGCACCCGCACATCGGCGTCCAGCTTGGCGTAGATGTTGATCGGATCGACCTTGACGCGGACGGTCGGGGTGCAGGCCGCAAGGCCTCCCGCCGCCAGCAGGGTCGCGATCAGGACGCGCTTGTGCATGGCTTAGTCTCCAGTTCGGGGTTCACGTTGCGCGGTCACGGCTGAACCGGCGCTGAACGGCGTGTTTCTTCGGTTTCCTCGGCGAAACGACGGCCCCAGGCGGCCAGAAGCTCGTCGAAATTGAGCGAGGTGTCGAGCGTCAGGTCCACCGGCGTCTTGGCCGGCAGGGGAATCCGCCGCTGGAAGGCCTTGCCGCGGATCAGCTCAAGGATCCCGACCTTGGCCTTCTCGGCGACCTTCGGATCGTGCTCGCCCTTGATGTGGAACAGCAGCGAGAGGCGGCCGTTCGGCGTCGAATTGACCCCGGCCTCCATCGTGTCGAACGCCAGGTTCTCCATGGCCTGGTAGGCGAAGTCCTGGATGGCGTTGACCGGCTGCTGGGCGACGACGGCGTTGTTGGGATTGCCCGGGCTGTCGTTCTCGGCCTGGCTGGCGGTCTGGTTGGCCTCGACGCCGGTCAGGGCCTCGCGGGCGATCGAGATGCGGCCGGGCTTGATGGCGTTCAGCTTGCCGTCCAGCAGCTTGAAGCCCTTGTCGCTGAACTGGAACGGCAGGCGGCCCGAGACCACCGCGTCCAGCTTGACCTTGTCGGCCAGGGTCGAGCCGGCGGTCAGTTCGCCCAGATCCAGGCCGTCGATGACGATGACGCCGGTGATCGCCTTGCCGTCCAGCGGCACGTCGATCGGCTCGATCGAGATCTTGCCCTTGGCCGCCGTCAGCGACGCCTCCGACACCTTCAGCGAGGTGGCGCCCAGGGTGAAGACCGCGCCCACCGCCTCCAGCGGCACGATGGAGTCGATGCGGGTGATCGCCAGCTTCTGATCCGGCGCGCTGGTCAGCGGCGCCAGGCTGTCGAATTTCACGTCGCCGTTCAGGGTGGCCACGAAGCCCAGCGGGCTGGCGCGGAAGTCCAGCCCCTGGGTCGAGACCTCGCCGCTGCTGGTCACGCCCTTGTCGGTCCAGTCGAAGCGGCCCTTGAAGCTGGCCTTGCCCTCGGCCTCGCTGGCGAAGGCGGCCATCGGGCTGACCGCCACCGGCTGCAGGCCCTGCTGCTTGCTGAAGACGATGTTCGAGGCGTCGATGATCGCCGAGCCGCGACCGCTCTCGACGCCGTGACGAATGTCGATGCGGCCCAGGGCGAAGCCGCTGGCCGTGCCGAAATCGACGCCGCCGCTCCACACGCCCGAGGCCAGGGCCAGCCGTCCCGTCGCCTTCACCGGCTCGAACCGCTTGGCCGAGGCCGCGTCGACCAGCCGGCCTTGGGTCAGCCGCACCTCGGCGCGGTCGAAGCCCTGGCCGCCGCCGACGAAGGTCCCGGCCACGTCTTCGGCTTTCGCCTCTGCGGCGGTGATCGTTCCGCGTCCGTTGGCGAACCGCGCCTGGGCCTCCCAGCGACCGTTCGCCACGCGCACCAGCGGCGCTGCGACCGGGCAGACGTCCAGGGCGATGTCCTGGATCGGACGCTCGCCGGCCTCGCCCGCCTCGATGGCGGCGACGGTCACCGGCGTGCAACCGGCCAGGCGCACGTCCAGCACCCCGCCAGCGAAGCGGGCCTGGCCCTTGGCGTCGAGCTTGATCCCCTCGGCCGGCGGCACGTCGAGCGTGCCAGCCAAGGTCACGGGCGAGGCGAAACCGCTCGCGTCGGCGCGCCAGTCGCTGGCCGTCAGGGTCAGTTCGGGCAGGCCGCCGCCCGCCAGCGCCAGGGTCGCCGAACCGCGCGAGACGCCGCCGGCGCTTTCCACAAGTCGGCCGCCGCCTGCGGTCAGGGTCGCCTTGGCGCCGCTGGCCGAGGCCAGGGTCACCGGCTTGCCGGCGAAGGCCGAAACCTTGCCGCCGCCGATCTCCAGCCGCAGGTCGGGCGCGTCGAGTTCGAAATCGTCCAGGGCCTTGCGTGCGGCGCCGGCGTAGGCGGGATTGGGCAGGCCGGCGGTCAGGCGCTCGGCGTCGGGCGCCGACACCGCGCCGTCCGCCCCCGCCCGGCCGGCCAGGCTCAGGTTCAGCCCCTCGCCGGCCCGGAACCGGCCCTTGGCGTCGAGCACCAGCGCCGAAAGACCCAGGCCGTCGCGCGCCGCGCGGCCGACGCCGGCCGCCACGGTCACCGCGCCCGTCAAGCCGATCGCCCCGCCCTTCGGCGCCGAGAACGCCAGGTTCGTCGACTTCACGTCCACCGACGCCCGGCTCAGCGCCGCGCCGCCGGCCAGGGCCTGGTCGGCCGTGCCGCGCAGCCGCGCCGGACCGATGGCCCGCAGGCCGGCCTGGTCGAAGTCCACCCGCATGGCGTCGCTGTCGATCTCGGCGGCGAAGCTGCGGGCCTCGACGCCGGGGGCGACCAGCCGTCCGGCCCGGGCCTGGCCCGACACCCGCGCGGCCGCGCCGCCCTTCTTGAAGTCGCCGGCCACCAGGCCCGCCAGGGTCAGGCGGGTCTCGACATCGGCCAGGCTGGTCTCGCCGGCCCTCAGGCCCTGGGCCTTGATCGACAGCTTGACGTCGGCCGGACCGGTCGCCGCCAGGCGCTTGAGGTCGGGATAGGCGACGTCGGCCTCGAGGCGGGCGTCGGCCTCTTCCAGGTCGATCTGTTCGGCGTCCAGTCCCTCGACGTCGGCGCGGGCGTCGAGCGTGAGGCGGTCGCCGCGCTTGCGAGCGCGCAGGGCCGCCCCGCGCAGCTCGACCTGCAGATTGTCGGTGGCGTAGCGCATGGCGGCCACCGCCGCGTCCAGCCGCAGCAGCTGGCCGTCGTCGAGGCTGGCGTCGCCGGTCAGGCGGGCCACGCCGCCGGGGGTGTCCAGCGTCACCCGGGCGTCCTCGACCAGCACGGCCGGCCCGCCCTGCTTTTCCTCTCCGGGCGACTTCAGCGCCTCGTCGATCAGCGGCTGGAGCTTGCCGAAGGTCAGCCTCGTCCCGTCGTAGCGGGCGCGCAGGCGCGGGCTGGTGATGCGCACGGCGCGGGTGTCGATGGCGAACGGCCCGCCCGACCACGGCGCGGTCAGGTCGTAGGCCACCTCGATGCGCTTGGCCGAGAAATAGGGATCGTTGGCGGGGCCGAGGCGAATGGAGCCGGCGAAGCCGCTGGCGTCCAGGCTCTCGACCGAGATCAGGCCCTCGATGCCGCGCTCGGCCAGCCACGCTTCTGCAAGCGCTCGGCTGATCTCGCGCCGGCCGGAATAGGCCGAGAAGCCAAGGGCGATGAACGCCATCATCGCGAACGACACGGCCTCCAGCCCGGCGTCGGCCAGGGCGGCCTTGTCGAGGCGGAGACCCCGCTTGGGTTTCGCGGTCTTCGGTGCGGAATCGGGGTCGGCGTGGGGCTCGGCCATCGGCCGCACCATGCCGCAAGCCGTGGCGTTTGTGAGGCCCCCGTTGCGGAAAAGTCGAGAAAGCGCCGGTATTGAAACAGGGAGAGGGACGCGCGGCCTTCGCTCGGCCATCCCCATCTTCCCGTCATTCCCGCCCTGGAGCCGCTATCGACACTCGCCCATTAGCGAACGCATCGAGAGGCCGCTATGAGTGGCTACGGCACTACCGAATAGAGTGACTTGAAAGGACGACGACATGGCTTTGCTCGACGCGCTCAAGGCTGACCAACTCGCGGCGCGCAAGGTGAGCGACCGTCTGAAGGCCGACCTGCTCACCACGCTGATCGGCGAAGCCACGCAGATCACGACCGAGGAATTCAAGCGCGGCGTGACGGAAGTCACCGACGAAAAGGTCGTCGCCACCGTCGCCAAGTTCCTGAAGAACACGAAACTGACGCTGGAAAATCTCGCGGCCGAACGGGCGCGCCTGATCGAAGCCGCCGGCGATGTGTCGAGGGTGGACGAGCGGATCAAGGCGGCCGAAACCGAACTGGCGATCCTGTCCTCTTACGGCCCCAAGCAGATGACGGAAGCGGAACTGCGCGCGGCCATCAACGACTTCCGCACCCAAAACCCCGACGCCAACGTCGGCGCGATCATGGCCCACCTGAAGACCAACTTCGGCGGCCAGTATGACGGCAAGGCGGCCAGCGCCCTGGCCAGGGGTTAGTTGGCCAGGGCTTAGACTGAAGGGCGCCCTTGCGGCTGACGCCGCAAGGGCGGGAACGACGGGAGACTAAGCCGGCGGCTAGATCGCCTTGAACCCCAGCACCTGCTGCATGTCGTAGATGCCCGGCGGCTTGCCCTGCACCCACACCGCCGCGGCCACCGCGCCGCGCGCGAACAGGCCCCGGTCGATGGCTGAGTGGGCGATGGTCAGGCTTTCGCTCTCGCCGGCGAAGATCACGCTGTGCTCGCCGATGATGCCGCCGCCGCGCACGACAGAGAAGCCGATGTTGCCTTCCGTGCGCGCGCCGGTGACGCCGTCGCGGGCGCGGTCCTCCACTTCGGAAAGAACGACGCCGCGGCCTTCCGCGGCGGCCTGGCCCAGCATCAGGGCGGTGCCCGACGGGGCGTCGATCTTGCGCTTGTGGTGGGCCTCGAAGACCTCGATGTCCCAGTCGGCGGCCGGCAGGGCGGCGGCGGCCTGGCGCACCAGGCCCATCAGCATGTTGACGCCCAGCGAGTAGTTGCCCGAGCGCACGATGGCGACGGTCTGGGCCGCCTTTTCCAGCCGCGCGTCCTGTTCGGCCGTGAAGCCGGTCGAGCCGATCACCAGGGCGATCCCGCCGCCGGCGGCCGCGACCGTCTCGGCCAGGGCGACAGAGGCCTCGGGGATGGTGAAGTCGATGATCGCCTGGGCCTGGGCCAAGGCGCTCTCCAGCGCCACTAGGCCCTCGCCCTCGACGCCCGGACGGTCGAAGCGGGCCACGGCCACGGCGTCGGACCGGCCCTCCAGCGTGGCGGCCACGGCCTTGCCCATGCGGCCCAGGGCTCCGGCGACGGCGATCCTGACGGGGGGGGCGGACATGGGCGTTCTCTCCACGAAACGAGCCCGCGCCTCGTCGCCCAGCCCCTCCGCCCGGTCAACGGATTTATCCGGTGGTCCGTTCGCCGCCTTACGCGGGGGCAGTGTCCCACATGCCGCAAACCCAATCCCAACAAGCGTTTGTAGCGATACCATCGATGATTGCGCGGTTGTCGCGCCGGGACGCCGTCGCTAGGCTGGTCCGTGCATAAGGGCGCGTCGCATCGTTCGGCGGGTCCATTTCAACTGGCTACGCAGGACAGGAAACGCCGCCATGAGCGACGCGGAACGCAAGACCTTCACCGACGCGGAGGCCCTGGCCTTCCACCGCTATCCTCAGCCGGGAAAGCTGGCGGTGACCCCCACCAAGCCGATGGCGACCCAGCGCGACCTCAGCCTGGCCTATTCGCCCGGCGTGGCCGTGCCCGTGCACGCGATCGCCGCCGATCCCGACATGGCCTACGAGTACACCTCCAAGGGCAACCTGGTGGCGGTGATCTCCAACGGCACGGCGATCCTGGGCCTCGGCGACCTGGGGGCCCTGGCCTCCAAGCCGGTGATGGAGGGCAAGAGCGTGCTCTTCAAGCGCTTCGCCGACGTCGACTCCATCGACATCGAGGTCTCCACCAAGGACGCCGACGAGATCATCACCGTCGTCAAGAACATCGGCGTCACCTTCGGCGGCATCAATCTGGAAGACATCAAGAGCCCCGAGTGCTTCCGCATCGAGACCGAGCTGCAGGAGCTGCTCGACATCCCGGTGTTCCACGACGACCAGCACGGCACCGCCATCATCTGCGCCGCCGGCCTGATCAACGCCTGCCACATCACCGGCAAGAACCTGGCCGACATCAAGGTGGTGCTGAACGGCCCGGGCGCGGCCGGCATCGCCTCGATGGACCTGATCAAGGCCATGGGCGTGCGCCCCGAGAACGTCATCGCCTGCGACAGCAAGGGCGTGCTCTATCGCGGCCGCACCGAGGGCATGAATCAGTGGAAGAGCGCCCACGCGGTCGACACCGACAAGCGCACCCTGGAGGAAGCCGTGGCCGGCGCCGACGTGCTGCTCGGCCTTTCGGCCAAGGGGGCCTTCACGCCGGAGATGATCGCCAGCATGGCGCCCAATCCGGTGATCTTCGCCATGGCCAACCCGGATCCCGAGATCACGCCCGAGGAAGTCCACCGCGTGCGCAAGGACGCGATCATGGGCACCGGCCGCAGCGACTATCCCAACCAGGTCAACAACGTCCTGGGCTTCCCCTACATCTTCCGCGGGGCGCTCGACGTGCGGGCCCGCCGCGTGAACCATGAGATGAAGATCGCCTGCGCCCAGGCGCTGGCGATGCTGGCCCGCGAAGACGTGCCCGACGAGGTGGCCGCCGCCTATCACGGCCGCCAGCTGAAGTTCGGCCCCGACTACATCATCCCCTCGGCCTTCGACCCGCGCCTGATCTGGTACGTGCCGCCGTTCGTGGCCCAGGCGGCCATGGACACCGGCGTGGCCCGCAAGCCGATCGCCGACATGGACGGCTATCGCCAGAGCCTGGCCCAGCGCCTCGACCCCACCGCCGGCTTCCTGCAGAAGATCGCCGGCTCGGTCATGGCCCGGCCCAAGCGCATCGTCTTCGCCGAAGGTGAGGAGCCGTCCGTCATCCGCGCCGCCTACGCCTTCCAGGCCGGCGGCTACGGCAAGGCCATCCTCTGCGGCCGCGAGAACCTGGTGCACGAGAACATGCGCCTGGTGGGCCTGGATCCCGAGACCTCGGGCCTGGAGATCCACAACGCCCGCCTCTCCGACCGCAATCCGGACTATGTCGACGCCCTCTACGCCCGCCTCCAGCGCCAGGGCTTCCTCAAGCGCGACGTCCAGCGCCTGATCAACCAGGACCGCAACAGCTTCGCCGCCTCGATGGTCAGCATGGGCGAGGCCGACGGCATGGTCACCGGCGTCACCCGCAGCTTCGACCAGGCCCTGGACGAGGTGCTGCGCGTCGTCGACCCCGCTCCCGGCGGCCGGATCATGGGCATGTCGGTCGTGCTGGCCAAGGGCCGCACCATCTTCGTGGCCGACACCAACGTCACCGAACTGCCCGACGCCGACGAGCTGGTCGAGATCGCCTGCGAGGCGGCCCGCGCCGTCTCCAATCTCGGCTTCAAGCCGCGCGTGGCCTTCATGAGCTACTCGACCTTCGGCAACCCGATGGGCGAGCGCTCCGACAAGGTGCGCGAGGCCGTCGCCGCCCTCGACGAGATGGGCGTCGACTTCGAGTACGAGGGCGAAATGCCCCCCGAACTCGCCCTCGACCCCGAAAAGCGCCTCGCCTACCCGTTCATGCGCCTGACCGACAGCGCCAACATCCTGATCATGCCGGCCATCCACGCCGCCTCGATCTCGACCAAGCTCGTCCAGTCGCTGGGCGGCGCGACGGTGATCGGGCCGGTGCTGCTGGGCTTGAGCAAGTCGGTGCAGATCTGCCCGCTCGGCGCTTCGGTGTCGAAGATCCTGAACATGGCGATGATGGCGGCGTACGATCAGCCGGTGGAGGCTAGCGCCGAGTAGAAGGCGCCTCCCCTCTCCTCCCCCGTCAAACGGGGGAGGGGGACCACGAAGTGGTGGAGGGGGCGAGACTGGGCGCTGTGCTCGATCCACTCCTCCGTAAAATCCCCGCGAAAGCGGGGACCCAGGCTTTTCTGAAACGCGAGGCGCTCGACGATAAAACACCTGGGTCCCCGCTTTCGCGGGGATTTTACGGGTAGGGGGTCTGCGGACGGGATTGGCGCGTGAGATCGCCCGCCCGTTCCCTCTCCCCTTGCGGGAGAGGGTGGCCCTGCGGAGCAGGGTCTGGTGAGGGGTCTCTCAGAACTCTAAGCTGCGTGCGGCGGTAAGGCTGGGGTGAGGTTTCCAACATTTGAGAGACCCCTCATCCAACGCCTATCGTCGCCACCTTCTCCCTCAAGGGGAGAAGGTGCCCCCTTTCCCCCCACGCGCGAACGGGGCCATGATGCGCGCTCTCGCCGTCCGTAGCCGGAGCCGCCGCCCGCCCGATGATCGCGCAGGACTCGCCCAGCCTGACCACGGCGCTGAAGCATGCGCCGCTGGGCATCGCCATCTTCGACCGGTCGATGCGCTACCTGGCCCATTCGGCCCAGTACCTGACCGACCAGGGCCTGCCGGCCGACCTGCCGCTGCTGGGCCGGGTGCACTACGAGGTGTTTCCCGAGATCCCCCGCTACTGGCGCGACCTGCACGCGCGGGTGATCGCCGAAGGGGTCGAGCTGCGCGAGGACGCCGGCGACCGCTATGTCGACCGCAACGGCCGGGTCGAATGGATCCGCTGGTCGATGGCCCCCTGGCGCACCGAGGACGGGGCGATCGGCGGGCTGGTGCTCTACACCGAGGTGGCTACCGCCGCCGTCGAGGCGCGCCTGCGGCTGGAGGCGGCCGAGGCCCGCTACAAGGCCCTGTTCGAGCAGGCGGCCATGGGCGTGGCGCGGATCGCGCCGGGCGGGACCTTCCTGGAGGTCAACGACCGCTTCTGCGCCATTACCCGCCACGACCGTGACCACCTGCTGGCCGGCGACGCCGCCGAGCTGATCGAGCCGGAGGACCTGCCCGACGCCCAGCGCCACGTCCGCTCGCTGCTGGCCGGCCGCACCGACACCTATCACGCCGAGCGCCGCCTGCGGGCCGGCGACGGGTCGAGCCTGTGGATCCGCCTCAACGTCTCGCGCGTGCAGCCGCCCGGCCAGCGGCCCTATCTGGTGGCCATCATCGCAGACATCACCACCCGCAAGCGGATCGAGGTCGAGCAGGAGCGCCACCAGGGCCAGTTGCGCCTGCTGATCAACGAGCTGAACCACCGTGTGAAGAACACCCTGGCCACCGTCCAGTCGATGGCCGCCCAGACCCTGCGCAACGAGCCCGATCCGATCACCGCCTTCGAGAAGTTCGAGTCGCGGCTGCTGGGCCTGTCGCTGGCCCACGACGTGCTGACCCGCGAGAGCTGGCACGGGGCCGAGCTGCGCGAGGTGGCGCAAAGAGCATTGGCCCCGTTCACCGCCGCCGCCGGTCGGGTGAGCGTCGAGGGGCCGGCCTGCTTCCTGCCGCCGGGCGGGGCGCTGACCATGTCGCTGATCTTCCACGAACTGGCCACCAACGCCCTGAAGTACGGGGCGCTTTCCACGTCTGAAGGAGCCACGTCCGAAGGCGCGGTGGCGGTCGCCTGGAGCTTCGACGCCGAGGCCCGCGCCCTGTGCCTGACCTGGACCGAGACCGGCGGCCCGCCGGTGACCGCCCCGCCCGCCCGGCGCGGTTTCGGCTCGCGGCTGATCGAGCGCAGCCTGCGCGGCGAGCTGCGCGGCCAGGCGCGGATGGACTGGCGGCCGCAGGGCCTGGTCTGCCGACTGGAAGCCCAGGTCCCCCTGCCCAACCCGCCCTCGCCGGAGCTAGGGGTCGTGGCGAGTTTAGACGAGAGACGGTAGGCGCCCGGGGTCCAACAAAACCTCATCCTGAGCTTGTCGAAGGACGAGGTTTTCGCCGCCGTCCAAACAGCGCTAACAACCCGCTGGGCCGAGTTTTGGAGTCTCTATCTATGCAGCTGTCCGACCAGATCGTCCTCGTCACCGGCGGCGGCCGGGGCCTGGGGGCCGAGATCGCCCGCGCCTTCGCCCGCCACGGCGCCCGCGTCGTGATCAACTACCGCGCCAGCAAGGACGCCGCCGAGGCCCTGGCGGCCGAACTGGGCGGTGCCGAGCGCGCCATCGCCGTCCAGGCCGACGTCGCCGACCGCCCCGCCGTCGAGGCGATGTTCGCCGTCGCCAAGCAGGCCTTCGGCAGCCACGTCACCACCGTGATCAACAACGCCCTGGACTACAGCTTCAACGGCGACGCCCGCGCGCATCTCGCCAGCATCGCCTGGGAAGACTTCGAGAAGCAGAACACGACGGTGCTGAAGGGCGCGCTGAACGTCATCCAGGTCGCCGCGCCCGACATGGCCGACGCCGGTTTCGGCCGCGTGATCAACGTCGGCACCAACCTCTTCCAAAACCCGGTCGTGCCCTATCACGACTATACGGCGGTCAAGGCCGCCCTGCTGTCGCTGACCCGCACGGCCTGCGGCGACCTGGGCCCCGCCGGCATCACCGTCAACATGGTCTCCGGCGGCCTGCTGCGCGTCACCGGCGCCAGCGCCGCCACGCCCGAGCCGGTCTTCGACCTGATCGCCGGCATGACCCCGCTGCGCTCGGTCACCACCCCGGCCGAATTCGCCGACGCGGTGCTCTTCTTCGCCAGCCCCTGGGCGCGGGCGGTGACGGGGCAGAACCTGGTCGTGGACGGGGGTCTGGTGCGGGATTGACGTCGGAATCCCTCTCCCCC
>NZ_JBYCZS010000035.1:0-51022 GCF_057586355.1 Caulobacter sp. SRI_008
GCAGCCCGATCGTCTGCCGGTCCACATAGTTGATGACCATCGCCGCGAACAGCAGGCTGACGATCACCCAGCGATAGCGACCGATCTTCTCGGATGGCGCGGGAGCCGTTGGTCGTTGCATTCTCGTTGTTTCCTCGCCCCTGCCTGGTTCTTTTCTCGTTGGCGCGTCCGGCTAGCCGGGCGGTCCGGCCAGCCGGCTCTCGATCTCGCCGACATAGGCCCGGGCGGCGTCGACGAAGGCCTGGGTGTTGCGCAGCAGGGCCGTGTCGCCGCGCCGGATCAGCCCGGCCGGGCGCGGACGTCCGGTGGCCGGCAGCGGCAGCAGGCGCAGCGCCCCGCGCAGCAGGTCGCCGGCCAGCATCATGTGCGGGATCACCGCCACCCCGTCGGTGGCGTAGAGGATCTCGCGGATCATCGCGACCGAGCTGGAGCGCAGCGGCTGGTGCGGCGCGACGCCCATTTCGGAGAGCAGCACGTCGATTTCCTGGCCCACCCGCTGCGAGACCGTCGGCAGCACCAGCGAATAGTCGGCCAGCACCGCCGCCGTCGCATCCCGGCGATCGAAGATCGGGTGATCGGCCCGGGCCACCACCGAGATCGGCTCGGAATAGAACGGGGTGCGCACCAGGCCGTCGGGCTCGGCCAGGGTGTAGAGGCGGCCAATGACCAGATCGAGCTCCCGCCGCGACAGCTGCGAGATCAGCTCCTCGGTGCGGCCCTGGATGACCCGCACCTCGATGTCGGGCCGGGCGATCTTCAGGCGAGCCAGGGTTCCGGGCAGCACGCCGGCCGCCGCCACCGGCAGGGCGCCGACCACCACCGGGCCGCCGTCGCCGCCTTCCAGGGCGTCGAGCTCGTCCTCCAGCCGGCCGATCTCGGCCAGCAGCCGGCGCGCGGCGGCCGCCACCGTCAGGCCGAAGGGCGTCGGATCGACGCCGCGCGCATGGCGATCGAACAGCCGCGCGCCGACGATCTCCTCGATCTCCTGCAGGCTCTTGGTCAGGGCCGGCTGGCTGAGGCCCAGCGTCCGCGCCGCCTGCAGGATGCTGTCATGCGTGGCGATCGCGTCGATCACGCGCAGGTGCCGGAACTTCAGGCGCTGTTGCAGGTAGCGTCGCACTAGGTTTCCCGTTGGCTGGCGAGGGACTTTGTCCGCCGCTCGATCGCGTCGAGCAAGTCCCCAAGCTCGGCCGCCTGGTCGGCGGGCGCGGCGAGACCGAGCGATCCCTGGCGGGCGTGGACCTCGACCGTGGCGCGGGCCATGGGCGAGGGCAGGCCGGCCGCCTCCAGCATCACCGCCGCCTCGGTCATCTCTTCGCTGCGGCGCTGGCCGTGCACCAGGGGGCGGGTGAGGAGATAACGCGCCAGGGCCGGCCAGTCCGGATGGGGGATGGTGTTGCTCAGCGAGGCCAGCACCTGCGCCTCGACGCCGTAGTGGCGGGCGCTGGCCAGGCTCTCGGTGACGATCGCCTCCAGTCCCTTGACGAAGACGCTGCGCGACAGCTTCACGGCCGACGGTCCCCCGACGGCGTCGCCGAACACCTCGGCGGCGAAACCCAGGCGCTCGAGCAGAGGCGCCAGCGCCGCCGCGTGCGGTCCGCCGAGCAGGATGGGGGTCCTGATCCGCCTGGGCGCGATCGGGGCCATGACGGCGGCCTCGACATAGCGGTCGATCAGCGCCGCCTGCGCCTGGCGGGTCTGGGGCGCGACGGAATTGAGATCGAGGAAGAAGGCCTCGCCCAGATGCGGCGCGGCGGCCTGGGCGACGTTGACCGCCTCGCCGGCGGTGACGGCGCTGATGACGAGGTCGCGGTCCGCGCAGGCCGAGGCGATGTCGCCCGCCGTGCGTACGCCGATCGCCGCCTTGGATGGTCCCGACGTCGGATCGGCAAGCAGGCGGTCGTGAACGACGATGTCCATAAATCCCGCCGCCGCGAGGTCGGCGTGCAGGGTCTGGCCGACTTCGCCGAAGCCGATCAGGGCGAGGCGCGGGCTCAACGGCGGCCGTCCCAGACGCTGGCCGGCACGAAGACCTGGCCGGTCATCAGCAGGCGGGCGGTGCGCAGCAGGGCGGCCGAGACCACCTCGCCCCCGTCCGACAGGGTCAGCAGGGCGGTGAACTCGCCGGTGGGGTGCTCGACGCTGACGGCGACCTCGCCCGCCAGGTCCGGCAGGCTGGCGACCGAGGCGGCGACCGAGCCCTTCAGGCAGGCGGCCGTGGCGACGCTGACCGCGCCGAACACGCCGATGGCCTTGTGCACCGTGTGCGGGATGAAGCTGCGGGTCGACAGCGCGCCGCCCGCCGTCGGGGGCGAGACCAGGGTGATCTTCGGCACGGTGGCGTCGGTGACGTCGCCGAGATTCATGCGCCGTCCGGCCTCCAGGCGGATCGCTTCGACCTTGGCGCGCAGCACGGCGTAGGCTTCCAGTTCGGCCGGGGGCTCGTTCCCCGTCACACCCAGGTCGGCGGCGCGGACCACCACCACCGGCATGCCGTTGTCGATCAGGGTGACCTCGACGCCCTCGATAACGTCGACGACGTTTCCCGTCGGCAGCAGGGCCCCGCAGGAGGATCCCGCGACGTCGGCGAAGGCGATCGGGATCGGCGCGGCCGAGCCGGGCGCGCCGTCGATCCGGCAGCCGCCCTCGTAGTTCACTTGTCCGCCGGGGGTCTCGATACGGGCGGTCGCCAAGCCCTGCGTGTTACGCATGAAGATGCGCACCGGCGTCTGGCCGTCCTGGGCCGGGACCAGGCCCTGCTCGATGGCGTAGGGGCCGATCCCGGCGAGGATATTGCCGCAGTTCTGGCGGTCGCTGACCTTGGCCTCGGCGACCGAGACTTGCAGGAACAGATAGTCGACATCGGTGTCCGGTCGCTGCGAGGCCGAGACGATCGCGACCTTGCTGGTCAGGCTGTCGGCGCCGCCCATGCCGTCGATCTGGCGCGCGTCGGGCGAGCCCATGGCCGCCAGCAGCACCTTGTCACGCAGGGCCTCGTCGGTCGGCAGGTCCTCGGCGCGGAAATAGAGACCCTTGGAGGTGCCGCCGCGCAGGACGGCGCAGGGAATGGCCGTCTGCATGGGCTCAGGCGTCCCCGTTCTCGGTATGCTCGACATAGACGAGGCCGGCGGCGGCGAGCCTTTCGCGCATCTTGTAGAGATCCAGGCCCAGCACACCGGACGCCAGCTGGGCGCGCTTGTCGATCTCGGCGGCCTCGCGCTTGGCCGAGGCGGCCAGCACCGCGTCGGCGTCCTTACGGGCCACTACGACCACGCCGTCGTCGTCGGCCACGATCACATCGCCCGGCCGGATCAGGGCGCCGCCGCAGACCACCGGCACGTTGACGTCGCCCAGCACCGCCTTGACCGTGCCCTGGGCCGAGATGGCGCTGGACCAGACGGGAAAGCCCATCTCCTTCAGCACGGCCACGTCGCGCACCCCGGCGTCGATGACCAGGGCGCGCACGCCGCGCGCGATCAGCGAGGTGGCCAGCAGGTCGCCGAAATAGCCCGCGTCGCTGAACGAGGTCGGGGCGACGACAAGAATGTCGCCCGGCCGGCACTGCTCGATGGCTACGTGCAGCATCCAGTTGTCGCAGGGCGGCGAGGACACCGTCACCGCCGTGCCCGCGACGTGCGCGCCCGGCCAGATCGGCCGCAGCTTGGGCGACAGCAGGCCGATGCGCCCCTGGGCCTCGTGGATGGTGGCGACGCCGAAGGCCGCCAGGCCCTCGACCGCTTCCTTCGACGCCCGCGGCGGGTTGGTGACGACCTTGTTCAAGGCAAGCGCTCCGAAGCCGAAAATCTCTGGGGCGCCGGAGCGAGAAGCGCCGGGCCGAGGCTTGGCTAGCACCCGGTCCCGGGGGAGCGGCTATGCAATTTGGGCGGCGGCTATAACCAAAATCGCCGGTCACGGCCGAAGCCTCCACGGCGCGGGCAAGAACGTTATAGCCCCTGGAATTTTGTTATAGCGCGGTGGGCCGCAAGGCTTGCTACCGGCGTCGAGGAGATGACCCGAAGAGACCGGAGATGTTGGTGATTTCGTTGCGTTCCTTCGGCATGTCGGCGGTTCTGGCCGGCCTCCTGGCTCTGTTCGGCGCGTCCGGCGCCGTCGCGCGTCCGGCGCCGGCCCTGGCCAACCTCGCCGCCGTAAAGCCGGTGATCGACTGCGCCGGCCTGGCCTCGGCCGATGTCAGCGATGCGGTGGGCGCCAAGACCACCATCACCTCCGCCAAGCTTTCCGGTTCGGGCGACAAGGCGTTCTGCGCCGTGCAGGGCGTCATCGCTCCGAAGATCCGCTTCGAACTGCGTCTGCCGACGGCGGGCTGGACCCAGCGCTACCTCCAGGTCGGCTGCGGCGGCCTGTGCGGCGTGCTGAGCATCCGCACCGAGCACGCCGACGGCTGCACTCCGGTCAAGGACGGCGCCATCGCCCTGGCCTCGACCGACATGGGCCATGAGGGCAAGGGCGGCATGGCCGCCATGGGCGACGGCGCGTTCGGCGCCGATCCGCAGGCCCGCATCGACTTCGCCTATCGCGGCGTGCACCTGACCTCGGTCGCCTCCAAGGCCCTGATCGCGAAATTCTACGGCCAGGCGCCGCGCTACAGCTACTTCTCGGGCTGCTCTGACGGCGGCCGCGAGGCGCTGATGGAGGCCCAGCGCTTCCCCGGCGACTTCGACGGCGTCGCCGCCGGCGCGCCGGCCATGGTCTTCACCGTCCAGAACAGCTTCTACCACGCCTGGCAGGCCCGCTCGAACATGGACGCGGCCGGCAAAGCGATCCTGATCGCCTCGCGCCTGCCGATCCTGCACGCCGCCGCCCTGGCCTCGTGCGACGCCGTGGACGGCCTCAAGGACGGCCAGATCGACGATCCCCGCGCCTGCCGCTTCGACCCGGCCGTGGCCCAGTGCAAGCCGGGGCAGGCGACCGACGCCTGCCTGACCGCCGCCGAGGTCGAGACCGCCCGCAAGCTCTATGACGGCCCGCGCGACGTGACAGGCAAGCCCTTCACCCTGGGCCAGCCGCAGGTCGGCTCGGAACTGTCCTGGGCCGGCGTCTTCGTGCCCCGCTCGGCCGACCAGGTCCCGGGCAGCTGGGGCATGGCCGAGCAGCCGGTGAAGTACGTGTTGTCGGAGATCAATCCGCCGGCCGACTACAGCCTGGCCGACTTCAAGTTCACGCCCGAGCAGTTTGCCGGCCTGAGCTGGGCCCACGGCCTCTACGACGCCACCGACACCGACCTGTCGGCCTTCGCGGCCAAGGGCGGCAAGCTGATCCTGTGGCACGGCTGGTCGGACCCGCACATCTCGCCGCTGAACACTATCGCCTATCGCAACGGCGTCGTGGCGGAGCTCGGCCAGGCCAAGGCCGACGCCATGATGCGGCTGTTCCTGTTCCCCGGCCTCTATCACTGCTTCGGCGGCGACGGCCTCTCGCAGTTCGACATCGTCAGCCCGCTGATGGCCTGGGTCGAGGCCGGCGCCGCGCCGAACGCGGTCGAGGCCGCCAAGGTCGACATGCCGGCCATGACGGGTCCGCCGCCGGCTGGCGCGGACGTTCGCCAGGCGCTGATGCCCGACGCCTCGGCCCTGAAGCCCAGTCGCGTGCGGCCGGTCTACGCCTATCCGCAGGTCGCGGCCTATACGGGCTCGGGTTCGATCGACGCGCCGGAGAACTTCGCGCCCAAGACCCCGAGCGCCGAGCCCGCCGTCCGCGACGCCTACGCCGCCCGGTTCATCGCACCGCGCTTCCACCAGGACTGCCGCGTCGAGGCCGGCGCCCTGGTCTGCGCGCCGTCCAAGCCCTGAGGAGAGCACCCATGGCCAAGCTCATCGGCGCGATCGGCGTCTCCCACACCCCCACCATCGGCTACGCGCGCGACCGCAAGCTGGCGCAGGATCCGGTCTGGGCACCGATCTTCGAGGCCTTCGAGCCGCTGAAGGACTGGCTGGCCGAGCAGAAGCCCGACGCCCTGGTGATGATCTACAACGACCACGTCACCTCGTTCTCGTTCGACCACTACTCGGCCTTCGCCCTGGGCGTGGGCGACCAGTACGCCGTGGCCGATGAGGGCGGTGGGCCGCGCGACCTGCCGGCGGTGCCGGGCCATGCGGAGTTCGCTCGCTACCTGGCCCGCGCCGTCATGGCCCAGGACTTCGACCTGTCGCTGTTCCAGCACAAGCCGCTGGACCACGGCTGCCTCTCGCCGCTGTGCCTGCTGACGCCGCCGGAAGAGACCTGGCCGATCCCGATCGTGCCGCTGCAATGCGGCGTGCTGCAGTTCCCCGCACCCTCGGCCCGCCGTTGCCTCGACCTCGGCAAGGCCCTTCGCAAGGCGATCGACGCCTGGCCGGAAGACAAGCGGGTGGTGATCGTCGCCACCGGCGGCCTGTCGCACCAGGTGCACGGCGAGCGGGCGGGATTCAACAACACCGCCTGGGACGAGGCCTTCCTCGACATGCTGCAGAACGATCCAGATCGGCTGGCCGGCATGACGCATGCCGAATACGCCAAGCTGGGGGGCTTCGAGAGCGCCGAGGTGATCATGTGGCTGATCATGCGCGGGACGATGTCGGACAAGGTCGCCTGCCACCACCGCACCTATTACCTGCCGTCGATGACCGCCATCGCCACCGTCCGCTACGAGGACCAGGGCGAGGACACCGCCGCGCCCGAGCGCGATCGCGTGCACCGCGAGACGAGCCGGCAGCTGGAAGGCGTCGAGGACCTCGAAGGCACCTATCCCTTCACCCTGGAGGTCAGCGCCAAGGCCTATCGCGCCAACCGTTTCCTGCAGAACCTCGTCGATCCCGCCGCCCGCAAGCGGTTCCTGGCCGATCCCGAGGCCGAGTTCGAAGCGGCGGGCCTCAGCGACGAGGAGCGCGACCTGATCCGCCGCCGCGACTGGGGCGGCATGATCCGCTACGGCTTCATCTTCTTCGTGCTGGAGAAGCTGGGGGCGGTGCTGGGCGTGCCCAACCCGCAGATCTACGCGTCCATGAAGGGACTTACGCTCGAAGCCTTCCTGGCCACCCGCAACGCCCAGATCACCTATTCCGTCTCGCGTAACTGACGAGCCGCTTTCCTTCCGAAACCTTCGAGCCCGGCGCGTTCTCGCGCCGGGCTTTTCCTTGTCCTGGCGGGGGTTCTATCGATCCGGGCGATGGCTCCGGGCTTGGTTATAGGTTCCCGCGTTTATCTATAACCGCCGCATCCCCGGAACGCTGTTAGCTGACCTTGGCCGAAATCTCGGTCCGTCCTTGAGAAGTCTCCCACGAGGAGGCCGAAGGCGAAGGTCTCTAGGGAGGAGGGGTGCGATGCGTAGGAAGACTATGCTCCTGGCCGCGACGGCGGCGTTCACGGGAGCCATCGGGGCGGGGCAGGGGGCTCTTGCCCAGACGGCGACGCCGCCGGCCGATCAGGGCGGCTTCGTCATCGAGGAGGTGGTCGTCACCGCCCGCCGCGTCACCGAAAACCTCCAGGACACGCCGGTCTCGGTGTCGGCCTTCACCGGCGACATGCTGGAGCGCCGCCAGATCAACAGCACGGCCGATCTCGACGACGCCACGCCCAGCCTGCAGTTCGCCCCCGTCTCGCCGCTGACCGGCAATTCGTCGGCGGCCCAGATCTTCATCCGGGGCGTCGGCCAGACCGACGCCACCGCCGGGGTCGATCCTGGCGTCGGCCTCTATATCGACGACGTCTATATGGGTTCGGCGGTCGGCGGGGTCATGGACTTCCGCGACATCGCCGGGGTGCAGGTGCTGCGCGGCCCGCAGGGCACGCTGTTCGGCCGCAACACCATCGGCGGCGCCATCCTGCTGACCACGGCCGCGCCGGGCGAGGACTTCGGCGGCAGCTTCAAGGCCGGCTTCGGGACCGACAATCTGCGCGAAGGGATCCTGGCGCTGAACGTGCCGATCTCCGACACCGTCAAGACCCGCTTCACCTACGGCACGCGCGTGCAGGACGGCTACGTCACCCGCCTCTACGACGGCAAGAAGTTGGGCGACGTCAACACCTTCACCATAACCGGCAAGGTCCGCTGGACGCCGACCGAAAAGTTCACCGCCGAACTGCGCGGCGACTACACCAAGTCCGACGAGAACGGCGCGCCGCTGGTGTTCGCCGCCATCAACGAGACCTCGGCCTTCCCGCGGGCGGTCAGCTACGCCGCCGGCTGCCCGGGCATGGCCTCGGTCGGAACGACCGTGCCCATGGTCAAGGACGCCCGCTGCGCCAACGATTTCTACAACGCCGGCAAGTACGCCAACAACGGCACGCATCCGGTCAACAGCGACCTGGAGAATCTCGGCGCCTCGCTGCTGCTGGAATACAAGCTGGCCGACGCCCTGACCCTGAAGTCGATCACCGCCTATCGCACCCTGGAATGGGCCGGCAGCCGCGACGCCGACAACACCCCGTTCCCGATCCTGGCGACCGACTACTCAAGCAAGGGCTTCCAGGCCAGCCAGGAGTTCCAGGCCCTCTATTCGGGCTCGCGCCTGACCGGCGTGGCCGGCCTGTTCCTGTTCCGCCAGGCGGTGGACGACATCCTGACCGTCACCCTGTCGCCGCCGACCGCCCCGACCGGCACCCGCGACAGCAACAACAACGAGGTCCGCAACAAGAACTGGGCGGCCTTCACACAGTGGACCTTCAAGGCGACGGACGCCCTGAGCGTCACCGCCGGCCTGCGCTACACCGACGAGACCAAGGGCTCGCGGCCCTACCAGTTCAACTACTCGACCCCGACCGTGCTCTACGTGCCCTACAAGCTCTATGAGCGGAAGTTCTCGGCGACCACGGGCTCGTTCCAGGCGCAGTACCGCTGGAACTCGGCGCTGATGACCTATGCCAGCTGGTCGCAGGGCTTCAAGGGCGGCGGCTTCAACAGCCGTTTCAACGGCGTCGTCGCCTCGGGCCAGCCGCCGTCGTTCGAGCCGGAAACGGCCGAGACCACCGAAATCGGCGCCAAGCTCGATCTCGGCGGCAAGCTGCGGATCAACGCCGACATCTTCTCGACCGCCTACGAGGACCTGCAGTTCACCTACCGCGTCGGCACCGCGCCCTACCTGTTCAACGCCGGCAAGGCGACGATCAAGGGCCTGGAGGTCGAGTACACCTACGTGCCGACCAACAAGCTCGTGATCGAGGGGGGCTTCAGCTATCTCGACGACAGCATCGACGAGGTCTCCACCATCGTCGGCGCGACCACGGCCGTCACCACCAACAGCCAGCTGCCCTATACGCCCAAGTGGCAGGGCAACGTCTCGGTGGCCTACACCGTCGACCTGTCGGGCGACCTGACCCTGATCCCGCGCGGCGAGATCGTCTACACCGACAGCCAGTTCTTCGACGCGGGCAACACCAAGGAAATCGCCCAGCTCGACGCCATCACCAAGCTGAATGTCGGCGTGGTGCTGGAGAACAAGGTCGCCGACTGGAAGGCGCAGCTGTCGGTCAACAACCTGACCAAGGAGATCTACCCGGTGGCGGGCAACTCCTCGCTCAGCACCAGCTCCGGCTATGCCGAGGTGGCCTACAACCGCGGCCGCGAAGTGGCCCTGTCGTTCACCAAGCGCTTCTAAGGTGGAAAAGCCGGTCAGCCCGTCGCGGGCTGACCGGCTTCTGCCGACTGTTCCTCCGGTTGCGACCCGATCGGCGGGTGGCGCCGATATGGCGGCTGGTCGACTCTAGCTATGGGGGAGTAGCCCTGGAAACGGGTTGTTCGCCTGGTGACCAATCAGTCCTAAAACGCCTCGAGGATCTGCGGCCGGGCTCCTCTCCGGCCGAAAATTGCGGGACACCCCCGCGGCTTCCTGAACTTGCGGTCGCCGCCTTCCGCTCGCCGACGGCCATGGTCAACCGCCTTTGAAACTTGGCGTTGCGGGGTTTTATGGTGCTGTCCCGTTCGCGATCGCCGCCCCTCCATCGACCTTGGTTGTTGTGCGCGGGAAGGGCTTTTCGCGGATGCGAACTCTATGCTTCCACCCTGAAACGAAGGGGGGTTGAGTACGTCGTGAGCTGACACACAATTTTCGCGTTTGCGATGCTGTTTCGCAATTGCAAAGTTTAGCGTGACAAGCGTAATCTGCCCGCGTCGGTTGTGGTGGGGCGTAGGGTGACCAGTTCGCGTGCGGAGGGGGACGAAGGCCTTGAGTGCCTTGTTCTCATCCTGGGGTTTCATCAGATCGGCGCTGATCCTCAGCAGCTCCGCCACGCTCTGGGCAAGGGCGCGCCAGCGGATACTGGCGACCTAGTCCGCCTCGCCCGCCGCATGGGCGCCAAGGCCAAGATGACCCGCCTGCCGTTGCGACGGCTGGAAGATGCGCCCCTGCCGGCGATCGCCAAGGGCCGCGCCGGCGACTTCTTCATCGTGGCGCGCGCGGTCGCGGGCGAGGTGCTGGTGCAGTGGCCCGGCCAGCCGCCCAAGACGCTGTCGATGGACGACCTGTTCGCGGTCTGGGACGGCGAGGCGGTGCTCGTCACCTCGCGCTCGGAGGTCCCCGGCGGCGGCAAGTTCGACGTCACCTGGTTCATTCCGGCGCTGGTCAAGTATCGTGGCCTGTTGGGCGAGGTGCTGGCCGCGTCCCTGACCCTGCAGCTCTTCGCCCTGGCCACGCCGCTGATCTTCCAGGTGGTGATCGACAAGGTGCTGGTGCACCGCGGCCTGACCACGCTGGACGTGCTGGCCATCGGCCTGGGCTCGGTGATCCTGCTGGAGACCCTGCTGGGCGGCCTGCGCGCGGCGCTGTTCACCCACACCACCAGCCGGGTCGACGTCGAGCTCGGCGCGCGGCTCTATCGCCACCTGCTGGCCCTGCCGATGGCCTATTTCGAGAGCCGGCGGGTGGGCGACACCATCGCTCGGGTTCGCGAACTGGAGACCATCCGCGAGTTCCTGACCTCGTCGTCGGTCACCCTGGTCATCGACCTGCTGTTCACGATCATCTTCCTCGTGGTGATGTGGTTCTACTCGCCGTGGCTGATGCTGATCGTGCTGATCGCCATCGCCCTCTACGCCCTGACGGCGGGCCTGATCACCGGCCCGCTGCGCCGGCGGATCGAGGAGCGCTTCCAGCGCGGCGCCGAAAGCCAGGCCTTCCTGGTCGAGAGCGTCGCCGGCATGCAGACCCTCAAGGCCGCCGCCGTCGAGCCGCAGATGCAGACCCGCTGGGAGCGCCTGCTGGCCGGCTACGTCGCCGCCGGCTTCAAGGCCGCGCGGCTGAACATCTGGGGCGGCCAGGCGATCCAGCTGATCAACAAGGCCTCGACCGTCCTGATCCTCTATATCGGCGCGCGCCTGGCCCTGACCGGTCAGATGACCGTCGGCGAACTGGTGGCCTTCAACATGCTGGCCGGCCGTGTCGCCGAGCCGGTGCTGCGGCTGGCTGGTCTGTGGCAGCAGTTCCAGGAAGCCCGCGTGGGCATCGCGCGCCTGGGCGACGTGCTCAACAGCCCGACCGAGGCCCAGTTCTCGCCGTCGCGGGCGGCTTTGCCGCGCATCGAGGGGCGCATCGCCTTCGACGACGTCACCTTCCGCTACAAGCCGGGCGGCCGCGAGGCTATCCGTCGCGTCAGCCTGGCGGTCGAGCCGGGCGAGGTGATCGGCGTGGTCGGGCCCTCGGGCTCGGGCAAGTCCACCCTGACCAAGCTGGTCCAGCGCCTCTACGTGCCCGAGAGCGGCCGGGTGCTGGTCGACGGCGTCGACTTGGCCCAAGTCGATCCGGCCTGGCTGCGCCGGCAGGTCGGCGTGGTGCTGCAGGAGAACCTGCTGTTCAACCGCTCGGTGCGCGAGAACATCGCCCTGGCCGACCCGTCGCTGTCGATGGAGGCGGTGATGGCGGCCGCCAGCATGGCCGGCGCTCACGACTTCATCCTGGAACTGCCCGAAGGCTACGACACAGTGCTGGAGGAGCGCGGCTCCAACCTCTCGGGCGGTCAGCGCCAGCGCGTCGCCATCGCCCGGGCGCTGATCACCAATCCCCGCATCCTGATCCTCGACGAGGCCACCAGCGCGCTGGACGCCGAGAGCGAGGCCATCCTGCAGGCCAATATGCGCCAGATCGTCCGTGGCCGGACGGTGATCGTCATCGCCCACCGGCTCAGCGCCATCCGCATGGCCAGCCGCATCGTCACCATGGAGAACGGCCAGGTCACCGAGACCGGCACCCATGACACGCTGATGGCCGCCGGCGGCCGCTACGCCCAGCTCTGGCGCGCTCAGATGCATGGCCATCACGGAGTGGAGGCATGAGTCTCGCCGCCCACGTCCGTGTCTTCACCCAGGCCTGGGGCGAGGAAAGCCGCCGCCGTCGCGCCGGCGCCGCCCGCCAGCGGGTAGAGACCGCTTTCCTGCCGGCGGCGCTGGAGATCGTCGAAAGCCCGCCGTCGCCGATCGGCCGCGCCATCAGCTGGACCATCGTCGCCGCCGCCTTCGGGGCGTTGGCCTGGTCGTGCTGGGCCAAGGTCGACATGGTCGCCGTCGCCGAAGGCCGCCTGGTGCCCACGGGGCGCCTGCGCAGCGTCGAGCCCTCCGACCCCGGCGTGGTCCGCGCCATCGCCGTGCGTGAGGGCGAGCGGGTGCGGCCGGGCCAGCTGCTGATCGCTCTCGACCCCACCGTGGCCGACGCCGACGCCGAAAGCGCGGTGACCGAGCTTTCCACCGCCGGCCTGACCCTGGCCCGCGCCAACGCCTTGCTGGGCTACGCCGCCGGTCGCGGCGGGGCCGTGATCGCGCCGCCCGACTCCGAGCCGACCGCCGTCGAGGCCGAGCGCCAGCTGGTGGCCGCCCGCATCCAGGCCTACGAGGCCAAGCGGGCCTCCCTGGGCGAGCGCCGCATCGGCGCCGAGGCCAGCGCCCGCCAGGCCGAGTCCGAGATCGTCAAGCTGCAGCGCACCCTGCCGATCCTGCAGCGCCAGCTCGACGACCAGAAGGGCCTGGAGGCCAAGGGCTACGGCGCCCGCCAGAAGCTTCTCCAGCAGGAGCAGGCCATGGTCGCCGCCGAGCAGGATCTGATCTCCCAGCGCGGCCGCCTCGACGAGGCCCGCGCCCAGGTCGCCTCGCTGGCCCGCGACGCCGCCGAGCTGCGCGAGCAGTTCGTCGGCCAGGCCGCCCAGGAGCGCGCCGAGGCCGAAGGCCTTGCGGCCACCCGCGCCGACTCCCTGCGCAAGGCCGAGCAGAAGCGCCAGCTCCAGACCCTGACCGCCCCCGTCGGCGGCGTCATCCAGGCGGTGTCGGTGACCACGCTGGGCGAGGTGGCCGAGACCGGCAAGGCCCTGGTCACCATCGTTCCCGACGGCGAGGCCCTGGTGGTCGAGGCCCTGGTCCTCAACAAGGACGCCGGCTTCGTGCGCACCGGCGACCACGCCATCGTCAAGCTCGAGGCCTATCCCTTCACCCGCTATGGCACGCTGAAGGGCGAGGTCGTGCAGATCTCCCCCGACGCCATCGTCGACGAGAAGCGCGGCCTGGTCTTTCCGGTGCGCGTGAAGCTCGCGACCACCCAGCTCAGCGTGGAGGGCCGCCGGGCCCTGCTGTCGGCCGGCATGAGCGCCTCGGTCGAGATCGTCACCGGCAAGCGCCGGGTGATCGACTTCATCTGGTCACCGGTCGCCAAGACCGTCAGCGAAGCGGGGAGGGAGCGGTGAGGAATGTCCCGAAGCGTTGGTTTGCCGGCGCTAGATCGATCTTGGCGACGGCGCTGATGTGCAGCGCCGGCTTGGTTGCGTGTTCGTCCGGCGCGGTCGGTCAACCTGTTCCGACGGCGACCAAGTCGGGAGCATGTGCTCCGGAAGCGCTCGAAGCGAGTTTGATCTATACTCCGAGCCAGCCAGCATCGCCGCCCCTCGCCGATCGAATTGTCCAGTACACGCGACGTGATGGAACGGTGGGGCGTGAAATGCAGGTTCCACCTGTGCCCTTGAGCAACGGCGTTTGTCGCTACCAGCTTCCTGAAGTCGCGCGGCAGTGCACTGCGGAGCAGATCAATAGCGCGATGAAGAATCGCGACATTTTGTCGGGCGCCAGCGCTGACCATACGGTCGATCTTGATTGCTCGACTGTATTGAAAGGCGGCGATGACGTCGTGGCGCGTTATGTGCGGACCTGGGCCAAGCTGGGGGCGGCCAATGACATTTGTCGAGGGTACGACGTCTACGATGCCGAGCTGAAAGCGTTGGAGCTCGCGGCTGAAGGCGGCGCGTCTTCTATTCGTGAGATTTCGTTCGTGCGCGGCTACTTGGCCGAAATGTGTATCAGTGATGGCGCTGCGATCTCGCATTACGCGCGGGCGCTTCGCGCAGGTTATCCGCAAGCCGAACTCAGAATGAATGTGATTTTTGCTTCGCGTAGGGGCAGGTGGCCAAATGAGTAACTATCAATTTGTCTCGAGTTCGCAAACTTGGGGCGGCGGGGCGACGTATCAGTACTCGACGGCGGGGCTTCCTAACCTATACGTGGTGTCCGGTAGTAAGGAGATCGCTGACCTTTTCGTCGCGCAAATCAACGCCGACTACACCAAGGTCCAGTCTTTGCGGGATATATTGGGGCAACACGCCGCCATGACCTCCGGTATCCAGATCTTGCTTGTTCAAGGCAGCGGTACGATTTCCGGGGAATTCGGCTTTGGCGCGGCCGACATGAACGGTCTCTCGGGTGTCGCGAACTGGTTTCACACAAGCAAGGACGCCGACGGCGATCCGATTTACGCGGCCAACTCGACGCTGCCCTACGGCGTTAGTCTGACGTTGAACCTGGATAACGCCACCACAGGCGGTACGCCGTCTGCGGCGTCCATTCAGTTCCAGAAGCTGGTGCAAGTTACGGTGCACGAACTTTGGCACCCGTTTGCAGGCGATCACCTGTGGGAGAAGGCGGCCAATCCTGTTGACCGGTTCGCCTTGTCGGTGAACGACATTACCGGCGATACCTCCTATGCCCGGGATTTCGAAACCTTCGCTCAGCAGGGGCGGATAGGCTTTGCGCTCGATACCGTAACGGTGGGCAATACCGCGTGGGTCGGTCAGATCGTCCTGGCTGGAACCCCGGCCGCCCAGAACAAGTCCGTCGGAACGATCGTCGGGGCTGGGACTGACGACGAGATCATGGTGGTCGACCAGGCCACCTTCTCCAAGGTGTTGGGCAACATAATCTTCAAGCAGCATGTGAAGAATAGAGCTGCCGCAATTGAAGCTCAGAAGAGAGGAGACGGAAAGGCGGTCGAGGAGCTGACCTCACCTAAGCGGCCCTACTATCTTCTCGAAGGCGCGCCGGGCGGCGGGGTGACCAAGGTGTCGCTCAGCGCCAAGGGCGCGGCCCAAATGGGATCGATCATCGGATCGACGCTGGGCGGCTATCTGGCCGGCGGTGACAAGCTCAAGGGCGTCGCCTTTTCCTCGATCCTCGGTGCGATCGGCGCGCAGATCGGCGCGGCCATCGCCACGGGCGCCAGCCTGGAATCCGTGATGTCGAGCGCGAACATGACCGCGTTCGGCGCCGACGCTTGGAATCGGTTGCAGTCGGCCGCCGTCGGTTCGGTCAGTTCGTTGCTGACGATGGAGCTGGGCCAGGCCCTTGGTCTGCAAGGGTTCGGCGCGGAGCTGTTCAACACCGCCGGATCCAGCTTCACCAACAAGGCCCTAACCAACATCATCGAAAAGGGTCCGTCGAAGATTTTCGACGGCCTCAATTCGAAGGAGCTGTTCAAGTCCGGCGGCGCCGGAACCTTGATGGCCAACGCCATCGGGTCGTTCATCGGCGCCAAGCTTGGCGCCATGGTCGTCCAGCCCCAGACCCAAGCGGCCGTCGCCCTGTCGTCGATCGGCTCGGCGGTCGGCGCCTGGGCGATGACGACGACGACCCTGACGGTGACCTCGGCTGGCGCCACCTCGACGGCCGGCGCCTTCATCATCGGGCAGCTTGGTCTTGGCAATTCGTGGCTGGCGCTCAATGTCGTGGCGCCTGGCATAGGCGCCTTCGTCGGGTTCGTGCTGGGGGCGCTGATCGGCAACCTGTTCGGCAGGAAGAAGCCCAAGATCCCCAGCGCCAACGCCGAGACGGTGCTGCAGGTACCCTATGCGAAATACGAACTGGGAACCGTGACGGTCGTCAACAATGGCAATCGCTCGCTGGTCACGTCTATGGCGACAGCGGCCCGAGATACGCTGAACGGCCTGATCAACACGATCGCCTATACCAACACGACGGCCTATGTCAGCAACCTGAACGGCGTCGGCACGACCCAGATCTACGGCCATACCTCCAGCCAGATCTGGGTGAAGATCAACGGCGTCCAGACGAACTTCGCCTCGGCCGACGCGGCGGTAGAATACGGAACGCTGACGGCGATCCGCAACACCAAGATCGTCGGCGGCGACATCTTCGCCAAGCGCGTGATCGTCAGGTCGCCGGCGACGGATTTGACCTCGTTGCTCGGCGATTTGCAGGTGGTCAACGACTACCGGTTCTACGCCAACAACCGAGGCGTGGTGAACGCGTTGATCGGTGGCGCCTTCGCCAGTCTGACGCAGTGGGAGAAGGATTTCTATGATCACCCGCCGCACAAGGCGCTGATCGATAAGGCGCGCGCTCAGGGTCTTGCCGCTTTGACCAGCGACGAGAGAAGCTTCTACGACGCCTACAAGCCCAGCATCGATAAGATCATTGCCGCGCTTGAGAACCAGACCCAGGCCTCGCCCTGGATCATCACCCTCCAGCGCGCTCTGGAACTGGGCCTCGACAAGTTCACGACCTCCGACTTCTACGGCGGCCTGCGCGGGTTCCTCGACAGCTTCGACCTGCACGGTCAGGGCGTGGCCTATGAAAACGCCAATTTCCAATGGAACGGCGGCGGTGACTTCATCGTCTCCGTGGCCGGCGGGACCGCGGGTCTGTTCACCATCCTGCCAACGGCGTCCGCCGACGGGCGCACGGTGACGATCAACGGCCTCGACAAGATCGGCTACACCTGGGTCAACGCCGATGCGGCGACCTCCGGCAACGACTACATGGAATACCGCTGGAACGGCGGCGGGGTCGTCCTCGACGACAATCACGCCGTCTATGTCGAGGACGGCTACTACCGCTGGGACGGCTGGGATTCCTACGAGTGGATCGACACCTCCTACTGGACCTCGGGTGACGGCGGCGACGACATCTTCATCGGCAGCCAGTACGGCGACCAGCTTTACGGCCGCAGCGGCTGGGACTGGCTCGATGGCCAGGCCGGCAACGACTACATCGACGGCGGCGATGGCAACGACACCCTGATCGGGCGTGACGGCGAGGACACGCTGATCGGCGGGGCCGGCGACGACTATCTGTCGGGCGGCGGCGGGACCGATAGTATGGACGGCGGCGTCGGCAACGACATCCTGGCTGACGGCGCGGGCTCGGAAGTCCTGCAGGGCGGCGAGGGGGACGACGTCTTCCTGATCGCCGAGGACGCTACCTTCAACTGGTTCTGGGGCGGCTACGGCGACCCCAACAGCGATCCCTACGGCCAGGACACGATCAGCGCCGAGCGCCTTACCTTCGGCGTGGCCTTCGATCTGGATTACAGACCGCCGGAATGGAACGGCAATCCCGACGCCACCGCCGGCAATCCGATCACGCGAGCGGCGATCGTCACCAATGCGGTCACCGGCGCCTGGGTGACCAGTGAAGGCCTGCTGAGCATCGAGAACGCCACCGGCTCGGACTATGCCGACCGGCTCTACGGCACGACGGGCGACAATGTCCTCAAGGGGCTGGACGGCGCCGACCAGTTGTGGGGCCGCGACGGCAACGACACCATCGAGGGCGGCGTCGGCGCCGACACCATGGACGGCGGCGGCGGCTATGACTGGCTGAGCTATGCCAGGTCTTCGACCGGCGTCTATGTTGATCTTTCCACTGGCAAAGCCATAGGCGGCGATGCGGACGGCGATGTGTTCAGCGGCTTCGAGGCCGTGCGCGGTTCGAGGGCGGCTGACCAGCTCAAGGGCTATGATGGCGGAGACAACTGGCTGGAAGGCGGCGCGGGCGACGACTGGCTGGTGGCGACCACCGGCAACGACGTCTTCGTCGGCGGCGAGGGCAGGGACTTCGTCGATTATTCGGTGGGAACCAGCGGCGTCACGCTGAACCTGGGCGCGGCCAATGGCGCGGCCACGGGCTACGGGTCGGCGGGTCTGGCGGCCGGCCACGCCTATATCGGCGTCGAGGGCGTGGTCGGCTCGGCCTACGGCGACAACCTGTCGGCGGGCGATGGGGACCACACCTTCATCGGCGGGGCTGGCAACGACGTGCTTCAGGGCGGGGCCGGAGCCGACACCTATGTGATCAACCGCGGCGACGGCGCCGACACGGTCTACGAGGACAACACCGGTTGGAACGTGATCTCGTTCGGCTCGAACGTGAAGTTCTCCGACATCTGGGGCGGCACGGCGGGTGGCTCGAGCGGCTGGCTGGACCTTGGCATTCGGGGCGACGCCCAGGTGCGGGTGGTGTCCAACTTCGGGGCCTACCCGACGGCGGGCAACAACAAGGTCAAGTCGATCGACATGGGCGGGGCTTCGCAGCTGGATATCGGCGCCATCACCTTCGGCGTGGCCAGCAACGACGCTTCCACCACCCTGGTGGGCAGCCGCGACACGGCCGACCTGATCCTGGCGATGAACGGCGACGACATCGTCTGGGGGGCGGCCAGCAACCACGTCGAGAGCAACGGCAACGTCGTGGTCGGCGGGCTGGGCAACGACCAGATCCACACCTCCAACGGCGATGATCAGTTCGGCTACGACCGCGGCGAGGGGCTGGACATCATCTGGGACACCGGCGGCGAGGACACCCTGGCCCTGGGGGCCTCGGTGGCGGCCGAGGACGTGATCTACCAGGTGGTCGGCAACGACCTCTACATCGGCGCGCGCAACCTTTCCAACACGGCGCTGACGGCCAGCCAGGTCGCCGACCGGGTGCAGATCGTCGGCGGCGGGGTCAAGTACGTGACCATGGACGGCTACTCCAACACCGTCCTCTACGAGAGCTTCAACACGGTCGAATACGTGCTGGCCGGCGGGACCTCGATCGACCTGCGCAAGCTCGACATCGCCTGGACCCAGAGCATCACCTACAACTACGACTACGCCTATCCGATCGCCCTGGACCTGGACGGCGACGGGCTGGACCTGTCGACGGTGGAAAGCTCCAGCGTGGTGGTCAAGACGGCCGGCGGCGGGATCTCGCAGATCGGCTGGGTGGGTCCCACCGACGGCTTCCTGGCGGTCGACCGCAACGGCGACGGGGCGATCAACCAGCTGTCGGAACTGTCGTTCGTGCAGGACAAGCCGGGCGCGACCAGCGACCTGGAAGGCCTGCGCACCTGGGACACCAACGGCGACGGTCTGCTCGACAAGAACGACAAGGACTTCTCCAAGATCCTGCTGTTCGTCGACGCCAACCAGAACGGCCGCTCGACGGCCAAGGAGCTGCGCACGCTGGAACAGGCCGGGATCGCGGCCATCAACCTGGGCGGCCTGGCCACCGGCCAGACCCGCGACCAGACCACCGAAAGCTTCGTGCAGAACACGATCAGCTTCATCTGGGCCGACGGCCGCACGGGCGAGGGCTATGACGTGGCCTTGGCGCGGCGGGTGCTGGGCTCGAACGGCCTCGACGGCGGCGCCTACCAGGCCGAGTGGGGCGCGGCCGACGAGGACGGCGAGCTTGGCCAGCTGACCAATGACGCCAAGACGGCCGCCCAGGCCGCCCGGATCAAGGTCAAGAAGGCGCTGCTCGACCAGCTCGGGGCCAGCTATGGCGAGGTCAAGGCCGCCGCCCAGCTGGACTTCAGCGACCACGACCGCGTCGATGCCACGATCGCGGCGCGGTGGACGAAGATGAGCGCCTCGGAAAAGGCCAGCTGGCTGACCGGCCAGCAGCCGGAGGGCAAGGTGCGGCTGATCTCCACCCAGCAGGCGCTGGCCAACGACCTCAACGCCGCGGCCAAGGCGCGTCAGGACGTGGTCGACCAGGGCTACGCCCAGGCGGCCCGGTCGGTGAGCGTCACGGGTCTGGGCCAACCCGGCGGGCGGGGGGCTTCGGCCGCTGACGCTTCGGGCCTGGGCGTGAGCTTCGGCTCGCAGGGCCTTGGCCTGTCGCTGGCCGGCGGCGAGCCGCTGGACGCCGGCTCGGCCTATGGCGGTTCCAGCCAGTCCGCCAGCGCCTGGTGGCGTCAGGAGGCTGGTTCGGACCTGCTGGGCGGCGGCTCGCTGGCCGCGCGGCTGGCGGCGATGGACGCAGGGCCCGGCCAAGGCTCGGGTCTGGCCGCCTCCGGCGCGCTGGATGCGTCGCTGGTCCAGAACCAGGCGCTGCTGCGCCAAGCCATGGCCGGCTTCGGCGGCCAGGCCGGCGGCGGGGCGGCGGTCTGGAGCCGCGATGGGGCTTCGCGCGAAACGCCGCTGGCGGCCTCGGCCGGCCTCAAGGCGACCCAGTCGCTGCTGACGGCCTAGGACCCAGCTGCTACCACCCTGAGTACAAGCGCCGGCTCTCCATCGCGGAGAGCCGGCCGACCCAACGGAGTTTCGATCATGGCCGACGGCGCTGCTTCCGCGACCGCTCCCCAGAAGACGGTGTCCCAGGTTCTGGGCGAGATCACCTGGCTCTTGACCCAGTCGCCGGTGCACAAGCAGCTGTTCATCGGCGACCTGGAATGGTTCGCCATGCCGGCCGTGCTGCTCGAGCAGTTCCGCATCTGGAATGGTCCCAACAGCCCCGCCGCCGTGGCCTTCTGGGCCTTCGTCTCCGAGGAGACCGAAGAGCGCCTGGTGGCCGGCGCCAAGAAGCTGCGGGCCGACGAGTGGCAGGCCGGCGATCGTCCCTGGCTGATCGAGCTCGTCGCGCCCTTCGGCGGCCAGGACGAGATCCTCGCCGACCTCGCCGCCAACGTCTTCCCCGGCAAGACCTTCAAGTTCCACACCGTCGACCCCGACGGCCAGCGCGTGGTCGTCTCCTATCCCCCGCAAGCCCAAGCCTGAGTTCGTGTCGTCGTGCTGATCGCTTCCTTCGTCGCGGCGAGCGCCCTGGGCCTTTCCTGGCCCAGCCTGCCGCATTCCATCCCGTTCCCGACCGAAGGGATGCATCGGCGCGCCGGCTACAAGGTCAAGACCAAGGCCTACCACCTCAAGGGCTGGGAGATGCGCATCGAGCGCGACGGCTTCACGGGTCTGACCCGCTGTCGCCTCTATGCGCCCTCGACCGTTCTTCAGGGGCGCATCACCTATGCCCGCGACGTGCTCGGCTTCCATCTGGGCGATGACGTCGACGTGGGCGAGGCCTGGTACAGCATCGACGACAAGCCGCCGGTCGCCTGGCGCGACGACTTCCCGACCCTGGCCGCTCGGCGCGAGCCGCTGTCGACCGACAACCTGTTCAACCCGACCGGCGGCGTCGTGCTGATCCCGCACGACAAGCTGGACGGCGCGCGCACCGTGACCATCCGCGCCGGTCGCGACCAGACGCCCAAGCGCTTTCGCCTGAAAGGGTTCGAGCGGGCCCTGGCGGCGGCGCGGGCCAATGGTTGCGGCGCGGCGGGCGGCGAAGCGGGGAGCGACGCGTTCCAGCGCGACGCCCTGACGCCGTGAGGCGGACCAGCCTCGCCGCGCTCGCTCTTTGCCTGACCGCGACCACGCCCGCCGCCGGCCGGGCCGAAGACCTCGCCGACGCCCTGGCGCGGGCCTACCAGAGCAATCCCTCCCTGCAGAGCCAGCGCTATGAACTGCGCGCGCTCGACGAGGTCTATGTCCGCGCCCATGCGGGCGTGCGACCGTCGGCCGAGTTGCGACTGACCGGCGACTATGCCGACAACCGGTTCGGCGACGCGGCCCAGGCCCTGCGCCTGGTGGCCGATCCCACGGTCGGCCGCCGCCTGGAGACCAACCAGGGCGAGGCCACGGTGATCCTGGAGCAGCAGCTCTACAGTGGCGGCCAGGCCAGCGGCGCGATCGACGCGGCCGCCCTGCGCATCCGCGGCGGCCGCGCGGCCCTGCGGATCGCCGAGAGCGATCTGCTGCTGCAAGTGATCGCCGCCTACGCCGACGTCCGCCGCGACCGCCAGAGCCTCGAGGTTCGGCGCAACAACCTGGCGGCCCTGGAGCGGCAGCTGGACATCACCAAGGCCCGCCAGGAGGCGGGCGAGGTGACCCGAACCGACGTCGCCCAGGCCCAGGCCCAGCGCGAGGCCGCCCTGGCCCAGATCATGGCCGCCCAGGTGCAGCTGGAGGCCAGCCGGGCCAACTACGCCGCCCTGGTCGGCGAGAACCCCGGCGAGCTCGATCCCGAGACCCCGCTGCCGCTGCTGCCGGGCACGCTGGACGAGGCTTTCGACCGCGCCGAGCGCGACAATCCCGATCTCGAGCAGGTCCGCCTGACCGAACGCGAAAGCCGTTTGCAGGCCCAATTGGCCAAGACCGCCGCCCGGCCGACCGTGACCGCGCGGACCGCCTATGGCACGTCCGGCGAGTTCGCTCCGTTCTATAGTCAGGACCAGGACAGCGCCTGGACCGCCACCATCGCGGTCAGCAAGCCGCTGTTCGCCGGCGGGGCCTACCAGGCCTCGTACCGTGAGGCGCTGAACCGCAACGGCGCCGACCTGCTGCGGGTCGAGGCCGCGCGCCGGCAGGTGATCCAGAACGTGCTGTCGGCCTGGAACCAGGCCGCGGCCGGTCGGGCCAACATCAAGGTCCAGCTCGCCCAGGTGCGGGCCGCCGAGATCGCCTTCGACGGCATGAGCGAGGAGTTCAGGGTCGGCCAGCGCTCGACGCTCGACGTGCTGGTGGCCGAGCAGACCCTGCGCGAGGCGCAACTGGCCCTGCTGGGGTCGCGCCGCGACGCCTTTGTCGCCGAGGCGGCTCTGCTGCGTCAGCTGGGACTGCTGGAGATGGGCGTGCTGACCACCGGCGTGCGGCTCTACGATCCGTCGGCCCACCTGCGCGAGGTGCGGGGCAAGGGCGCCGTGCCGTGGGAGGGCTTGCTGGTGGCGCTGGATCGCGCGGGACGCGGCGGGCTCGATCCGCTGCCTTTGACCCGGGCGGGCGGCGGACAGGCCGACTTCGCGCCGGCCGCGCCGCCGGTCGAGCGCCCGCTGGCGGTCACGACGCCCACCGAGCCGCGAGCGACCCGGCGCTAGCCGGGCGCTCGACACGACGGCGCGGGGCGCGTAACTCGGGCCTTCCATCCATCGTCCTGCTGGAGCCATGCTGCAGTCGCTGAAGCTCCTCCTGCCGGCCCTGATCCCGTCGTGGAACTTCTTCGACGTGATCGCGCCGTCGCCGCGGATCGAGTACGCGCTGCTGGCCTCGCCCGACGCAGCTCCCGAATGGCGGGAGTTTCGGCCTCGTCCCCAGCGTGTCTCGGCGACCGCCATGCTGTCGCGCCTGTTCTGGAACCCACGCCGCAACGAGGACCTGTTCCTGGTCAGCTGCGCCGAGCGCCTGGTCGATCAGCCCACCGCCCACAGTGAGGATGAAATCTACCGCCGGATCGCCGCCGATTTCGGTCCGGAGACGGGCGGCTGGCTGTGCTTTCGGCTGCTGTTCCTGGCCTGGGAGGACGGGGCGGTCGTCGGCGAGGTGCTGTTCACCGCCGCGCCGCGCCGGTGGAAGGACGCGGCATGACCCTGGAGGCCGCCGCCCGCCTGAGCCAGGTCCTGCTGGCCCTGGCCCTGATCCAGCAGAGCTTGGAGCACCTGTCCGTCTCGCGCCCGGACCGCCCGCTGTTCGCCGCGCGCATCGTGCTGTGCCTGCTGGTCGTGGCGGGGCTGGCTTCGCCCTGGCCGCTGGTCGGCCTGGCGCTGGTGTCGCTGATGGTGCTGCGGCGCTTCCAGGGGCCCTACAACGGCGGCAGCGATCGCATGGGCCTGCTGGCCCTGTGGTGCCTGACGCTGACGGCGCTCATGCCCGCGCCGCGCCTGAAGGAGCTGTTCTTCGGCTATCTCGGCGCGCAGCTGATGCTGTCCTACGTCGTGTCGGGCTGGGTGAAGATCATCAACCCCGACTGGCGCTCGGGCGTGGCGCTGCGGCAGGTGTTTCAGTTCTCGGCCTATCCGGTCGCTGAGAGCCTGCGCGGCTGGGCGGCGCGGCCGCGCCTGCTGCTGGTCATGTCGTGGGCGGTGATGGCCTTCGAGCTGGCCTTTCCGCTGACCCTGCTGTCGCGGCCGGCGCTGATCGCGGGCCTGGTCGTGGCGGCGGCCTTCCACCTGGCCAACGCCTGCCTGTTCGGCCTCAACCGCTTCTTCTGGACCTGGCTGGCGGCTTACCCCGCCATTCTCTGGCTCCAGGATCGATTATTTTAGGCGCCGTCAGGCGAAGATCTTGATCACCGAGGCGAGGATCTCTTCCTTCGAGCGCACGCCCATCTTGCCGTGAATGTGTTTGATGTGGGTGCGGACGGTCAGGATCGAGACGCCCTTCTGGTCGGCGATCTTTTCGGCGCTGTTGCCGGCGATGATCTCGGCCAGGATCCGGGCCTCCATCGTGCTCAGCCCGAACATCGCCTCCAGGCGGGGGATGTGGGCCGGGGCGTCGAAATCCTTGAGCACAATGACCAGGGCGCGGTCGTCGCCGTCCCGCACCACGCGCATGCGCATCAGGTAGCGTTCGTCCTGGTCGCAGTCGATGATCTGGCAGACCTCCTGGCCGGCCAGGGCCTCGGCCATGCGCTCGACCAGGAACTGGTGGGCCCGGCGGTCGACGCCGCCGACCTTGCCGCCGCGATCGACCAGCGGGCTCGCGCCCGACAGCATCACGGCCGCGGCGCGAGAGCGCCACAGCACGGTCCCGTGGGAGTCGATGACGATGCGGGCGATCTCGTCTTCATCCAGGCAAAAGCGTATCGCGCTGATGTCGATGAGCGAAGCGTGGGAACCATCCATCGGCCTATTCCCTCCCTTGCGGCGCGGCTACTTAGGGCGCGCCATTTTTATGCCTTACTTAAATCGAGTTACGGCCGAGTTATCCACAACCTAGGATAAATGGGGGCGCTTTCGCGTCAGTTTGACGCATTAGTCGCTGATAATGATTATCATCCAAATTCAGATCATCGATCTGCATTACTAAGATCAATTTAGTTTTCCAATATTCTCCTCAATTCACATCAATTCCCCCTGTGGGTGAAACTGTATTCTGTACCCAAGGTGGGGGATTTCAGGCCCTCCGTTCTCTGCAATCGTTCATTAAGAACTTGTTAAGAGAAACGGGGATCGGAACATGGCCGACAAGCTATCGACGCTTCCTCGCGCTCTGCGCAGCCAGCGCAAGCCGTCCTTGAAGGACTGGATACTTGGCGGGAGCTTGCTCGCGGGCGCTCTATTCGTTGCGAGCGTTGGTGAAAGCCGCGCCCAGGTCACCGCCTACGCCGGCGGTTCGCCCCCCAACATCGTGCTGTCCATTCCTGTGACGGCTTCGGTGGGCGGCCGCTGCGGCTTCTCGCCTGGCGCCGCGCCGAGCGGCACGAAGGACGTCGGCGAGGTCAACAACGCCTTCACCGCCGACTTCCCGTTCACTCTGCAGTGCACGGTGCCGTTCCGGGCGGCGGTGATCTCGAGCAACGGCGGCCTGCTGGCCTCCAGCGTCACCCCGGCGACCGGCTACACCAACCTGGCGCCTTATCTGGTCGACCTGAACCTGGTGGGCGACGTCGGCGTCGGCACGGTCAACGCCACCTGCGACACCGGCGACCTGAAGACGACCTCGGGCGCGACGTGCGGCTTCAAGGGGCCGGCCTCGGCCAGCCAGGGCCTGCGCCTGAACGGTTCGTCCTACGACACCAGCGGCTCCTACGTGCGGGTTCATCGCGGCGCCTATGCCGGCGCCCAGATCCTGGCGGCCGCCAACACCTATTCGGACTCGCTCACGGTGACGCTCAGCGTCTCGCCGTGACCGCGCTTACGGGTCCGCTCCCCCGGCGGATCCGGCGTCCTTTCAGGGGGAGGGGGCCTCGGCCCGAACAACAGAGAGAAGCCGGTCCGCCGGCGCGACATTTGGGAGTGAAGACATGAACAAGACGATCCTCATCGGCGCCGCCGCCCTTCTGGGCCTGGCGATCGCCCCGGCCGCCATGGCCCAGACGGTGACCGGCACGGTCAACGTCACCGGCAGCGTCGCGGCCAAGTGCGTGGTCATCACCGGCGGCAGCGGCGGCACCTTCTCGGGCTCGATCCCGCTGGGCGAACTGGCCCAGGCCGACGGCACCCTGTCGACCAGCCTGTCGGGCTCGACCAACGCCAGCCCCGGCGGCTCCACTCAGTTCCGGGTCAACTGCAACAGCGCCGCCCCCAAGGTGACCCTGAGTTCGACCCGCCTGGCCCTGACCCCCAGCGCCTCGGCCCCGACCGGCTACACCGGCGTGATCGACTACACCGCCGCGCTCGACGCCGCCCTGGCCAACAGCACGACCCAGACGGTCAGCTACGTGACCGCCGCCGCCCTGCCGGCCGCCACGGTCCAGAACCTGTCGACCAGCCTGGCCAACAGCGCCGGCAACCTGACGGTCAAGGCCTACGCGCTGAACACCGCCTCGGGCGCGCTGCTGATGGCCGGCAACTACGCCAGCACGATCTCGATCACCATCGAGCCTTCGTGATCGCGCGGGAAAGGGGAGAAACGCCATGCGTAGCGCCCTTCTCCTGACCGCCGCCGCGGCGAGCTTCACGCTCGTCGCGGCCGGGGGGCAGGCCCAGGCCCAGAGCGTCACCGGCACGGTGCAGGTGAATGGAACGGTGGCCAACCGCTGCCTGTTCGTCACCGACAACGTCGTGCTCGACCTGGGCGAGTTGTCGCTGCAGACCGGCGACGTTGCGGCCATCGGCCGCCTCGACCAGGCCAAGCTGACGAGCCGGACGGCGACGTTGAATGGCTGGTGCAACGGCGTGTCGGCGACCATGGCGGTCGAGGCCCAGCCGATCCTCAACACCAGCTTCACCGCCACGGCGCCGACCGGGTTCGAACGCCGGATCGACTACACCGCCACCGCCTCGGCCGCTCCGGCCAGCGGTTCGGTGTCGGCGTCCGACACCACCGTCACGTCCGGCGGCGGCTCGGCCAGCACCACCGGCATCTTCGCCAGCGACATCGTCGTCAGCTTCGCCGACGCGGCCACGCCCGCCGGCGGCCGGCTGATCTCCGGGTCCTATTCGGGCTCGGTGGCCGTGACGCTGGCTCCGGCCACCTGAAGGGGAGGAAGGTCGTCATGATCCAGCACCGGACCTGTTTCGCCAAGGGCGTTACGAGCTTTGCGGCGGCTCTCGCGGCCCTCGGCTCGCTGTCCGTCGCGACCGGCGCCCACGCCCAGGATCCCGTCCAGGGAACCGTCGGCCTGGACGCCCAGGTGGCCCAGGTCTGCGTGCTGGGGACGCCCAATCCCGGGACCCTGGCCCTGGGCCAGATCTCCGAAGCCTCGGGAGCGCGGGTGGGCCGGCTGACGACCATCGCCAGCCAGTCCATCCAGCTGCCCGGCACCTTCTGCAACTACGCCGGCGCGGCCCTGGCCATCTCGGCCTCGCCGCTGGCGGTGACCGCCACCACCCAGACCGGCTTCGTCGGCTCCGTGGACTACACCTGCACGATCAGCGCCTGGGGCGCGACGGCGGCGACGGTCCGCACCAGCGCCGGCAGCAGTTCGGGCACGGGCTCCAGCGCGACCAATCCCGCGCCGCAGGAAACCGACCTGACCCTGGTGGTCTCGGACTTCGCCGTGAGCAGCGACGATCTGCTGCAGCCGGGCGCGTACCTCGCGCTCGTGACCATCACCCTCGGGCCCGATGCGGGCCTGGCCGCTTCGGGGAGCTGAACCATGCGGCGCACCTTTCTCATCCTCGCCCTGGCGCCTCTGGCTATCGCCCCCTTTGCAGTGACGGGCGCCGCCTCGGCCCAGACCTACGGACCGTCCGACAGCGCCGGGCCGATCCAGATCACCGCCACCGTGCCTGACAACATCTGCACGATCGGCGACCTCTCCGACGGCGACAACCTGTTCGACGTCGGGGTGATGATCGACACCACCACGGGCCTGCTGCTGTCGACGCTGTCGGCGCCGCCCAAGGTGCTGACCGGAACCCAGTGCGGCGCGCCGAGCCAGCTGACCATCTCCGCCACCCAGATGACGGCCCAGGCCTTCACGACGACGCCGCCGAACGGCTTCTCGCGCGGGGTCGACTACACGGCCACCGCCTCGGGCTGGACCACGGTGGACGCCAGCTACGCCACGGGCGACGCCGCTAACGCGGCCGCCACCCAGACCCGCGACACCGGCGGATCGGGCCAGATCACCATCAGCCTGTCGGACTTCGCCACCGCCGGCGGTCCCAGCCTGAGGCCGGTCGCCGACGACACCTATCAGGGGGCGATCGTCGTCACCCTGGCGGCGATCAGTTGAGCGGGGAGGGCGCCATGACCAGCACCAATCGCATGAAGGCCGCCGTTCTCGCCGGGGCCTCGGCCGTCACCCTGCTGCTGCTGGGCCAGATCGCCCGCGCTCAGACCGACGACAACACCCGCGACTTCGTGGTCCAGGGCCAGGTGCCCAAGGTCTGCACGATCGCCTCGCCGACGCTCGGCGCGAGCCAGCTGGTCAACTTCCTCACCCTGACCGGCGGCACGCTGCAGGTCGACCAACTGACCGATCCGGTCACCCTGTCGACCCGCGCCGCCTCGGCTCAGGTGACCTTCGCGGCGGTGTGCAACTACGCCCACCAGATCGTGCTGGAAAGCCAGAACAACGGCCTGTGGCGCTCGGAGCTGGGCCTGACCCCGGCCCCGACCGGCTTCAGCGACGCGGTGCCCTACACCGCGACCCTGGCCTGGGGCCCGATCAACAACCGCTTCGAGGCCGACGCCAGCGCCCGCCAGATCCGCGACAGCGCCCAGGCGGTCGACCAGCCGGTCGTCGGCGACGTGACCCTGCGCCTGGATATCCAGCCGGGCGCCACGAACCTGCAGACCAATGCTCCGCTGGTGTCCGGCGTCTACCGCGACACCCTGCGACTGACGGTGGAACCCCAATGAAGACCGTCCTCATCCTCGCCACCGCCGCGACGCTGGGCGTCGTCGCCCCCTTGGCTCCAATCGCTTCGGCCCAGACCGTGAACACCACGGGCGACCAGGCCGCCAGCCAGCTGGAGCTGATCGCCCAGGCGCCCAGCGCCTGCGTGCTGTCGCCGCCCTCGGCGGCCAGCGGCGCCAACACCAGCTTCACCGCCCAGGGCGGCCAGGCCGGCGTCGTGCGCTTCACCGAGTTCGTCGATCCCCAGACGGCCCAGCCGCGCGACGCCTCGATCAGCCTGGCCTTCCCGGTGGTCTGCAACTCGGCCCACCGCCTGGTGGTGCGCACCGACGGCACGGGCCTGTCGCGCACCGCCGGCGCCGCGCCGGCCGCGGGCTTCCGCGACAGCCTCGACTTCCAGGTCACGGCCTACTGGGCCGGCGCCAGCGCGTCGGGCTCGAGCACGACCCTGACCCCGATCGACCTGGCCACCGCCAACGGCGCGGCCGGACAGATGAACCTCGTCGTCGCCGTGGCTGGCGGCGGAGCGCCGATGGTGGCCGGCGACTATGCCGGGACCCTCGTCGTCGAACTGGAAGCCCAGAACTGAACTCTCGAACACCCATGAGGAGCGGACACCGAATGACTCGTTCGAAAAACTACCGGGGACGTTGGCTGGGGGCGGTCGCCGCCCTCTGTCTCTCGGCCCTCGCGGCGCAGGGGACGCCAGGCCTGGGCGGAAGCGCCCTGGCCATGACCGTCCAGCCCGTCGTCATCGACCTCAAGCCGACCGGTCGGGGCATGTCCCAGATCGTCACGGTGCAGAACACCTTCGCCAACCCGCTGCCGGTCGAGCTGCACGCCGAGGAGCTGTCCTTCGACGACAAGGGCGCCCATCCCAGCGACGCGCCGACCAACGACCTGCTGATCTTCCCGCCGCAGGCGGTGATCCAGCCGGGCGAGACGCAGTCGTTCCGGATCCAGTGGGTGGGCGATCCGGCCCTGGCGCAGAGCAAGCACTACTACGTCACCGTGGCGCAGATGCCGGTGAAGCTGCCGGAGGGCCAGTCGGCCATCCAGATCCTCTACAACTTCCAGGTCCTGGCCAGCGTCGGCCCCGCCGGCGGCAAGCCGTCCCTGGCCCTGTCCAAGAGCGAGATCGGAACCGACGCCGAAGGCAAGCCGGTGCCGATCGTCTACGTGGCCAACACGTCCAACACGCACGGATACCTGTCCCGCGGAAAGCTGCGGATCATCGAGAAGGACGCCGCGGGCAAGGCGGTCTTCACGCGGACCATTCCCGGTCCGGAGATCCAACAGACGATCGGCTTCGGCCTGATCGCCCCCGGCCAGACGCGGCGGATCGCCGTTCCCATCGAACTGCCCTTAACGGCGGCAGCAGGAGGCTCCCTTGAGGCTCAATTCTCGTCCGACGAAGGGCGCTAGGTCCTTGACCTACCGCCGCTGGCTGCTGGCGGGATGCCTGGCTGGCGCGACGCCCCTCGTCGCGCCCCTGGCAGCCCTGGCCGAGCCGATCCCCTACGCCATGCTGGCCGCGGCTCAGGAGCCGACCAGCGCGCCTTCCCCCGGTGCGGCCACCGCCGCCGACGCTCGCCGCCAGCTCAATCCGACCGGCCGCGACGTCAACCTGACGGTGCCGCTGAAGACCGGCGACTACTATCTGGGCGACATGCCGCTGGCGATCTCGGCCGACGGCCAGCTGTCGATGCCGTCCGACCGGCTGCTGAGCCTGCTGGCTCCGCTGCTGGACACCCCGGCGATCGCGGCTCTGCGCTCGTCGCTGGCCGGCCGCAGCACGGTCTCGCCCGAGGCTGTGACCGCCGCCAACATGAGCATGACCTACGACCCCCGGGCGCTCGAGCTGCGGATCGTGATCCCCGCCGAGCTGAAGGTGGTGCGCAGCCTGCAGGTCGCGCCGATGGACCGCACGGGCGTGGGGACCTACCTCCCGCCGGCCGGCTTCAGCGGCTACATGAACATCCGCGGCTCCGTCGACTATGTCGAGCAAGGCTTCGACGAGGGCTTCGGCGACCCGACCTTCCTGCTCGACAGCGCGCTGCGCATGAACGGGCTGGTGTTCGAGAACGAGGCCGTCTGGCAGCCGGGAGCCGACAACGACTTCCAGCGTCTGGGCACGCGCTTCGTCTATGACGACGTCAAGAACGTGCTGCGCTGGACCGCCGGCGACCTGCAGCCCGTCGGCCGCGGCTTCCAGTCCGCGCCAGACATGGCGGGGATCTCGATCTTCCGCTCCTACAGCGTGCTGCAGCCGCAGACGATCGCCCGCCCGCGCGGCCGCGAAAGCTTCACCCTGGCCCGGCCCTCCGACGTCAGCGTGATCCTCAACAACCAGCTGACCCGGCGCCTGCGCCTGGATCCCGGACGCTACAATGTGCGCGACTTCCCGTTCGCGCAGGGGTCCAACGACGTCCGTCTGGTCATCGAGGACGACACCGGCCGGCGCGAGACCTTGCAGTTCAACGTCTTCTTCGACCGCGCCCAGCTCGATCCGGGCCTGTCGGAATTCGGTCTGTTCGCCGGGGTCAAGGCGCCGCTGCTGCTCGACGGCCCCGACTACACCGAGGAATGGACGGTCAGCGCCTTCTATCGCCGCGGCATCACCGACCGGGTCACCCTGGGCGTCAACGGCCAGGCCGACGACACCACCGTCATGATGGGCGCCGAAGGTCTGTTCGGCACCAAGATCGGCACGCTGGGCGTCGACTTCGCCCTGTCGCACATCGACGTCTACGGCTCGGGCTATGCGGCGATCGTCAGCTTCCAGCGGCTGTTCCAGTTCTCCGGCGGCCGCGCCGACGCCCTGAACCTGTCGTTCGAGACCCGCAGCCGCGACTTCGGTCCGGTCGGGACCTTCATTCCGGACAACCGCTACGCCTACGAGGTCGGGGTCGGCTATTCGCACGCCTTCAGCGACGCGATCTACGCCAGCTTCGACGGGCGCTATTCGGCCGGACGCGACGCGTTCCCGGACGCCAGCGCCTATCGCCTGGGCATGGGCTACCGCCTGACCTCGAGCCTCGCGGTCACGGCCAACCTCATGTACGACGACGTGCCCGGACGCCGTGAAACCTCGGCTCTGATCTCGTTGTCCTGGCAGTTCTCGAGCAACTCCAGCCTGCGGGCCGAGTACGACGGCCGCGAAGACCGCGCGCGGATCGCCTACCAGACGATCCACGGCCAGGGCGTGGGCTCCTACAACGCCTTCGCCGAGGTCTCGCGCTCGCCCGACGACTCCGCCTTCAACGGCAGCGTCAACTACATCGCCAACCGGGCGGAGCTGGGCCTGTCCCACTTCCAGGCCTTCGAGGGGCCCGACAACGGCCGCACCTCGATGCGGGTCGGCACCTCGATCGGCTTCGCCGATGGCGCGGTGTCTGTCGGACGGCCGATCTACGACAGCTTCGCCATCATCCAGGGCCACAAGAGCCTGAAGGGCGCGGACATCGTCGTGAACCCCACGCCTTTCGGCTACAGTTCCAATTCCGGCCAGATGGGCACGGCGCTGGAGACGGGCCTGGCCGCCTACGCCGAGCGCACGATCACCGTCGATGCGCCCAACGCCCCGGCCGGCTACGATCTCGGCTCCGGCTCGTTCCGGGTCTTCCCGCCGTATCGCTCGGGCTACCGCCTGGTGGTGGGGTCGGACTACTCGGTCACCGCCATCGGCCGCCTGGTCGACGCCGACGGCCAGCCGCTGGCCCTGGTGTCCGGCCGCGCCGTCGAAATGGCCAAGAGCGGCGAGGGCGCCGAGCCGATCACCATCTTCACCAACCGCGTGGGCCGCTTCGGCGCCTCGGGCCTGAGGCCCGGCCGCTGGCGGCTCGAAATGGGGACCTCGCCCCCAACCGTCTACTACCTCGACGTGCCGGAAAGCGCCGAGGGCTTTGTCAAGGCCGGGGACCTCAAGCCCGCCGCGTCCGGAGGCTGACATGAAACGCCGATCGCATATCCTGCTTCTCGGCCTGGCCGCCGGCCTCGGCGGATCGCTGCTGGCCTCGGGCTCGGCCCTGGCCCAGTGCGTGACCTTCGATCCCGTCGTCCTGTCGGGCACCTTCGACCCGTTCAATCCGAGCGGCACGACGGTCCAGACCCTGTCCATCACCGCCCGGCGCCCGCCGGCGGTGGGCGGCAAGAAGACGCAGGAGGTGAACTTCATCTACCTGCGCCGGCCGGACACGCCGTCGAGCCTGACGATCATCCAGACCTCGACCGGCGGCCAGATCCTGGAAAACCCGCCCGGGCACGTGCTCGACCCCAACAACGTCAATCCCAACGAGGTCGAGCTGAACTTCGGCGGGGTGGGGCAGCCGGACGTGCAGACCTTCATGGTCACCATCACCGTGCCCAGCGGCGCCGACCTGCCGGCCGGAACCACCGATCTCTATCTGGACCAGAAATACTACTGCAAGCGCACCGGCGGCGCGGCCGACGAGCAGGGGGTGATCGCCAACTCGCTCGACATCCGCATCAACGTGCTCAGCGCTTTGCAGGCCAGCTTCGTCGGTCCGGCGCTGGATTTCGGCGAAATCGGAACGCTGGCCACGGCCGACCTGCCGACCACGCCCAATTCGGTGAAGCAGCGCACGGGCAATGTCCGCGTCGCCAGCTCGGGTCCGTATTCGGTGGCGCTGACCTCGGCCAACCAGTTCCGGATGACCTATCCGGGCGGCAACCTGGCCACGACCAACCAGCGCATCCCGTACCAGCTGGCCTTCCTGGGCCAGACCAAGACCACGGCCTCGCCGACCTTCAGCACCGTGACCTGTGCGCGGGCCGGCCTTTCGGGACAGTACCTGGCGGTGACGCCGACCCTGCTGGAAGGCGGGGCGGGCAAGGTTCCCGCGCCCAACTACCAGGACATCCTGACGGTGACCGTGACTCCTCTGGCGGTACCGACCGGCACGACTCCCGTCTCCTGCATGTGACCTCGGCCCAGCCTGAAAAAGCCCCGCCGGCGCGAGCCGACGGGGCTTTCTTTTATCCGCGCGCCCGAGAGGGGCGGGCGCGAAGGATCAGAGGGCGGTGATGTTCACCGACAGGTCGCCGACCTGGCCGGCGTCCGCGCCCGGATCCAGGCGCAGGGCGTGGCTCTGCGAGGCGGCGGTGCTCGAGCGGCTGATCAGGGTGACGCCGGTCGACGACAGCTGGATCTTCTCGCCGTCGACATAGACCGCGGCGTCGCTCAGGCCCTGGGCGTGAGTCAGGCGCACTTCGTAGCCGGCGGCGCTGTTGCAGAACTCGGTCATGCGGCCGAGGTCGGTCGCTTCGGTGCTCGAGGCCGTCGAGGCGTCGAGGCTGACGCGGCAGATGACCGGCACGTGCCCTTCGAGGCGAAGCTCGTAGCTGGCCGGCGCGGCGGAAGCGGTGGTGGCGGCCAGGACGGTGAAGGCGGCGGCCATGATCATCGGAAAGCGCATTTAAAACCCCAGGAGTGAGGATGATGGGAGGATCATCCCGGGTGAGGGTTAAGCACCGCACCCTAAAACATGGTAAACAAAACCATTAGTAAGAATGACAGACTGTCGCAATAGAATATTCGTTAGACGTAGCATCTAATGATGCATGCGTAATGCATTCTTACTACGTCTGATCTGGACAATAAAAAACCCCGTGAGGGGCGTTGTGAATGCTGGGTTGTGTTGTCTGGCGTGCGCGAGTGGCGGCGATCGACCGACGCCGGATCAGGACGAGGGGGTGCTGATGTCCTGATCCGGCGCTCGACGGGCGGGGCGGCTCCGCCGAGGAGCGTCGAGGCGTTGCGGACAGCCCCGACGAACCGGTCATCGTCGCGGCGGTGACAAAACGGGGGGATTTGCCCTCGCGACCTGTAAATATTAACATATACAGGTCGCTCCACAATAACGCAGCCTTACTAATGGCAAGAATAGAGCCGAGAATTTATCTCATTCGATGATATCGGCGGAAGAAATAACCGAGACCAGTTCGGCCTGGCGGTGCACGCCAACCTTGACCATGGCCGAGGCCATCTGGACGCGCAGGGTGTTGATGCTGACCTTGCGCTCGGCGGCGATCTCGGCCGGCTCGAGGCCTTGGGCCACGCGGGCGACGATCTCCGCTTCCGCCGGCGAGAAGTTGAACATCATCCGCGCGCGCTCGGCGATGCGGGGAGAGGCTCGGCCGACCTCACGGACCGTGACCAGGGCGCAGCGGAAGCCGCTGTCGTCGGTGCTGAACGGTTCGACCAGCACGACCAGGGGTTTCTGGCTGCGCGAGCGGTGGATCAGCATGGCGCCGGATCGGCCCTGGCGCACGGCCGCGGCGATGCGGTTGTGCAGGGCCTCGGCCTCGAAGCCGTTCTCGGCCGTCAGCAGTCCGCCCTTTTCCGACAGCCCGTCGCCGTGGGCGACGTAGCTCCAGGCCAGGTCATTGGCCGCGTAGACGCAGCCTTCGCTGTCGGAGACGATGACTCCGAAATTCAGCAGGTTGAGGATGGCGTTGGCGACGTGCGGTTCGAACACGCCGCGTTCGACTTCCGAATCCACCACCTCGATCATCTTGATCAGTCCCATGTGCGACGCCCCGTCTGGTCGCCTTCCAGTCCCCGACAACAAGATCTTGCTTTAAGTCTGCGTTGCATCCACGGATTGTAGCTGCTGCAATTCAAAAACAGATTTGTTTAATTTCGACACTGAAGGCTTGTGTAATTGATTTGATATTATTTCGTGGGGCGTCGCATACCCTGCATTGGGTAGTCAAAAAGACTATGTGGAGAAGACAACGCTATCAAGATGAGGCGCGTCGTCGCGGTTTCTCCTGGCGCGCGATATCTCTGTAAATGCAGTGAAATGCAGTTTCACTACTTTCAGAGTTGAAGGTCGACCAGGCGGTGGCTGACGGCCAGCAGGCCCGAGTCCACCCCGACCTGCAGGGCGCCGACCGCGATGGCCACGCCATAGGGCACGCCGGCCCGGGTCCTGATCCAGCCGGGCATGGCCACGGCGTAGGGGCGGGCGACCAGGGCGACCAGGGCCAGGGCCCCGCCGGCGATCGCCGTCGCGATGGTCAGCAGCAGCAGGTTCTCCATGCCGGCGAACAGGGCCGCGACCGCCATCAGCTTGACGTCGCCGGCCCCGACCAGACGGCGCGCGAACATCGGCACGCCGGCCAGCATGACGAGGCCGAAGGCCATCAGGCTGGAGAGCCAGCTCGGCGCCGGCCAGAACAGGAACTGCGCCGTCAGGAACAGGGCCAGCAGGGCGGCGGGGATCCAGTTGGGGATCTTGCGGCTCCACATGTCCCACAGCGCCGCGACGACGAAGAAGCCGGCATAGGCGATCGAACCAGCCAGACGGACGAAGTCGATTTCCATCCCAGGTCTCCTGGATCAGTCTCAGGACCCGCCGCCGGGAAGCGGCGCGACGTCGTCGGGCGGCCCGCCGGCCAAGGGGGTGGCTTGGGGCGCGGGCGCCGGCGACGCGGCGGCCTGCAGCACGCCCGGCGCGACCTCGCGGCCTTGCAGCCGGGCGGAATAGGCGATGTTGCTGAGCACGATGCGCGAGCTCGGATCGACCGCCAGCGCCCGCTCGTAGTAGCGCGCGCTGAGGTCGAAGCGGCCCAGCTTGTCGTAGACCACGCCCTGGGCGTTCAGCACCCGAACGTCGGCCGGCGCGCGGGTCGCCGCCAGTTGCAGCAGCTCCAGCGCCAGGGCGTAGTCGCGGGCGTTGATGGCCTCGGCGGCCCGGCCGTACAGGCGATCGACCGCCGCGGCGGGGTCGGGCGCGGGCAGGGCGGCCAGGGCGCGGATCTCCAGCGGGGGCTGGCGGTGCGGCGTGACCAGGGCCGCCAGGCGCGACAGCGTCGCGCAGCCGGAAAGCGGGATCAGCAGCAGGGCGATCAGCAAGCGTCGCATCTTGGCTTCTCCTCTAGTGCCTCTTGAGGGCGGGCATCAGGTTGTGGACGACGTCGAGCCCGGCCGGCAGCAGCAGGGCGGTGATGATCACCGGCAGGATGCAGGCCACCAGCGGCAGGGTCAGCAGCACGGGGATGCGCATCGCCTTCTCCTCGCCGCGCAGGAACCGCCGCTCGCGCAGCTCGCCCGAATAGGAGCGCAGGGTCTGGGTGATGCTGGCCCCCAGGCTGTCGGTCTGGATCATCAGCGCCGCGAAGGCGCGCAGGGCGTCGACATTGACCCGGTCGGCCATCCGCCGCAGGGCGTCGGCGCGGCTGCGGCCGGCCCGAAGCTCCTGCGACACGCGGCCGAACTCGCCCGAGATCTCCGGGTGTGAGGGCGCGATCTCGTGGCTGACGCGGATGAAGGCCGCGTCCACGCCCAGGCCCGCCTCGACGCAGACCACCATCAGGTCCAGGGCGTCGGGGAACTGGTGCTCCAGCCGCTCGCGGCGACCCACCGCGCGCAGGTCGATGAAGATGGCCGGAACCACGAGGCCCAGGCCGCACAGCAGCAGCGCCCCGGCGATCACCGGCAGGCCGACGACCGGATTGGGCGACAGCTTCTGGGCGATCAGCAGGGCGGCGGGCAGGCCCACGGCGCCGATCACCCGGGCCAGGAAGTAGAGCGGCACGGCCGCGGGCTGGTCGAAGCCGGCCTCGGCCAGGGTCTTGGCCAGGCGCGAGCGCTTCTTCTCGTCGCCGCTCGTGGTCCTGGACTGCAGCCAGCCCAGCCACGAGGCCTTGGGCTTGGTGTCCTTGAGCAGGCCCCCGGCCGGACCGGCGGCGAGGGACGCCCCGCTGACGGCCCGCTCGCGCATGCGCCGTCGCAGGGCCGAGCCGGCCTCGACCTGGCGGAAGGCCAGCAGGGCCATGGCCGCGACGGCCAGGAAGACCCCAAATTGCAGAGCGATGGAGAAGAGAGCGTCCATGTCGCGGCCTCAGTATTTGAAGTTGACGATCCGGCGGATCATCAGCTGGCCGATGAAATAGAGGCCGATCACGCCGGCCACGACGGGCCAGAAGGCGGGATCGGAGAACTTGCTGGTGTAGAACTCAGGCCGGAAGACGCTGACCACGCCGACGCAGAACACCGGCAGCAGGCTGAGGATCAGGGCCGACATCCGGCCTTCGCTGGCCAGGGCCCGGATCCGCTTGGCCAGCGAGGCGCGGCCCCGGATCACGGTGGCCAGGCCCGCCAGGATCTCGGCCAGATTGCCGCCGGTCTCGCTCTGGATGGCGATGCTGACCGAGAAGAAGGCCACGTCCGGCGAGCCGGTGCGCCGGGCCAGGTTGGCCAGGGCGTCACGGAACTCCACGCCGTAGGTCGTCTCGTCCAGCACCAGGCCGAACTCGCTGCCGATCGGGTCGGGCATCTCCTGGGTCACCAGGCCGACGGCCGAGATCACCGGGTGGCCGGCGCGCAGGGCCCGGATCATGACGTCCAGCGACAGCGGCAGCTGTTCCTCCAGCTTGGCCAGGCGTGTGGCGTGTCGATTGATGATCCACATGGCCGCGACCGCCATGCTGATGGCCGCCGCGCCGATCGCCGTCACCAGCACCTGCGAGACGGGCGTCTCCACCGGCTGGCTGCGCAGGAACACCAGCGCCAGCAGCCACAGGCCGCCGGCGACGGCCGCCGTGGCGCCCATCACCTGCAGCGGCCCGGCGGTGATCCCCGACTGGCGCAGATAGAGCACGGCCTTGCCGTAGAGGGCGCCGAACGACGAGCGGTCGATCCAGCTGCCGCGCGGGTCGCGCACCAGGGCCTCATAGACCTTGTCCTGGCTCATGCCGCCGGCCATCAGCGTCAGGCGGCGATTGACCCTCTGGGTGTGCTCGCGGGCCGATAGCAGCAGGTCGAAGATGGTCTGGCCGGCCAGCACGGCGGCCACGAAGGCCAGCACCAGCGCCATCGGAAAAAGTAGGCTGTCCATGGCTTCACCCCGAGATCCGGCCAGGCGAGAACAGGTTCGACGGCAGGTCCACGCCGCGGGCGTGCAGAACCTCCATGAACCGCGGCCGCACGCCGGTGGCCTCGTAGGCGCCCGCGACCTTGCCGTCGATCGTCCGTCCGGCGCGGCGGAAGCGGAAGATCTCCTGCATGCAGATGACGTCCTCCTCCATGCCGGTGATCTCCGAGACCGACACGATGCGGCGGGCGCCGTCCTCCATCCGCTCGGCCTGCACCACCACGTGGATGGCCGAGGCGATCTGGCCGCGCACCGAGCGGGCGGGGATGTCGAGCCCGGCCATGCCGACCATCTGCTCGACCCGTGAAAGGGCGTCGCGCGGGGTGTTGGCGTGCACCGTGGTCATCGAGCCGTCGTGGCCGGTGTTCATCGCCTGCAGCATGTCGAAGGCCTCGCCCGAGCGGACTTCGCCGACGATGATGCGGTCGGGCCGCATGCGCAGGGCGTTGCGCACCAGCTCGCGCTGCTGGATCTCGCCCTGGCCTTCGATGTTGGCGGGGCGGGTCTCCAGCCGGCCGACATGCGACTGCTGGAGCTGAAGCTCGGCGGAGTCCTCGATGGTGATGATCCGCTCGTGGTCGTCGATATAGGCCGACATGGCGTTGAGCAGGGTGGTCTTGCCCGAGCCGGTGCCGCCCGAGATCAGCACGTTGCGCCGGGCCTGGACCACGGCCTCCAGCACCAGGGCCATCTCACGGGTGATGCTGCCCAGCTCGACCAGACGGTCCATGGCCAGGGGCACGCGCGAGAACTTGCGGATCGAGACCAGGGGGCCGTCCACGGCCAGCGGCGGGATGATGGCGTTGACGCGCGAACCGTCGGCCAGACGGGCGTCGACCATAGGCTGGCTCTCGTCGATCCGCCGGCCCACGGCCGCGACGATCTTGTTGATGATCCGCACCAGGTGGCGGGTGTCCTGGAAGCGCACATTGGTGCGCTGCAGGCGGCCGGCCCGCTCCACATAGACCATCTCGTGGGTGTTGATCAGGATATCGGTGACGGTGTCGTCCTTCAGGAGGGGCTCGAGCGGGCCCAGGCCCAGCAGCTCGTCCAGGATCTCGTCGACCAACTGGTCGGTCTGGGCCGGCGTCAGCAGGCGCTTCTCGTCGGCCAGCAGGCCGCTGACCGCGCCGCGGATCTCCTGGCGCAGGGTCTCGCGCGGGGTGCGGTCCAGCAGGCTGAGGTTCAAGAGGTCGATCAGCCGCTGGTGCAGTCGCACCTTCAGGCCAAGAGCGTCGTCGATCGGCGGGGCCTGGGCGAATTCGGCCGCGGCGGCCTGGCTTTCGATCCGGTGGGTTTCTTCACTCCACAGCATGGCTATCTCCCAGCCTGGGCGAGCGCGACGGGCTGGGTGGTCACCAGCGTGTCGGCCAGACGGGTGATCGCCGCCTCCAGCTTGGTCCCCCGGCGCACGGCGCTCAGCGCCACGCCCTGGTTGATCGCCTGGTGCATCAGCTTGCGGTCCTCGGGAACCACGAGGTCGAAGGGGCGGCCGATGGCCTGCTCGGCGGCCTTCAGCGACAGGCCGCTGGCGTTGTCGGGCTCGACCTGGTTGCAGACCAGCGTCAGCGGCACGTCGTCCAGGCGCTGGGCGGCCAGCATGTGCAGCTGTCGGCGCACCAGGTGCACGTGCGGCACCGACAGGTGAGTGACCAGGACGATGCGCTGCGACTGGCGCAGGAGGCGGTTGGTCCAGGCCGTCCAGACCGTGGGCAGATCGACCAGGGTGGTTTCGAAGTCGCGACGCAGGGCGGCGATCAGGCCGTCGACGACGGTCGGGCTCAGCGCCTCGACCGGCATCATCTCCTGTGGCGCGCCCAGCACGGCCACGCCGCTGCGGTGGCAGGGCAGGGACGTCGCGAACGGCATTTCCTCCACCGCGCCGCCGGCCGCCAGCACCTGGCCCACCGTCACCGCGTCGCCGACATCCAGATAGAGGGCGGCCACGCCCATCTGCACGTCCAGATCGGCCAGGCAGACGCCGGAGCCGCCGGAACGCCCGGCCAGCATGACCGCCGTCTGGGCCGCCAGCGAGGTCGCGCCGACCCCGCCGCCCGCCTTCAGTACGCTGATGATCTCGCCGCTGCGCTTGTGGGCCCGGCCGGTGTCGAGCCGGCAGAAGATCCGCTCCAGGGCGATGGCCAGGGTCGTGTCGCTGACCGGGGCCGGCAGCACGTCGGCCGCGCCCTGGTGCAGCAGCCGGCGGGTGGCGTCGATCTCGGCGCCGCGCATGGCGACCAGCACCTCGATGCGGGCGGCGCTGCTGGCGATGCGCTGGGTCATCCGCTCGACCTCGGCCGGATCGGCGCCGTTCAGCCCCACGATCAGCAGGTCGAAGGTGTGGGCGGCGCGTTCGGGCCAGGCGCAATCGAGCAACCGGAAGGTCACGGCCGGGAACATCGCCGACAGCATGGCCACCGGCGGATCCGCGCCGAGGCCCACGCCGCACAGCCCTACGCGCCAGGCTGTGGGGCGGCTGGGCGGGGGCGGTGGGGCGACGGATTTCGGGCGACCGAAATGGAGCAGGCTCATGACAGGCTCTCTCCGCTGAGTGTCGACGTCATGGTGGGAAGGGTGAAAGGCGCGACGCCGAAGATCTGCAGGGCGGCGCTCTGGAAGGTCAGGCCGGTCACGCTGACGCTGACCAGCGGCTCCATGTCCGGGGCGTAGGGGTTGCCCACCCGGCCGATCCCGACATGGCGGTAGGTGACGGTGACCTTGGCGGCCGTGATCTCGGGATCGTAGTGCTGCATCTTCGTCACGACGGCGTTGAAGGTGCTGTTGTCGAAGGTGTTGCCCGACAGGGTGGTCCCGGCCGTCTGGGTGCAGCTGGACGAGGAGCCGGCGCAGCTGAAGGTCACGTTCGGCGCGGTTCCGCCGCCGGCGATGTTCTGGGTCAGCCCGTCGTAGTTGGCCATCGCCGAGGCGATCATCGGGCTGACCACGGCCAGGCGCACGCCTTCGCGGGTGGCGGTCTTGGCGGTGTTGATGGTCCAGCCCAGCCGGCCCATGTCGATCACGGCCAGCAGCATCGAGACGAAGGCGAAGCAGACCAGGCCGAACTCGGCCGCCGTGGCGGCGCCGTCGTCGCGGGCCAGCCGCTGGATGAGGGGTTGGAGGCGGGTCATTCTGTCCACGCCTCCTGGGCGCTGACCGTGAACGAGGTGAGGGTGACGCCCGTCAGCGGGCCGAAGGACTCGATGTAGGGCGGGGTGGCGGAGACCTGCACGCGCGGCACGCCGGTCATGTCCTCGTAGCGCCCCAGATAGGCGCCGCTGTTGGCGACGCAGGAGAAGCTGACCGTGACCGTGGCGTTGCTGGTCCAGGTGGCGATCAGGGGCGTGCCCGAGGCGTCGACCGTGCCGGTGCGGGTGAGGTTCTGGGTGTTGGTCAGGTTCTGGGCGGCGCTCGTTCCGGTGAAGCCCGCGCAGTCCATCGGCAGGCGGGCGGCGTAGCGGGCCGCGTCGCGCACCGCCGAGACGGCGATGTGGTAGTTCCAGAACAGCCGTCCCGCGCCGACGAAGGCGAAGCACAGCAGCACCATGAACGGCAGCACCAGGGCGAACTCGACCGCCGCCGAGCCGCTGCGCCCGGCCAGTAGCCGGCGGAAGAGGGCGGGGCGGCTAGTCATAGAGCCTCACCGAATAGAGCTTGGTCTCCGCGCCGACGGCCGAGACGTCCGTCGTCGCGCCGATGACCTCGCCGTAGATCGAGTTGCTGACGGCCGGGCCGATCAGGAACAGGTCGACATAGGCGATGACGTGCACCGTCGAGCTGCCGTGGACGTTGTCGGCGTTGCAGTTGACGATGACGGCCGAGATCGTGCGGCGGTCGGGGGTGATCTGGGCGCCGGTCTTGTTGCACTGGGGCGCGGCGTAGTCGTGCGAGCCGCTGGTCGCGGTCTGGCTGTCGGAGAAGGCGCCGGCGGGCTTGGAGATCGTCCCGTTCAGCATCGCCAGCTCCCACTTGTAGACCTGGTAGCGCGTGGGGCTGGTGGCGCCGGCGACCGGCGCGGGGCCAAAGGCGTTCCAGCCCGTGCCGGTCGCGCCCGCGGGAACCTGCGGCGTGTAGGTGGTCGGGTTGATGCCCGAGTGGTTGGTGGCGAAGTACTGGGCGACGTTCCAGATACCGCTGCCCACCACGCTCGACTGGTTGCAGTCGCGGGGCAGGCCCATGCCGGTGCTGACCGCCGCGCTGCTGGAGCAGCTGTTGCTGGGCACGGAGACGCTGGGCGTGCAGGCGCTGTTGCCGGCCGCGGTCTTGGACCCGACCATGGTGTTCATCGCCGGCAGGTACAGCGGGTCGCTCTTCAGCCCGCCGGCCGAGGACTTGTAGATGTCGAAGCGGACGTTGAAGTAGTCGTCGGCCGAGGCGATGTTGCCGGTCTGAGTCTGCACCGTGGTGCCGAAGCACTCGGTCAGGGGCGGGCTGCGGCCCATGGCGTTCTTGACGTCGGCTGCGCCCGAGCCGACCGACAGGAAGCCGAAGTTCCCCGGTCCCCAGGCCCCGTTGCCGCCGGGCGGCGGGGTCAGGACGAAGTTCTTGCCGATGTAGTTGTCGCCGTCGAACGTCAGGCTGGCGGCCTCGTTCGGATTGCAGATCATCAGCGGCGGCGACTTGCAGATCGCCGTGCCGTAGCCGGCCACCGCCCGCGCCGTGGCGTTGAAGCCGGACGCGCCGGTCAGCGCCCCGAACACCAGGCCCCGGGACCTGGGGGCCAGGTTGATGCGGATGAACTTGGCGGTGGCGTCGGTGCTCGCCGTGACGTCTGGATCGCGGCTGGACAGGAAGGTGATGTCGCTGGCGGCGACGGCGACGTTGCTCTCGTAGGTGTCGCCCAGGGCCTGACGGTTGCTGACCAGGCTGCCCATGGCCGCCGTCTGGGCCCGACCCATGGCGCCGCTGGCGCCGTCCAGCTGGCTGGCGCCGGCCAGGGCGGCGGCGTCGACGGCGTTCTCCAGTTCCGCCCGCAGCGCCAGGGCGCGGCTGACGTCGAAGGCCAGGCCCCCGATCGCCACCAGCCCGATCAGCGCCACGCCGGTGAGGGTGGCCACCGTGCCCGAACGGTCCTGGACAAAACGCCGGAGAAGGGAAGAAGCGCGCGACATGGTCAGTTGGCCGGACTCTTGGCCGCTCCCTTGTTGTCGATGCTGGAGGTGCTGGCCTGGACTGGCTGGATCACCTGGTTCTTGCCGTAGCGGGTGGCCGCCAGGGCCGCGCGGACCCCGTCGCCGCCCGGCTGCAGCACGCCCTCGTAGCGGGCCTCCGGATCGGCGATCTGGGCGGCGAGGTTGGACCGCAGCGCCACGCCGAAGTCGGGCGACAGGTCCTTGCGGGCGTCGGCGCAGCCGGCGAGGGCGGCCCCGGAAGCGGCGAGCGACGCCGCGGCGAGCAGGATCCTATTGAAGGACATGGCCTTGAGGCGCATCGGCCCCTCCCTTGGACGTGGACGGCTGGCTCGACTGGGTCTTGCCCAGCAGGAACAGCTCGGTGTCGGACGGCGGAACGAAGCGGTCGGCGGGCGTCGCCTGCCGGGCTCGCGTCGGCCGCACGAGATGCGGAGTGACCAGGATCACCAGCTCGGTCTGATTGCGCTGGTAGCTGGTCGAGCGGAACAGCGAGCCCAGGATCGGCAGGTCGCCCAGCATCGGGAACTGGCGGATCTGGTCCTGGTAGTCGTCGCGGATCAGGCCCGCGATCGTGAAGGACTCGCCGTCGCGCAGCTCGACCGTGGTCTTGGCCCGCCGCACCTTGATGCCGGGGATCCGCAGACCGTTGCTGACGAACGAGGCGTTCGGGTCGATGCTCGAGACCTCGGGATTGACCACCAGGTTCACCAGCCCGTCCTGCAGGACGGTGGGGGTGAAGGCCAGGCCGATGCCGAACTGCTTGAACTCGACCGTGATCGTCGTCTGGCCGCCGCTCTGGTTCTGGGCCACGGGGACGGGGAACTCGCCGCCGGCCAGGAAGTTGGCGGTGTCGCCCGACATGGCCGTCAGGTTCGGCTCGGCCAGGGTCTTGACCAGGCCCTTGGTCTCCAGGGCGTCGAACAGCACGTCCAGATCGACGTCGCCGGCCCGCAGCGGGAACTTCAGCAGGCCGAAGGTGTCGGTCAGGGTGCTGGCCACCCCGGTGTCACCGGTGCCGATGACGAAGTTGTGGTAGTTCGCCGAGGCCGGGTTGGCGGTGTTCATGTTCAGCCGCAGGGCCTTGGCCGTGGCGCGTTCCATCTCGACGATGCGCACGGAAAGCGTGACCTGCTGGCTGCCCTGCACCGACAGCATGTTGACCACCTGGCCGGGGGCGTAGCTCTCGGCCAGGGCCGCGGCCCGGCCGGCGATCGCGCCGCTGCTGGCCGTGCCCGACAGCACGATCGACTGGTTGCCCGAGGCGACCTTCAGGCCGTCCTCGTCGGGCAGGGCCTCGCGCATCCGCTGGCGAAGGGTCTCGACGTCGGCGCCGACCACCACATTGGCGGCGGCCACCAGCCGGCGGCCCGGGCCGTAGGCCGTGAGGGTCGTGCCCCCCAGCTTCTTGCCGACCACATAGACCGACCGTGAGGTCAGCGGCAGAACGTCGGCGGTGTCGGGGTTGCCGATCATGATGTCCGTGTACGGAGCGGGCAGCTCCAGCACCTGGGCCTTGCCGACCGCGACATTGACCTCGACCTTGCGGATGGCGGCGTCGGAGAGGGCGGCGGGCTGGGCCTTTACGGTGGTCGGCAGGGCGACCGCCATCAGCGGCAGCAACCAGGCCGCCGCGGCCAGCAGCGTGTGTTTCAGGGTCATGTGAGCGGATCCTGCGCCGCGCGCCGTCCTGGCGCCGCGGCTGGAGGGGTGAGGAGCGGGCGCGGCCATGGTCACAGCCCCACCCGATAGCCGGTGGTCTCGACGCCGCGCGTCACGCGGACCTCGGTCGACATCGGCGGCATGGTCGTCGTCGCGGGACGGCGGACGGGCGGACGGCGCGGCGCCGAGGCCCGCACCGGCGCGGCCGCGGCCGGGCTGGAGACGGGCGTTGGGCCCATGCCACGCGACAGGTCGGCCAGGGTCATGGTCCGGCGACCCAGCGGCGACTGGTCGGAGATCTGGCGCAGGGCCAGCGACAGCGCGCCCACGGCCTGGGCCAGGGTAATGGCCTGGGCCTGGTCGGGCGTCACCTCGACGGTGATCGCCTTGACCACCACGGGCTTGTCGGCGCTCTGGTCGTCGGACTGGTCGACGCCCACGACCCGCACGTTCTCGGCCAGCACCTGGGTCAGGCTGGTCTCGGGCTGGTTGTTGTCTTTGCTGCGGGTCAGCATGACGTCCACCCGGTCGCCGGGCAGCACGAAGCCGCCGACGCCGGCCACGTCGTTGGCGCGCAGCGACACCGCCCGCATGCCTTCGCCCAGCGAACTGGCGAGGTTGGAGCGTCCGCCCGAACCGGAGACCCGGTCGGCCAGGATCGGCTCGTTGGCGGCGATGTCCTTCAGCGCGATGCGGGCGCCGCCGGGGCCGGAAGCGGCCTCGGGAATGGTGCGAAACGCGCCTTGGGGCACGGCGTCGGCCGGATAGTGCGCGACCTTCAGCACCGCGCCTTGCAGCTTGAAGCCCCTGGCGAGGGGTTGCGAGGCGACGACGACAGGCGTCGAGCCGGTTTCCTTCAGGGCCGGGGCGTCATCGCGCCCGGCGCTCATGTAGACACGCGCGGCGAGCACGGCGCCCAGGCCCAGCACCGCGGCTGCGCCCAGGGATATGATGGTCTTGGTCTGCATGGTTCGACCCCCTCCCCACGTCGACGTCGGGCCTGTCCTAGCCCTTCGCCATGGGTCGGCGACACGGCTTGCCGCCCGCGTCGCCGACGACTTGGTTCAGCAGTTGGCGGCCGACGGATTGGCCACGCAGGTGGCGGCGTCGGTGATGGCGGTGCCGATGTTGGTGCCCAGCAGCACGGCCGCCACGGCGATGGCGCTGCCGATGATCGCCAGGATGAGGGCGTATTCCGCAGCCGCGGCGCCGTCTTCCTCCAAGATCAGATTGCGCAGAGTATTCATTCGCATTTCCTCCTCTTAATGTCCTGCCCGAGCTTCTTTTGTTACGGGCGAAGAAGAGGTTTCCCCCTTCGCATGCAATTAAGATCTTAATGGATTGGTAAGTAAATACACCGATCGGCCTAATTAAAAAGCGCTACGGTTTTCTGGGGCGCGTATGTGATGCGCACTATTTTGCAGTACTGGAGGGGTAATGGTCGCGTCTCGGGTGAATACATCTCTACGTGTGTAGCTGGTCGCGGCGTCGCAGGGTTGTCGGCGCGCCGACTTTCCCCGGACGCCGCGACCGGGCGTCAGACGTCGCGAGCCGCCGTCGGGCGCGCCAGCCGGGCCGCCAGGCTCGGCAGGGCCACCAGCGTCAGCAGGGTGGCCACGGCCAGGCCGCCGATCACCGCCGTGGCCAGGGGCTTCTGCACCTCCGCGCCCGCGCCGTGGGCCAGGGCCATCGGCAGGAAGCCCAGCATGGCCACCAGGGCGGTGGTCAGCACCGCCCGCAGCCGTGACATCGCCCCCTCGACGGCGGCGACAGCTGGGGCCAGGCCAGCTTCCAGCCGCTCGCCGATGGCCTGCAGCAGCACGAGGCCGTTCAGGGTCGAGATTCCCGATACGGCGATGAAGCCGACGGCGGCCGACACCGAGAACGGCATGCCCCGGGCCGCCAGGGCCAGGGTTCCACCCACCAGCGCCAGGGGCGCGCAGGCGAACACCAGCGCCGCCTGCCGGGCCGAGCCCAGCGCCAGATAGAGCAGCCCGCCGATCAGCAGGGCCACGGCCGGAACCAGCAGGCCAAGCCGCGCCTCGGCCCGTTGCAGGTTCTCGAACTGCCCGCCCCAGCTCGCCCAGGACCCGGGCGGCAACTCGACCTCGCGACCGATCGCCGCACGCGCCTCGTCGACGAAACCGCCCAGGTCGCGGCCGCGCACATTGGCCTGCACCACGATGCGGCGCTTGCCGTTCTCGCGGCTGATCTGGTTGGGGCCTTCGCCCTCCTTGAAGCGGATCACCGAGCCCAGCGGCGCGAAGCCCGCCCCGTCGTTGATCGCCAGCGGGGTCTGGGCGACCACGGCCAGGTCGTTGCGGGCGGCGTCGGGCAGCCGCACCACCACGTCGAAGCGCCGGTCACCCTCGAACACCCGGCCGGCCTCGCGTCCGGCCAGGGCGATCTGCACGGCGTCGGCGGCGTCGGCCGCGTGCAGGCCGTATAGAGCGGCCGCCGCGCGATCGACCTCGGCGGTGATCATCGGCAGGCCCGAGACCTGCTCGACCCGCACGTCGGCCGCGCCCCGGATCTTGCCCAGGGCGGCGGCCACCTCGCCGGCCGTCCGTTCCATGGCGGCCAGGTCGTCGCCATGGATCTTCACCGCCACGTCCGAGCGCACGCCCGAGATCAGTTCGTTGAACCGCATCTGGATCGGCTGGGTGATCTCGTAGGCCGAGCCGATCTGGCCGGCGGCCGCCTGCTCGATCTTCTCGACCACCTGGGCCTTCTTCAGGCCGCGGTCGGGCCAGTCGCGCGTCGGCTTCAGCACCACGAAGGTGTCGCTGATCGACGGCGGCATCGGGTCGGTGGAGATCTCGGCCGTGCCGGTCTTGGAGAACACGAAGGCCACCTCGGGAACCTTCAGCAGCGCCTTCTCCAGCCTTCCCTGCATCTCGATCGACTGCTCGAGCGAGGCGCTGGGCGTGCGCAGGGCCTGAACCAGCACGTCCTTCTCATCCAGGGTGGGCATGAACTCCCGCCCCAGCGACAGGAAGGTCAGCAGGCCGACCAGCACCGCGCCGGCCGCGCCCAGTCCGACCACCAGCGGCCGATCGACCGCCCAGCGGGTGGCGGGCTCGACCAGCCGTCGCGCCAGGCTCTCGACCTTGGTCTCCTGGTGCGCGGTCTTGGGCGCCTTCACCAGCAGCGCGGTCATCGCCGGCACGAAGGTGAAGGTCAGCACGAAGGCGCCGGCCAGGGCCAGCATCACCGTCGCCGCCATCGGCTGGAACATCTTGCCCTCGACGCCCTCCAGCGCCAGCAGCGGGGCGTAGACCAGCAGGATCACCGCCTGGCCGAAGGCGGCCGGCTTGGCCATCTTCGCGGCGGCGCCGGCGGCTTCCTCCAGCCGCTCGGCCAGGGTCAGGTCGCGGCTTTCCAGCGCGCGCCGCGCGCCCATGCGGGTCAGGGTGCTCTCGACCACCACCACGGCCCCGTCGACCAGCAGGCCGAAGTCCAGCGCCCCCAGGCTCATCAGGTTTCCGCTGACCCCGAAGCGGTTCATGCCGATCACCCCGACCAGGAAGGCCAGCGGGATGACCAGGGCGGTGATGATCGCCGCCCGCACATTGCCCAGCAGCAGGAACAGCACCACCACGACCAGCAGGGCGCCTTCGGCCAGGTTCCGACGCACGGTGGCGATGGTGCGGTCGACCAGATCGGTGCGGTCCAGCACCGTCTTGACCGCCACACCCGCCGGCAGGGACGGGGCGATGGCCTTCAGCCGCTCGCCGACCGCCTTGGCCACCGTGCGGCTGTTCTCGCCGGCCCGCATCAGGGCCGTGCCGATCACCACCTCCTCGCCGTTCTCCTGGGCCGCGCCCAGACGCGCGGCCTGGCCGATCTCGACCGCCGCGACGTCGGCGACGCGCACCACCAGGCCGCCCCGGCTGGTCACCGGCGCCGAGGCCAGGTCCGCCAGCGAGGTCACCCGCGCGTCGGCCCGCACCACGAAGGCCTCGCCGCCGCGCGAGACATAGCCCGCGCCCGCCACGGTGTTGGCGTGCTCGACAGCCTCGACCAGTTCGTTCAGGCCCACGCCATAGGCCGCCAGCCGCGCCGGATCGGGCCGCACGGCGTACTCCTTGACGTAGCCGCCGATGGCGTCGACCCCGGCCAGGCCCTTGGTCGTGCGCAGCTGCGGCGTCACGATCCAGTCCTGCACGGTGCGCAGATAGGTGGCCTTGTCCTTCTCGCCGACCAGCCGTTCGCCCTCGGGCGTCAGGTAGCTGCCGTCGGGCTGCGGACCAGGAACGCCGGCGCGCGGCGACTTCACCGGCCGGTATTCGACGGTCCACATCATCACCTCGCCCAGGCCGGTGGTCACCGGGGCGATGGCGGGCTTGGCGTCGGCCGGCAGGTCGGCGCGCACCGCCTCCAGCCGTTCGGCCACCTGCTGGCGGGCGAAATAGATGTCGACGCCTTCCTCGAAGACGGCGGTGATCTGGCTGAAGCCGTTGCGCGAGATCGAGCGGGTCTCGACCAGGCCGGGCACGCCGCCGAGGCCCGTCTCGACCGGCGTCGTCACCCGCTGCTCGATCTCCTCGGGCGAAAGGGCGGGGGCGACCGTCGTCACCTGCACCTGCTTGTTGGTGATGTCGGGCGTGGCGTCGATCGGCAGCTTGAACAGCTCAACGACCCCGAACGCGGCGACGGCGAGGGTCGCGGCCACCACGGCGAAGCGGTGGCGGACCGAAAAGGCTACAAGTTTGCTCAGCATGGCTCAGTGATCCCCATGCCCGGCTTCGCCCTTGGCCAGTTCGGCCTTCAGCACGAAAGCCCCGCGGCCGGCGACCCGCTCCCCGGCCTTCAGGCCCGACAGGATCTGGGTCAGGCCGGCGCCCGACTTGCCCACCGTCACCGGCCGGGCGCGGAAGCCCTTGGCCTCGGCGACGAACACCACCGGCGCGCCTTCCAGGGTCTGGACGGCTTCGGACGGCACGGCGAGGGCGCCGCCGCTTCCGGTGGCGAAGGCGGCGCTGACCGCCGCGCCCGCCGCCAGCCTGCCGGTGCGCGGCCGGGCGCGAACTACGGCGGCCCCGGTGGCGTCCTGGGCCATGGGGGCGACGCCGACGATCACGGCCTCGGTCTCGGTTCCGTCGGGGCCGAGGATCCTTAGCGACGTTCCGACCCTCAGCGCGGCTAGCGCCTCTGCGGGCGCGTTGAACACCGCCTCGACCTGGCCGGGATCGGCGACCTCGGCGACCGCTCCGCCCTGGGCGACGAAGCCGCCCGGCGCGACCGGCAGGGCCAGCACCACGCCGGCGATCGGGCTGCGGATCGTCACC
>NZ_JBYCZS010000036.1:0-50530 GCF_057586355.1 Caulobacter sp. SRI_008
GTTTGATTATGGGGCGGCTCGAGCAGGCGGGGATAAGTTGGGGTTATAAAGTTTTAGAGCGTTGAGTTGGTTGAACTCTTTCCCGATTACGCCGTGTGAGTGGTGTGCGTAAGACCACCCCAAATCCATAAAATCCCCGCGAAAGCGGGGACCCAGGTGTTTTATCGTCGAGCGCCGCGCGTTTCAGAAAAAGCCTGGGTCCCCGCTTTCGCGGGGATTTTACGGGGGAGAGACGGTCGGCGCTGCGGAAGCTGAAAACGGCCCCCCTCCGGCCCTTCGGGCCACCTCCTCCAGAGGAGGAGGATCTGCGCGATCAGGTGTTCGAGCCGGTCAGCATCGCAATCAGGGCGGCGGGGCCCAGCGTGGTGTTGAGGTCGGTGGCGGCTTGGGCGGCCTTGCGGGCTTTGGCGGCCTTGGCGTCGCGCTTGGCCTGGCCGTCGGCCATGGCGGCGGCCCATTTGGTTTTGGGGGGCGGTTTGGGGAGCGGCATGGCGGTCTCCGTGGATCGCGGGCAGCAGGCCATGGCCGGCCGCGCCCGTCCAATCACAACTCTGCGACACAGAGTTATGATCAGCCGCCGAAGATCCGCTTCAGCCAGCCCGGAATACCGCCAACGGCGCGGTCGATGTCGCGGCCGATCTCGTCGTCTTCCGACGGCGGCGGGGCGCGGGGGACCGGGGCGCGGTCGCGGGCGATCAGGCCGGCTTTCAGCCCCTGGCCGACGAAGTCGCGCCAGATCTGGGCCGGCAGGCCGCCGCCGGTGACGCCGTTCATCGGCGAGTGGTCGTCATTGCCGACCCAGACCCCGACCACCAGGTCGCCGGTGAAGCCGACAAACAGGGCGTCGCGATGGTCCTGGGTGGTGCCGGTCTTGCCATAGGTCAGTTGGCCGGTGCGGGCGGCGCGGCCGGTGCCTTCCTCGACCACGGCGCCGAGCAGCTCGTAGAGGGCCGCGCGCTGGGCGGTGTCGAGCGGCTGGCTGGGCGGGGCCGCCTCGCCGGCCGGACGCGGACGGCCGTAGGGCGCGACCGGCATGTGGCCCGAGGCGACGGAAGCGTAGGCGCTGGTCAGTTCCAGCAGGGTGGTCTCGGCCGTGCCCAGCGACAGGCTGGCGTCGGTCGCCTTCAGCGGCGAGGTGATCCCGAGGTCGCGGGCGGCCTGGACCACCGCCTCGCCGCCGGCGGTCTGCCAGATGCGCGCGGCGATGATGTTGTTGGACTGGGCGAAGGCGTCGCGCAGGGTCATGTCCTGGCCCGCCTCGCCCTCGTAGTTCTTCGGGCTCCAGCCATCGATGGTGACCGGGTCGCCGACCACCCGCATGTCGGTGTGGGCGCCGTCGCGCAGGGCGGCCAGGTAGACGAAGAGCTTGAAGGCGCTGCCCGGCTGGCGCCTGGCCTGGACGGCGCGGTTGAACTGGCTGGTCGCGTAGGAGCGGCCGCCGACCATGGCCACCACCTTGCCGTCGGGACGCATGGCGACCAGGGCCGCCTGCCCCGCCTTCAGCCGGCCGCCGGACTTGGCCAGGGCGCGGTTGACGGCCTGCTCGGCGCGGCGCTGCAGGCGGCCGTCCAGCGTGGTGGGAACCTTGACCTCGCCGTAGCGGGCGGTCTCGAAGGCGTCGGCGATCTGGGGCGAGACCCAGTCGGCGAAATAGCCGCCGACCGGCAGGCTGGCGCGCACGGCGCGGGCCCGGGCGCCGCGCGCGGCGGCGGCCTGCTCGGGGGTGATGAACTTGACCTCGACCATGTCGGCCAGCACCCGGTCGGCGCGGGCGGCGGCGGCCTTGGGGTTGTCGACCGGATCCAGGCGGCTGGGAGCGTTGACCATGCCGGCCAGGATCGCGGCCTGGCCGAGGGTGAGTTTCTCGGGCGGGCGACCGAAATAGTGCCGCGAGGCCGCGCCCAGGCCATAGACCCCGTCGCCGAAATAGATGCTCGACAGGTAGCGGGCGAGGATCTCGTCCTTGGACAGTCGCAGCTCGAGCCAGACGGCGATCACCGCCTCCTGCGCCTTGCGGCGAAGGGTGCGCTCGTTGCTGAGGAAGGCGTTCTTGGCCAGCTGCTGGGTGATGGTGCTGGCGCCCTCGCGGGCCTTGCCGGCCTTGAGATTGACGGCGGCGGCCCGGCCCATGCCCCAGACATCCAGGCCGAAGTGATGGCGGAAGCGCCGGTCCTCAATGGCGATGAAGGCGTTGGGCACGTAGTCGGGCAGATCGGCGACGACGACCGGGGCCTCCTTGTAGGCGCCGCGCCGGGCGAAGGGCTTGCCTTGCGCGTCGAGCAGCACGACGGCGGGGCTGGGCAGAGGCTCAAGGGCGCGCGACAGCGGCAGGCTGACCCCGACCCAGACGAAGGCGGCCAGCAGCACGGCGAAGACGGCGGCCAGAAGGCCCATCCAGCGCGGATGGCGGCGGACGAAGGCGGCGAAGCCGCGGGCCTTGGCGGCGACGAAGGCCGCGACAGTCAGGGCGACATGCCGCGCCTTCACAGTCCAAGCTCGCCAGTCGAGATCGGCCACCCGGCCCCCGTTTCCTGTTCAGCCCGCCCCTGGATGGCAGGCAGTTGCGGCAGGAAAGCGTCCGGGAACGGTCAAGGTTGCCTGGCCTGGCTCGGAAGGCTCACGCCTGCAGGGCCATGAAGGCGTCGACCTTGTCGAGGGCGGTCAGGGGGGCGCGGACGGTGCAGACCAGCCCTTCGGGGCGATAGTCGAGGGCGACCTCGCCGTCGAGTTCGCTGGCCAGGGCCAGCTCGATGATCCGCGAGCCGAAGCCGCGCCGGGTGGGCGTCTTGACCGGAGGCCCGCCGTGCTCGGTCCAGGTGATGACGAGGCGCGCGCCGGGTTCGGAGGCCCAGCCGACCTCGACCTCGCCGCCGGGAACCGACAGGGCGCCATACTTCAGGGCGTTGATGGCCAGTTCGTGGAAGGCCAGGGCCATGACCACGGCCGGCTTGGGCGAGACCATCAGGTCGGGACCGGCGATGGTCGCGCGGTGCTCGCCGCCGAGATAGGGCTTCAGCGAGCCCTCGACGATCTGGCGCAGGCTGGCGGCGGCCCAGTTCTCGTCGGTCAGCACGTTGTGGGTGGCGGCGATGGCCATCAGCCGGCCCTCGAAGGCGCGGCGCACGGCCGGATCGACCCCGGCGTTGCGCAGCGACTGGGCGGCGATCGACTGGACGATGGCCAGGGTGTTCTTGACCCGGTGATTGAGCTCGTTGACCAGCAGCTGGCGGTGGCGCTCGGCCAGCATGGCGGCGGTGACGTCGTGCGAGGCGGCCAGCACCCGCACCACCCTTCCGGCCTCGTCGCGGACCGGCGAGACGGTGGTGTCCCACCAGCGGACATTGCCCTTGGCGGTCGGGCAGAGGGCGCGGAAGAAGGCCGCGCCGCCGGCCAGGGCCTTGTTCAGGGCGTTCTCGACGGCGGGTCGGCTTTCGGGCGGCCACATGTCGGGCCAGTAGCGGTCGCGGTTGCGGCCGTCGAAGTCGTCGATCTCGAACAGCACCCGGCCGCGGCCGTTCATGTATTCGACGCGCCCCTCGGGATCGATGACGCGGATGCAGTCCTGGCTGGCTTCCAGCACGCTGTGGAAATAGGCCCCAGCGGCGGCCAGCACGCCTGCGTCCGTACGGTCCTGCGCCATGCCCCCTCCTTCGCTCCGCCCCCGTTTGGGAGCCAGAGTTGCGCGAGGCCGGGACGCTCGTCAAAGGCGCGTGCGGTAGGCGCCGTCAGAAGGAGATGCTGGGCGCATCCTCGGCGCAGGCTTCCATCAGCCCGACCATCGCGGCGGTGACGCGCGAGGTCTGGGCCATGCGGCGAAGGGCTTCGCGGGCGTGGGCGCTGTCGGCGATCTCCGCCTGGCGCTCCAGCCGTTCGGCTTCTTTGAGATGATCGTTTTGGCTCGGCATGGGGTGATTGTTTACTGGAGATGAACGCCGTTCTCCATGCGACCGCGCGACGCAGCTCGGAGAACTTCGTTAGCGGTATCAGCGCCTTAGTGTGTATTTGCACAAGGTGCATGGCGCCCGGGAATACAGGCGCCCGGAATGAAAACACCCCCGGACCCTGAGGGTCCGGGGGTGTCGTCCTGTTCCCCAACAGGACGGCGTCGCCCGCTGCCATCCGGCGCGGCGGCGTCGCCTCATAAACCGATGGTCGTCATTTCGCGGAAAGCCTTGCGCGACACAACGCGGCGGCCTGTCGCACACGCGGCAGGGGAAATTTCGCGCCGGTTCGCCAAAGGCGCTCTTGCAAACAATGACACCGGTGGACATTGTGTCGCCCAACACGCGCCGGGCCAACGGCGGCAAGGACTCGGAGCTTGGCCTCCGACGGGGAAGGAAACCAAGGCGACGCTTGATTTCAAGCGTCGAACCGCTCCCCATCCCATGCCGCCTGCGTCCTCGCGTCGCGCAAGTCTGGATACGGAGTAAGCGTCGATGCCGCTCAGCCCCCTCACCCGCCGCCGCCTGATGGCGACCACCGCGGCCGCCTTCGCCGCCGCCGCGGGGCTGGCGCCGTTCAAGGCCCTGGCCGCCGAGGCGCCGGGCAAGGACGAAGCGCTGGCGACGATGAAGCGGGCCACCACCTTCATGGTCGAGAAGGTCGCCTACCAGGGCGGCTATGTCTGGAGCTACCTGCCCGACTTCTCGCGCCGCTGGGGCGAGATGGAGGCCTATCCGACGATGATCTGGGTGCAGCCGCCGGGCACGGCGACCATGGGCCACCTGTTCCTCGACGCCTATCACGCCACCGGCGACGAATACTATTACGAGGCCGCCAAGCAGGTGGCCGGGGCCCTGATCAAGATCCAGCACCCGGCGGGCGGCTGGAACTATCTGGGCGACCTGGCCGGCGAGCCGTCGATCAAGAAGTGGTACGACACCATCGGCAAGAACGGCTGGCGGCTCGAGGAATTCCAGCACTACTACGGCAACGCCACCTTCGACGACGCCGGCACGGCCGAGAGCGCGCAGTTCCTGCTGCGTCTCTATGTCGAGAAGAAGGATCCGGCCTTCAAGCCGGCGCTGGACAAGGCCATCGGCTTCGTCCTGGACAGCCAGTACCCGGTCGGCGGCTGGCCGCAGCGCTTCCCGCTGAAGGACGAGTTCCACCATCACGGCCGGCCCGACTACACCGGCTTCATCACCTTCAACGACGACGTGGCCGGCGAGAACATCGAGTTCCTGATCATGGTCTGGCAGGCCCTGGGCGACCCGCGCGCCCTGCCGGCGATCAAGAAGGCCATGGACTGCTTCCTCGCCTGCCAGCAGCCGCAACCCCAGCCGGGCTGGGGGCTCCAACACCGCGTCGCCGACCTGAAGCCGGCCGGCGCCCGCACCTACGAGCCGGAAGCCTTCGCCACCCACACCACCGCGGCCAACATCACAGCCTGCATGGGCTTCTACGAGCTGACCGGCGATCCGAAGTACCTGGCGCGGCTCTCCGAGGCGCTGGACTGGCTGGAGACCCTGCGCCTGCCGGTCGAATATCAGAAGGGCCGGGCCTTCCCGACCTTCGTCGAGATCGGCACGGGCAAGCCGCTCTATGTGCACCGCACCGGCAGCAACGTGGTCAACGGCCGCTATTACGTGGACCAGAACCCCGAAAACACGGTGGCGCACTATTCGTCGTTCCGAGGGATCAACATCCCGGCCCTGCGCAAGCGGCTGGAGACGCTGAAGGCCACGCCGCCCGAGGTCGCCAGCAAGACCTCGCCGCTGAAGGGCGGCCGCCAGGCGCTGCCGAAATACTTCACCCTCAAGGACGTGTCGGTGTCCGACCTCAATGTCGGGGCCCTGAAGGGCGACACCACCGCCAGCGCCCCCGACAAGGTCGCCGGCCTGATCGCGGCGCTTAACGAGGCCGGCTGGTGGCCGACCGAGCTGAAAGCGACCTCCAACCCCTATATCGGCGACGGCTCGGCGACCCCGGCGCCGGGGGATTTCAGCCGCACGCACGTGGGCGATGCGAGCGACACCTCCCCGTACGTGACCGACAAGCCGAAGATCGGGATTTCGACGGGCAGCTACATCGAGAACATGGTGACGCTGCTGAAGTACATCGGGGCGGCATAGGCGTCCCTCTCCCCTTGCGGGAGAGGGTGGCCTCGCGGAGCGAGGTCGGGTGAGGGGTCTCTCAGACCTGAAAGCCGCGTGCAGCGGTCAGGCCGGGTGAGGTGTCAGGTTCTGAGAGACCCCTCATCCGACGCCTATCGGCGCCACCTTCTCCCGCAAGGGGAGAAGGATCAGAGCATCGAAACCGGCAGCGTCCCGCGATCCAGCATCTTGCCGTGGAACTCGCGCAGGGTCCCGCCCCAGGCGCGGCGCAGGCGGGAGAGCTCCAGCCAGTACATCCCCTGCCCAGCCGCGACGCCCGGCGCGATGGCGGCGCGTTCGACCTCTTGCGTGAAGGGGGCGAAGATCACCGGGTCGCCTTGCGTGTCAGCCAGGAAGGCCATGGCGCGCTCGGGAGTCCAGCCTTCCAGGTGGACGCCCAGGTCCATGCGGGCGCGGGCGGCGCGGAACAGGATCCAGTAGAGGCCGCCGATCTCGGCCAGGGGCTCGCCATCGAAGGCGCCCATCTCCCAGAAGAGGTGCTCGGCATAGACGGCCCAGCCCTCCATGGCCGCCGGACAGGCCACGCGCGTGCGGTACGGGTGCGCGCCCGAGGCCTCCTCCAGCGGGATCTGCAGCATGTGGCCGGGGATCACCTCGTGGTGGACCACGGCCGGCAGGCTCCAGCTGGGCCGGCGGCGGATCTGCTTGAGGTCGAGATAGTAGGCGCCGGGTTTCGAACCGTCGGCCGAGGGCAGGTCGCGATAGCCCTGGCGGCCGGCGGCCTCGTCGGCGGGCGACATGCGGCGCACCGAGACGGCGTTCACCGCGCCCGGCAGGTTGGCGAACGCCAGCGGCAGACGGGCGCGAGCCTTGGCCAACCAGGGCGCCATGTCGGCCACGGCGCGGTTCCGGCCGGCGTCGTCGTCGCTGTAGAGAAAGCGCTCATCGGCGGCCAGGGCGCGCAGGCGCTCGCCCACCCCGCCCTTCGTCAGGCCCTGGGCTTTCAGCAGGACGTCGGCGCGGGCGTGCAGGGCGCGGATCGTCTCGTCCAGCCGGCGGCGGGCCTCGGCGGGTGCGAGGAGCGCGCCCAACTGGCCCTTCAGCGCCAGGGCGTAATAGGCCTCGCGGTCCTTGAAGCGGATCCCGGCGGCCTTGCCGGCGCGGGGCTTGAGGCTCGACAGCGCCTCGGCCTGCCAGACCAGGGAGGCGGCCAGATCCTTGCCGAGGCCGCCCTTGCGGACGGGCTCGATGATCGCCGTCTCCAGGCGGGCGATCAGGAAGGCCGGCGGGACGACGCCGGCGCCGGCGTCGTGCTCGATCTGGTCGGTCTCGGCGTCGATGCGCTTGGCCAGGGCCGCCTCGGCCTCCGGCTTGCCGGCCGCGTCGGCGACCTTCAACCAGGCGCCCGCGCGGGTGGTGACGACATAGGGTCCAGCCGCGCCGGCGCCGAACGGGAAGCGGCGGACCAGCTCGGCTTCGATGGCGACGGCGTTGCGCACAGCGTCGTAGTCCAGGCGGGCCTTGGGCGAGAGGGTCGCCGGATCGAGGGCGGCCAGGGCCTTCAGGCGATCGGCCGCGCCGGCGACCTTGGGAAAGCCGTCGAGCAGGGTCTTCAGGGCCGCGTCTCCGTTCTGGCGGGCCAAGGCCGGCCTCGCCGTCAGGCCGGCGGCCGTCAGCAGCATCATCCCGCGACGATCGATCATTCCCGGCCTCTCCCTTGCCGTTGTTGATCCCTGTCGTAGCGGGAAAGACACCGGTGTCCAGAGTGATCCGCGAAGACCACGGCATGCATCACCAGGTTGCATGAATCGGTAAAACCACCCAAAAGCTACTTCCGGAACCTTGGGGGAGGAACCGAGCATAGCCTCGGCCGCATCGCGCTCGGACCGACGCCCGAACCGACGCTTAAATCGACGCCGGGGGGCCGCGTCGCCAGGGCCACGCTCTCCCCCGCTTGAAGTTCCGATCCTCCGGGCGGCCCAGGGCCGGTCCCGAAGAGACAGTGACAGTCAGCGTCCGCGTCCAACGACCCGCGCGCGGCCCATGCGAGGCCGACGTTCCGCCATGGAGGTAAGACCGATGAAACACGCCACTCGTCGCGCCCTGACAGCCTCGCTGTTCGGCCTGGCCCTCGCCGCCACCACCGCCCCGGCCCTCGCCGTGGCCGGAGACGCCGCCCCGCAGCAGATCACCGAAGCCGAGGTTCTCGCCGCCGCCGACGCCTGGGGCAGAGGCCTGGTGTCCATCTCGGTCGCCTACAACGGCAAGCGGGAGAACCTGCCGCGGGCCAAGGCGGTGGCCAGCGCCTTCATCGACAAGGCCTACGGCTACAATCTGGGTCCGGTGCTGTTCAAGCCGACCCTGACCACCAAGCCGCACGTCTTCCGCCTGACCAAGGAGGGCGCGCTGTCCTACTTCGTCGACGACGATCCGGAATACAACGACGACGGCTTCGCGCTGAAGGAGCCGTGGCGCCGGGTGGTGTTCAAGCCCGTCGGCATCCAGATCAACGGCGCCGTCGCCAGCACCATGGGCACGGTCGAACTGTACGTGAAGGGCCAGGACGACAAGCCGGCCGTGGTGGTCGACAAGACCTGGGTGTTCAAGAAGGACGACAAGGGCGTGGTGCGGATCATCGTCCACCACTCGTCCCTGCAGTTCAACGGGTACTGAGGCGGCGGCGGAAGCGCTCAACCCCTCTCTCTTTGAGAGAGGGAGGGGCCCGCCGCGAAGCGGTGGGAGGGTGAGAGGTTTCACCGTCAGCCGGAAAACCTCGATCCCATCCCATTGCGGTTTCTCAAGGAGCGGGCCGAGGCTGCCGCCATGGACGCGAGCGCTCGCTGTTCAGGCGAGGGCTCAGATTCCAGAGGAGTCGCCGCCGGCATGCTGGCTGCGCCTGGTTCGGATAGGATGTAACCTCTCACCCTCCCACCGCCTGCGGCGGCGGGCACCTCCCTCTCTCTTAGAGAGAGGGACTATGAGGCGCATGACAACGCTGTCAGAGATCCCCTAGGATGCTTGCGGGGCGCGACAAGACGCCTGACCATTTCGCGTAGCGTTCCCGGAGGAAGCCTTGCCGACCCGTCCGATACTGGCCCTGCTGGCCGCCTCCGCCTTCGCCGCGCCCGTGATGGCCGCCGAGCCGCCCTCTCCGATCCGGCTGAACCAGGTGGGCGTGCTGGAAAGCGCGGGCAAGCTGGCGGTGCTGCCGGAAGCCTCGGCCCAGCCGCTGGACTGGACGCTGGAGAACGCGGCCGGGCGCGTGGTGCTGAAGGGCAGGACGATCGTGGTCGGCGCCGACGAGGCCTCGGGCGAGCGCCTGCACCAGATCGACTTCTCGGCCGCCCCGGCCGGCGCGGGCTATCGGCTGAAGGCCGGCGGTCGGGCCAGCCGGCCGTTCGCGATCGCCGCCCATCCCTATGCGCGGCTCAAGCGCGACGCCCTGGCCTTCTTCTACCAGAACCGCAGCGGCATACCGATCGAGGCCCGGTTCGGCGACGATCCCAAGCTGGCCCGCCCGGCCGGCCATGCGCCCGACAAGGCGACCTGCTTCAACGGCAAGGACGAGCGCGGCCAGGCCTGGGCCGGCTGCGGCTACACCCTCGACGCCAGCAAGGGATGGTACGACGCCGGCGACCACGGCAAGTACGTGGTCAACGGCGGCATCGCGGTATGGACGCTGGTGAACTATCGCGAGCGGCTGGCGGCCCTGGGCCGCAGGGACGCCTTCGCCGACGGAAGCCAGCGTATCCCCGAGGCCGGCAACGGCGTCTCCGACCTGCTGGACGAGGCGCGGTGGGAGCTGGAGTTCCTGCTGGCCATGCAGGTTCCGGCGGGAACGACCATGGCCCTGCCGGTCGGCCATCAGGGCAAGGGTCCGCTGACCCTGACCAGCGTCGACGCCTCGGGCATGGCCCACCAGAAGCTGACCGACGGCTTCTGGACCGGCGTGCCGACCGCCCCGCACGAGGATCCCGCCCCGCGCTTCCTCTATCACCCGACCACGGCCGCGACCCTGAACCTGGCCGCCGTGGCGGCGCAGTGCGCGCGAGTGTGGAAGACGGTGGATCCGGCCTTCTCGGCCCGCTGCCTAAGCGTGGCCCGCTCGGCCTTCGCGGCGGCGCGGCGCAATCCTGAAATCTACGCCCACAGCCAGTTCACCGGCGGGGGCGGCTATGGCGATCCGGAGCTGTCGGACGAGCTGTTCTGGGCGGCGGCCGAGCTGTGGGCGACCACCGGCGAGGCCGCGTACGGCGAGATCGTGCGGGCTTCGCCGCACATGCCGGCCGCCGGCAAGCCGGCCCAGGCGCCGGGCTGGGGCTGGACGGCGACCCTGGGCGTGATGTCGCTGGCGATCTCGGACACGCTTCCGGCCGACGCTCGCGACGCGGCGCGGGCGGGGCTGGTCGCCGCCGCCGACGGCTATGCGGCCGAGGACCTTAAGGCCGGCTACCGCCTGCCCGACGCCGGGACGCGCTATTCCTGGGGCTCCAACGCGGTGATCATGAACCGGGCCATGGTGCTGGGCGCGGCCTACGACGTCACGGGCAAGGCGGCCTATCGCCAGGCCGCGGCCGACGCCATGGACTACGTGCTGGGCCGCAACCCGCTGGACCAGTCCTATGTGACGGGCTGGGGCGCGCGGCCGATGAAGCATCCGCACCACCGCTTCTGGGTGGGCCAGGGCAAGTACCCCGCCCCGCCGCCGGGGGTGATCTCGGGCGGGCCCAACAACACCGCCTTCAGCGACGAGGTGGCCAAGAAGATGCAGGGCAAGTGCGCGGCCCAGACCTGCTGGGTCGACGACGCCGGCGCCTTCACCCAGAACGAGGTGGCGGTGAACTGGAACGCGCCGTTCTTCTGGGTGGCGGCGTTCCTGGATGAGGGGAAGTAACGTCCCAAATCTTCCCGTCATTCCCGCCCTTGTGGCGGGAAACCCTCTGTAAGCCGCAAGGGCAGATGGGGGCGGCGTGCTGAGCACGCCGCTTGCGCCTCACGTGTCAGCGGAACCAGGGGTTCCCGCCACAAGGGCGGGAATGACGGGATGTTGAAAGGCCGCGGCCTTTCTTACGCCGCCGCCCCGCCCTGCTCCGCGCACGAGCAGATCCGCGCGTTCAGCAGGTGGACGCCGGCCAGCATCAGGCCGCCGAGGCTGGTCAGGCCGGCCTCGGCCCAGTCGCTCATGGGGACGAAGGCGCCGGCGGTCATCAGGGCCAGCCCCCCGGCGGCCAGCGCCACCATGCGCGGCCGCCGCCAGTTGCCCGAGCGCGCCAGGGCGAAGACCGAGATCGGCGCGGCCATGGCCAGGAACAGCGGGTGCAGCCACTCGGCGTGCGACAGGTTCGCCGCCAGCGGCAGCAGGGCCGCCATCACCGGCAGGGCCAGGCAGTGCACGAGACACAGGCTCGAAAGCCCGATCGCCGCGCCGTCGAGACCCCGTTGCAGGTGGTTGTGGCGGGGCATGCGGAACTCCGGTACGACGGTTGAGGCGACTTAAATGTTATTACATAACACTCAGTCAAGAGGCGCCCGCCGGAATTTCCGTCAACCCGTCCGCCGCGTCCGCTCTGTCCGACCCCAGGCGGGATCATCCAAGTCGCCGCGTGCCTGATCGGCGATGGTCCGGCCGCGACCAAAGCGACTGGAGGACCCTCGCCATGCAAACGATCGATCGCTGGGCCGGCTCGCGCCGAGGCGTGCTGCTGTCGGGGCTGGCGCTGGGCCTGGCCGCGCCGGCGCTGGCGCAGGCCGCTCCCGCCGGCGCCGTGAACGCCCCGACCCGCTATGTGGAGAGCAACGGCCGGCGCCTGGCCTACCGCTCGGTCGGCGAGGGAACGCCGCTGGTGCTGTGCACCCGCTTTCGCGGCAACCTCGACAGCTGGGACCCGCTGTTCCTCGACAGCCTGGCGCAGCGCGGCTTTCGGGTTATCACCTTCGACTATACGGGTCTTGGCCTGTCGACCGGCGAGAAGACGCTGAACCCGTTCTCCTGGGCCAAGGACGCCAGCGACTTGGTCACCGCCCTGAACCTCGACAAGGTGGTGCTGCTGGGCTGGTCGCTGGGCGGGATCGCGGCCCAGGCGGCGCTGTCGATCTTTCCCGGCAAGATCAGCCATCTGGTGCTGATCGGCACGACGCCGCCGGGACCGGCGGCCAAGCTGGCCGAGCCGCTGTTCTACCAGGCCGCCGCCCGCGAGAACGACTTCGAGGACGAGGTGATCCTGTTCTTCGAGCCCAACAGCCCGGCCAGCCGCGCCGCGGCCCGCGCCTCGCACGACCGCATCGCCGCCCGCACCGCCGAGCTGTCGCCGCCCGTGCCCTACCAGTGGGCCGCGCAGAGCCTGGGCGACGCGCCCAAGGCCAATCCGTTCCCCGCCCCGCCGATCCTGCAGATCCTGAAGACCACCACCATCCCCATCCTGCACATCGGCGGCGACCACGACCTGATCTGCCCGGTCGAGAACTGGTACGCCCTGAACGACCAGCTGCCGACCCTGCAGCTGCTGACCTACCCCAACGCCGGCCACGGCCCGCAGCACCAGCATCCGGTGTCGAGCGCCGCGCACATCGAGACGTTCGTGCGGCTGGGGTAGGCCGCCTCCTCCCGCGCGTCATCCCGGCCGGAGCGCGCAGCGCGGAGAGCCGGGACCCAGGGGCCGTCGCAGTGCGCTAGCTACCGCGAAGAGCGGCGAACCCGACCTCGGCGCCCAGTCCCCTGGGTCCCGGGTCTGCGGTCCGCTTCGCGGCCCTCCGCCCGGGATGACGAACTTTGGGGGCGCACCCCAAAAACGAAAAATCCCGGCGACCTCGCGGCCGCCGGGATCTTCAAGCTCGAAGGATCGCGTGAAGGACGATCAGTCCTTGGCGCGTTCCTGATAGGTGTTGTCTTCGGTCAGGATGACCACGCGGGTGCCCACGGCGATGTACGGCGGGACGGTGGTCTTGACGCCGTTGCTGAGCAGGGCCGGCTTGTAGGACGAGCTGGCGGTCTGGCCCTTCACCGACGGTTCGGTGTCGACGACTTCCAGGATCATGGTGCGCGGCAGTTCGATGGCGATCGGCACGTCGTTGTGGGTCGACAGCTGGACCGTCATGTTCTCCTGCAGGTAGGGCGCGGCGTCGCCGATCACGTCCTCGGAGGCCACGACCTGGTCGTAGGTTTCCGGATTCATGAAGTGGTAGCCCTCGCCATCCTGGTACAGGAAGGTGTGGTTGCGCTGGTCGACGAAGGCGCGCTCGACCTGCTCGGTGGTGCGGTAGCGTTCCGAAACCTTCACGCCGTCGCTGATGCGGCGCATGTTCAGCTGGGTCACCGGGGTGCCCTTGCCGGGGTGGATGTTGTCGACGGTCAGGACGACATAGAGCTTGCCTTCCATGTCGACGACGGCGCCCTTGCGGAGCGAGCTGGCGGCTACCTTCACGTGAGAGTCCTCGAAGATCGGGCGACGGCGCGTTTCAAGACCGCGCGCGCGTATATTGCAGATGAATCCGTGTGCCCCTCTATAGCGAACGGGGCTAGATCGCCAGCCCTTCCGTCGTTTCGCCCTTTCCGAGCCAGCCCGTGACAGCCCCCTCTCCTTCTCCCTGGTGGAGCCCGCGCAAGCACCAGGACCGCCGGCCGTTCCTGCTGGCCCGCAACCGGATCACGGCGGCGGTGCGCGACTGGTTCGAAAGCCGCGGCTTCCTGGAGATCGACGCCGCCTGCCTGCAGGTCTCGCCCGGCAACGAGGCGCACCTGCACGCCTTCTCGACCGAAGCGATCACCCTGGCCGGCGAGCGCGCGGCCCTGCACCTGCACACCTCGCCGGAGTTCGCCTGCAAGAAGCTGCTGGCGGCGGGGGAAGAGCGGATCTTCAGCCTGGGCAAGGTGTGGCGAAACCGGGAACGGGGTCCGCTGCACCATCCGGAGTTCACCATGCTGGAGTGGTATCGGGTCGGGCAGCCCTACGAGACCCTGATGGACGACTGCGCGGCCCTGCTGGCCCTGGCGGCGGAGACGGCGGGGACCCGGCTGTTCTCGTTCCGGGGCCTGGACTGCGATCCGTTCGCGCAGCCCGAGCGGCTGACGGTGGCCGAAGCCTTCGAGCGCCATGCGGGCGTCGACTTGCTGGCCAGCTTTGGCGAGGGCGGTGAGACCGATCGCGACGCCCTGGCGGCCTCGGCCACGGCGGCGGGAATCCGGGTGTCGGCCGACGACACCTGGGCCGACGTCTTCAGCCGGGTGATCGTCGAGAAGGTCGAGCCCAACCTCGGGATCGGCAGGGCGACCGTGCTGTGCGAATATCCTACGGCCGAGGCGGCCCTGGCGCGGCCCAAGCCGGGCGATCCGCGCGTTGCCGAGCGCTTCGAGCTCTATGCTTGCGGAGTGGAGCTGGCCAACGCCTTCGGCGAACTGACCGACGCGGCCGAACAGCGCCGGCGGTTCGTGGCCGAGATGGACGAGAAGCAGAGAGTCTACGGCGAGCGCTATCCGATCGACGACGACTTCCTGGCGGCCCTGGAGCACATGCCGCCCGCCGCCGGCTCGGCCCTGGGCTTCGATCGCCTGGTGCTGCTGGCCACCGGCGCGCGGCGCATCGACGAGGTGCTGTGGGTTCCGGTGGCGGAGGTCTGAGCGATCTTTTTCAGGCGGAATGTCGGTTCCGTCGGCGGCTGGGCGTCCTATGGTCCGGACAGACGCGGAAAGGGAGAGCCGCCATGAAGATCGTCACCAGCCTGAGCTTCAAGGGTGAATGCCGCCAGGCCTTCGAGTTCTATGCCCAGGTGCTGGGCGGCAAGGTCACGGCCGCCATGCCGTTCGGCGACGGCCCGCCCGACATGCCGATCGATCCGAAATACAAGGACTGGCTGATGCACTGCTGGCTGGACGTCGGCGACCAGGCGCTGATGGGCGCCGACCTGCCGCCCGAGTTCGCCCCCAACATCGACAAGCCCAAGAACGGCTTCGACGTCACCTTCCACACGGACGACGCCGCCGAAGCCAGGCGGGTGTTCGAGGCCCTGGCCGAGGGCGGCAAGGTGGGCATGCCGTTCGCGGCCACCTTCTGGTCGCCGGGCTACGGCAGCCTGACCGACAGGTTCGGCATCCCGTGGATGATCAACACCGTGCCCGGCGCGGATTGGAAGCCGGGGCAGTAGCTTCAGCCCCTCAAAGCTCGTCATCCCGGAAAGCCCACAGGGCTTATCCGGGACCCAGGGGGACTGGGCGCGGCGGAGGGTTCCTCCCCAGGCGGTGGCCAGCGCCGTGTGGCGGCCCCTGGGTCCCGGCTCTCCGCGCTGCGCGCTACGGCCGGGATGACGACTGAGGGGTGTCAGCCTCCCGCCCCACCTCGGCCAGCAGCCAGTCGCGCACCTTGAGGATCCGCGCCAGCCGGGGCGCGTCGGCGCGCCAGACGACGTGGTGGCCGGTCTCGACCTCGACCTCGCCGGGGAAGGGGCGCACCAGGCGGCCGTCGCGCAGGTCGCGTTCGGAGAGGCCTTCGCGGGCCAGGGCGACGCCGATCCCTTGCGCGGCGGCGTCGAGCATCACCGAGGTGTCGTCGAAGGCCAGGCCCGTGATCATGGCCGGCGGCTCCAGCCCCATGCCCCGGAACCAGACGGCCCAGTGCACCCCGGTGTGGCGCAGCAGCGGCACGGTCAGCAGATCGGCCGGACAGCTCATCGGGTGCTTTTCGAGGAACCCCGGCGAGCAGACGGGGAACAGCCGCTCGCCCAGCAGCGGGATCGACTCCACGTCGGCCCAGGGGCCGCGCCCGAAGCGCAGGGCGATGTCGACGCCGTCGGTGCGCAGGTCGGCCTTGCGGTCCTCGATGCGCAGCTGCAGGTCGGCCTCGCCGGTGTCGGCGGCCAGGCGGGCCAGGCGCGTGACCAGCCAGCGGCTGGCGAAGGCGGCGGTGGCGCTGACCACCAGCGGCCCTTCGAGGGTCTGGCGGGCGCTCTCGACCCCGGCCTTCAGGATCGACAGGGCCTCGGCCACGTGTTCGGCCAGGCGCCGGGCGGTGGGCGTGGGGACCATGCCGTTGCCCTCGCGCCGGAACAGGGCCGCGCCCAGGTCCTCCTCCAGCTTGCGGATCTGCTGGCTGACCGCGCCGTGGGTGACGTGCAGCTCGTCGGCCGCGCGGCTGTAGCTGCGGTGGCGGTAGGCCGCCTCCAGGGCGACCATGGCGCTGAAGGGCGGAAGGCGCAACGTAACCCATATCCGTTAGCTGGACTCACAACCTGACGCAGAAGCCATCGTTCGTAAAGCCGACGTGGATTTGCGATTGTCTCCCTGCGGCCGCCCTTCCCCGTGACCGCATCTAACAGGATTGAGACGATGAAACTGCTGCTTGCCGGCGGCGCCCTGGCGCTCGCCCTGATCGGCGCGATCGACCGCGCCCCCTCCTCGCCCTTCCGCGCCGAGCCCTGGCCCGGCAGCGTGCCGGTGCACAGCCCGAGGTGAGCCCGCTCTTTCCCACGTCATCGCCGCCGCCCGGCGCGGCGGTTCAACCGGCCGCCTTGGTCAGGACGTAGCTGTCGCTTGGCCCAACGGCTCCGTCGAGCTGGGGTCGCGCCTCCCAGTTGGCGAGCGTCGTCTCGTAGCGAAGCCCAGCCTTGCGAAGAACGGCTGCGGACGCGGTGTTGCCGGGATGGCAGGTCGCCCAAACGCGAAAGATCGCCGGCTGGGCGATCGCCCATGAGACCACGGCGGCGGCGGCCTCGCTGGCGAACCCGCGCCCCCAGAACGGCTCTCCAAGGATGTACCCGAAATCGGCCCTGGGCGCTGAAAGGCGAAGCTCGAGCACGCCCATGAACGCCTTGACGTCCCACCTGTCGGTGATCGCCCATGGGAAGGCCGCCCCCGAGATCCAGCATGCTTCGCAGCGTTCGGCGAAGGCCAGGCTCTCGGCGACATCGCCGTGACGCTTGAAGGGCATGAAGCGTGTCGGCGCGACCTCGCCGGCATAGGTCGTGAAGATTTGTTCGGCGTCCGCGGCCCTGACGGGACGGAGGCGTAACCGGTTGGTGAGCAACTCTTCTGGCGGCCGCATGCGCCGATGATGCTGACTTGCGGGCGCGCCCGCAATCTACTCTGACCGGGTTCGGGCCCGCCATCTCCAGGATCGCCGGCGACGACGGATTTTCCCGGTTCAGATACGCAGAACAACGAGACCGTAGGAGCGGAGCCGGCCACGCCCCTCCGCCGCATTTGCCAACCTCGCCCGTTCGGCGCATATCCCCGGCGATCATGATCGCCGCCAAGACCATCCGCAGCGCCAGGGCCCTGGCGGACGCCGGCCTCGTCGCCGCCGAACGCCTGCCGGCGCTGGAGCGCGTGGCCGCCCAGTACGCGGTGGCCATCACGCCCGACATGGCCCAGCTGATCGACGAGGCCGACCCGTTCGACCCGATCGCCCGCCAGTTCGTGGCCACCGAAGCCGAGCTGACCACCCTGCCCGCCGAGAGCGCCGACCCGATCGGCGACTTCGCCCATAGCCCGGTCGAGGGGATCGTCCACCGATACCCCGATCGCGTGCTGCTGAAGCCGACCCACACCTGCGCGGTCTATTGCCGGTTCTGCTTCCGCCGCGAGATGGTCGGCCCCGAGGGGCTGAAGACCCTGTCGCCGGCCGAGCTGGACGAAGCCTTCGCCTATGTCGCCGCTCGCCCGCAGATCTGGGAGGTGATCGTCACCGGCGGCGATCCCTTCGTGCTGTCGCCGCGCCGCCTCGCCGACCTGATGGACCGGCTGGAGGCGATCGAGCACGTCAAGGTCGTGCGCTTCCACACCCGCATTCCCTCCGTCGATCCGGAAGCGGTGACGCCCGAACTGGTGGCGGCGCTGAAGCGCGGCTCCAAGGCGGTCTATGTCGCCTTGCACGCCAACCACGCCCGCGAACTGACGCCGGCCGCCCGCGCCGCCTGCGCGCGGCTGGTGGACGCCGGCGTGCCGATGATCGGCCAGACCGTGCTGCTGAAGGGCGTCAACGACGATCCCGAGAGCCTGGGCGCGCTGATGCGGGCGCTCGTGGAGACGCGGATCAAACCCTACTACCTGCACCAGGGCGATCTGGCCCCCGGCACCAGCCACCTGCGCACCTCGGTCGAGGAAGGCCAGGCGCTGATGAAGGCCATCCGCGGCCGCTATTCGGGCCTGTGCCAGCCGACCTACGTGCTCGACATCCCCGACGGCCACGGCAAGGTTCCGATCGGCCCCACCTATCTGGACGACGGTGCGGTCGAAGACCCGCGCGGCCAGACCCACGCCTATCCCCCGAAAGCCGACTGACCCCATGGCCTGGACCCGCACCTACGACGAGGCCGAGCCTCAGCGCGTCAACAAGTGGCTGGCCCAGAGCGGGGTCTGCTCGCGCCGCGAGGCCGAAGCCCTGATCGGCCAGGGCCTGGTGACGATCGACGGCGAGGTCGTGGAAGACGCCGGCCGCAAGATCCTGCCCGGCCAGACCCTGGTGCTGAACGACGGCGCGACCAAGCAGCTGGGCGCTGCGATGACGGTGATGATCCACAAGCCGATCGGCATCGTCTCGTCCCAGCCGGAAGGCGAGCAGATCCCGGCCGTGCGCCTGCTGACCAGGGCCGCCCAGTTCGGCCAGCCCGGCCCCGTGCCCGGCCGCGACAGCAAGCTGGCCCCGGTGGGACGGCTCGACATGGACTCCCGGGGCCTGCTGATCCTGTCCGAGGACGGGGTGGTGGCCAAGGCGGTGATCGGTCCGGAATCAACGCTGGAGAAGGAATACCGCGTCCGGGTGCGCGGCGAGCTGACCCGCGAGAAGATCGACTGGCTGCGTCACGGCCTGGAGCTGGACGGCCGCAAGCTCAAGCGCGCCGTCGTCGACCGCCTGGGCCAGGAAACCCTGCGCTTCGTACTGACCGAAGGCCGCAACCGCCAGATCCGCCGGATGTGCGACCTGGTCGAGCTGGACGTCATCGACCTGTTCCGTTACCGCGTCGGCCCGATAGAACTGGGCGACCTGCCCGAAGGCCGCTGGCGCCCGCTGACGGCGGCCGAGCGCGAGGCGCTGATCAAGGGCTGAGGCCCTCTCCGCCTTACCCCGCTGTCCAGGCGAGAAGCGTTACCGAAGTTTCAGTTGTCCGCAGGCCGCGGGCGCCCGAGCTTCCGCCCATGCTTCTCCGCTTCTCCCCCGCCCTGGTTCTCGCCGCCGCGATCCTCGCCAACAGCTCTTCGGCCTTCGCCCAGACGGCCGAGGACTTCAAAGCCGACGCGCTGTCGATCGACCGGCTGATCGAAGACAACTACGCCTATCTCGACCGCTTTCCGTCAGGAGCGGCGCCGTCGAGCCCGCGACTCCGCGCCGAGGCCGAGGCGGTTCGCGACTCGCGCTCGCTGACCCGCTACGCCGAGCGCCGCCTGGCGGCGCTGGCCGACCCGCACGCGATCACGAGCCGCTCCTTCAACGACAGCTGGGCGCTGGTTCCCAGCTATTCCGACCTCTGGATCGAACAGGACGCCGGCGGCTATCGCGTCACGGCCGTCCGCCCGGACACGCCGGCGGCCACGGCGGCCGTGGCGATCGGCGATCGCCTGCTGGAGGTCGACCATGCGCCGACGGCGGAGGCCGTGGCGGCCTTCTGGCGCGACCTTGGGGTCGAGGTTCCGCCGGATGGCGCGGGCTATGCGGCGCGGCAACTGGCGGCGGGGCGTCGCGACCGGCCGCGCGTGCTGACCATCCGCAAGGCGTCGGGCGAGGTGCGGACGGTGAGCCTGCCGAGCCTCTACGCCACGCCGCGCCAGGACCGGCCGCCGGTCACCGTCGAACGCGGCGGCAAGGCGCTGACCATCCGGTTCAACGACTCCCTGGGCGACGACGCCACGATTGCGGCCTTCGACCAGGCGATGGCGCAGGCCCGCCCCGGCGAGACCGTCATTCTCGACCTGACCGAGACGCCGAGCGGCGGCAACACGGTGGTCGCGCGTGCGGTGATGGGCTGGTTCGTCTCGTCGGCGCGGCCCTATCAGGTGCACCGGCTGATCGCCGAGGAGCGCCAGAGCGGCGTGCCGCGCCAGTGGATCGAGGAGGTGCTGCCCCGCGCGGGCCGTCATCATTCCGGTCCGGTGAAGGTGCGGGTCGGGCGCTGGACCGGCAGCATGGGCGAAGGCCTGGCGATCGGCCTGGACGCGATCGGCGCCAAGGTCTCGGGATGTCCGATGGCCGGCCTGCGGGGGGCGGTCTACGACTACCGCCTGGACCATTCCGGTCTGGTCCTGAAGCTGCCGACCGAGCGCCTGTCGAGCGTCGGCGGCGTTCGAAGGGAAGACTTCGCCTGCAAGCCCTGAAGGCGCTTTTCGCCGATCCTAGTCATGGACCGGAACTAAACGGGCGATTGAACTCGCGCCTGTACCGAAACTTTCCGCCCATTTTTGCAAGTTCGCCGGACGCCGTTTCAAAGCGGCAACATCGCCGCCACTTCGCATTGCTAGCCGTGCGGTCCCCTCAATTTCGGAGACCGACATGAAAGCCGTTCTCGCCGCGATCGCCCTGAGCCTCGCCGCCGCCTCTTCCGCCCCCGCCCTGGCCCAGGGTCACGACCAGCACGGCGCCCAGGCGCCGGCCGCTCAGCAGCCGCAACAGCAGCGCCACGACGCCAAGCCGGGCAAGGAATCCAAGCAGGAACGCCACGTCCGCGCCTGCAAGGCCAAGTACCGCAACTACGACGTCAAGCGCGACGCCTATCGCGGTCAGGGCGGTAAATGGATCAAATGCCGCCTCTAGCAGTTTAGCTTGAGCATCGGGTCGCCAGCGTCGGCGACCCGACATTTCCTACCCTCGCCTATACCCGACCATCTTCGCCGCCCGCCCGCGCCCAGAGGCCGTCCATGACCGAATCCAGCCCGTCCTACTCCGCCCGCAAGCCCAGCCGTCGGGCGCGGATCATCGGCGGCGCCGTCGCCGTGGCGGCCCTGGCGGGCGTCGGCGTCCTGGCCTGGACCCTGCTGCACAACGGCGGCCAGGGCGGCGGCGACATGGGTGGACCCGGTGGTCCCGGCGGCCCGGGCGGCGGCGGCGGTCGTCGCGGCGGTCCGGCCAGCACCGTGGCGGTGGCGACGGCGGCCAAGGCCGACCTGCCGGTGGTGATCGAGGCCCTGGGCACCGTGACCCCGGCGGCGACCGTGACGGTCAAGCCGCAGGTCTCGGGCGTCATCACCCAGGTGCTGTTCCGCGAGGGCCAGTTGGTCCAGGCCGGCCAGACCCTGGTGCAGATCGATCCCCGGCCGTTCCAGATGAGCCTGATGGAAGCGCAGGGCAACCTGACCCGCGACGAGGCCCAGCTGTCGGTCGCCCAGCTGACCCTGAAGCGCTACCAGACCTTGCTGGCCCAGGACTCCATCGCCCGCCAGGAGGTCGACACCCAGGCCGCGACGGTCAAGCAGCTGGAAGGCACCGTGATGGCCGACCGCGCCGCCGTCGGCACCGCGCGGCTGAACCTCGGCTTCGCCCGCATCGTCGCCCCGGTCAGCGGCCGGGTGGGCCTGCGCGTGGTCGATGTCGGCAACTACATCGCCTCGGGCGACAGCAGCGGCGTGGCGGTGATCACCACCCTGTCGCCGATCGACGTGGAATTCACCGTCCCGCAGGACGACGTGCCGCGCATCTCGCAGCGGGTGTTCGGCGGCGCGACCCTGCCGGTCACCGTGCTCGACCGCACCCGCACCAACACCCTGGACCAGGGCACGTTCTCGACCCTCGACAACCTGGTCGACACCGGCACCGGCACGGTGAAGGGCAAGGCCCGCTTCCCCAACACCGGCGGCAAGCTGTTCCCCAGCCAGTTCGTCAATGTCCGCATCCAGCTCGACACCCTGAAGGACGCCATCGTCGTGCCGGCCACGGCCGTGCGCCAGGGCTCGGACGGCTCGTTCGTCTGGAAGCTGAAGAGCGACCAGACCGTCACCAAGACCAAGGTCACGACCGGCCAGGCGACCACCACCCAGGTGGCGGTCACGCAGGGCCTCGCCATCGGCGACAAGGTGATCACCGAGGGCGGCGACCGCCTGACCGAAGGCGGCAAGGTTCAGCTGCCGGGCCAGGTGCAGCGTCAAGGCGCGGGCAAGGGCAAGAAGGGCGAACAAGGCAAGGGCGGCGAAGGCCGCCGGCGTCCGGAATAGACCGGAAGCCGCCCCATGAACCCCTCGCGTCCCTTCATCCAGCGGCCGGTCGCCACGGCCCTGTTCATGGCGGCCATCGTTCTGGCCGGCCTGGTCGGCTTCAAGCTGCTGCCGCTGTCGGCCCTGCCGGAGGTGGATTACCCCACCATCCAGGTCCAGACCCTGTACCCGGGCGCGAGCCCCGAGGTGATGAGCCAGACCGTCACCGCCCCGCTGGAAAAGCAGCTGGGCGAGATGTCGGGCCTGACCCGCATGAGCTCGGTCAGCACGGCCGGCGCCAGCATCATCACCTTGCAGTTCGGCCTGGGCGAGACCCTCGACGTCGCCGAGCAGGAAGTGCAGGCGGCGATGAACGCGGCGGACTCGCTGCTGCCGGCCGACCTGCCCGCCCCGCCGACCTACGCCAAGGTCAATCCGGCCGACGCGCCGGTGCTGACCCTGGCGATCACGTCCGACACCCTGCCGCTGACCGAGGTGCAGAACCTCGTGAACACCCGCCTGGCCCAGAAGATCAGCCAGGTCTCGGGCGTGGGCCTGGTGTCGCTCAGCGGCGGCCAGAAGCCGGCGATCCGCATCCAGGCCGACACCCAGGCCATGGCCTCGTATGGCCTGACCCTGTCGAACCTCGAGACCGCGATCAGCAACGCCAACGCCAACAGCGCCAAGGGCAGCTTCGACGGCCCGACCCGCACCTACACGATCAACGCCAACGACCAGTTGCTGACGGTCGACGACTATCTGGACCTCGTCGTCACCTACAAGAACGAGGCCCCGATCCGCATCCGCGACGTGGCCAGCGTGGTGCAGAGCGCCGAGAACACCCGCCTGGGCGCCTGGGCCGGCAAGACCCCGTCGATCATCGTCAACGTCCAGCGCCAGCCGGGCGCCAACGTCATCAAGACGGTCGACGCCATCAAGGCCAAGCTGCCCGAGCTTCAAGCGGGTTTGCCCGCCACCCTGAAAGTCGAGGTGCTGGCAGACCGCACCACCGGCATCCGCGCCTCGGTCCACCACGTGGAGATGGAGCTGGTGCTGGCCGTGGTGATGGTCGTGCTGGTGATCTTCTTCTTCCTGCACAGCCTGCGCGCCACGATCATCGCCAGCCTGGCCGTGCCGATCTCGCTGATCGGCTCGTGCGGGGTGATGTACCTGCTGGGCTTCTCGCTCAACAACCTGTCCCTGATGGCCCTGACCATCGCGACCGGCTTCGTCGTCGACGACGCCATCGTCATGATCGAGAACATCATCCGCCACATGGAGCGGGGCGAGAAACCGATGCAGGCGGCGCTGAAGGGCGCGCGCGAGATCGGCTTCACGATCATCTCGCTGACCATCTCGCTGATCGCCGTGCTGATCCCGCTGCTGTTCATGGGCGATGTGGTCGGGCGCCTGTTCCGCGAGTTCGCCATCACCCTGTCGATCACCATCCTGATCTCGGCCGTGGTGTCGCTGACCCTGACGCCGATGCTGTCGGCCCGCTGGCTGAAGAGCCACGAGGACGAGGAAGAAAAGCCCAACAGCGTCGGCAAGAAGGCCCAGGCGCTGTTCGAGAAGATCGAGGGCCGCTACGAGGTCGCCCTGGCCTGGGTCATGGCCCGCCAGAAGGCCACCCTGGTCGTCGCCGTCGCCACCCTGGTGCTGACCGGCGTGCTGTACATGGTCATCCCCAAGGGCCTGTTCCCGACCCAGGACACCGGCCAGCTGCAGGCCCGCACCGAGGTCGAGCAGTCGGTGTCGTACGAGCGCATGGCCGGCCTGCAGCAGCAGGCGGCGGAAGCCATCCTGGAGGACCCGGCGGTGGAGAACGTCGCCTCGTTCATCGGGGTCGACGGCGCCAATAACAGCATGCTCCACACCGGCCAGATGCAGATCAACCTGAAGGCCGACCGGTCCGGCTCGCAGGAGAAGATCATGCAGCGGCTGCGCGAGCGCGTGGCCGCCGTGCCGGGCGTGACCCTCTATCTCCAGCCGACCCAGGACCTGACCATCGACGCCGAAAGCGGCCCGACCCAGTACCGCCTGTCGCTGGAAGGCGCCGACACCGCCACGGTCAAGGAATGGGCCGGCAAGCTGGCCGCGAAACTGGCCGAGGTGAAGGCCGTCCGTAACGTCTACAGCGACGCCTCGGCCACCGGTTCGGCCGCCTATATCGACATCGACCGCGACACCGCCGCGCGTCTTTCGATCACCGCCTCGGACATCGACGACGCCCTCTACAGCGCCTTTGGCCAGCGGATCGTCTCGACCATCTTCACCGAGACCAACCAGTACCGGGTGATCCTGGAGGCCAAGCCTGGCCTGCTGACCGACCCGGCCTCGCTGGGCAATCTCAACCTCAAGACCGGCGGCGGCTCGCCCGCCCCCCTGGCGGCCTTCTCGACCATCAAGGAAAAGCAGGCGCCGCTGCAGGTGACCCACGTCGCCCAGTTCCCGGCCACCACCATCGGCTTCGACACCGCCCCCGGCGTGTCGCTGGGCCATGCGGTGGACGAGGTGCGCAAGGCGATGAAGGACATTGGCATGCCCACGTCGGTGACCCACACCTTCCTGGGCGCGGCCGGGGCCTACGAGAACTCGCTGAGCAACCAGCTGTGGCTGATCCTGGCGGCCGTGGTCTGCGTCTACATCGTGCTGGGCGTGCTCTACGAGAGCTACATCCACCCGCTGACCATCCTGTCGACCCTGCCGTCGGCGGGCGTCGGGGCGCTGCTGGCGCTGTGGGTGACGGGCAATGACCTGGGCGTGATCGGGATCATCGGCATCATCCTGCTGATCGGCATCGTCAAGAAGAACGCGATCATGATGATCGACTTCGCGATCGAGGCCGAACGCAACGAGGGCAAGTCGCCCGAGAAGGCGATCTTCCAGGCCGCCATCCTGCGCTTCCGCCCGATCCTAATGACCACGCTGGCGGCCCTGTTCGCCGCCGTGCCGCTGATGCTGGGCTTCGGCGAAGGCGCCGAGCTGCGCCGTCCGCTGGGCATCGCCATCTTCGGCGGCCTGCTGGTCAGCCAGCTGCTGACCATGTTCACCACGCCGGTCGTCTATCTCGCCTTCGACCGCCTGGCGCCCAGCGCCAAGGGCCGCCGCGAGGACGGGAACGCCGACGAGGGCCGGGTCGAGCGTCCGCTGCCGGGGCTGCCGTCATGAACCTGTCGGCGCCCTTCATCCGCCGGCCGGTGGCCACGGTCCTGCTGACCGTCGGCCTGGCCATGGCCGGGATCTTCGGCTTCTTCGTGCTGCCGGTCTCGCCCCTGCCGCAGGTGGACTATCCGACCATCGCGGTGTCGGCCAGCCTGTCGGGGGCCAGCCCCGAGACCATGGCCTCCAGCGTCGCCACGCCGCTGGAACGGCGCCTCGGCGTGATCTCCGGCGTCAACGAGATGACCTCGCAGAGCTCGTCGGGCTCGACGCGGGTGACCCTGCAGTTCGACCTCAACCGCAAGATCGACGGCGCCGCCCGCGAGGTGCAGGCGGCCATCAACGCCACGCGCGCCGACCTGCCGGCGACGCTGAAGAGCAACCCGACCTACAGCAAGATGAACCCGTCGGACTCGCCGGTGATCATCCTGGCCCTGACCTCGGACACCAAGACGCCGGGCCAGATCTACGACGCGGTGTCGAACATCGTCTCGCAGCGCGTCTCGCAGGTTCAGGGCGTCGGCGGGGTCGAGATCGGCGGCGGCTCGCTGCCGGCCGTGCGGATCTCGGTCAATCCGTTCCTGCTCAACAAGTACGGGGTGAGCCTGGAGGACGTGCGCGCCTCGATCCAGGCGGCCAACGCCAACCGCCCCAAGGGCGCCCTCGAAGGCGACGGCAAGCGCTACCAGATCTACACCTCGAGCAGCGGCCGCACGGCGGCCGACTACGCCGGCCTGCTGGTGGCCTGGCGCGGCGACGCCGGCGTCAAGCTGTCGGACGTGGCCGACGTCAAGGACAGCGTCGCCAACACCCGGACGCTCGGCCTGTTCAACGGCAAGCCGGCGATCATCGTGCTGATCACCCGCCAGCCGGGCGCCAACATCATCGAGACCGTCGACAGCGTGCGCGAGGCCCTGCCCGAGCTGCGCGCCCAGCTGCCCAGCGACATCAGCGTGCAGGTGGCCAGCGACAGCACCAACTCGATCCGCTCGTCGCTGAAGGAGATCGAGATCACCCTGCTGATCTCGATCATCCTGGTGGTGCTGGTGGTCAGCGCCTTCCTGCGCAGCGCCCGGGCGACCTTCATCCCGACGGCGGCGACCATCGTCTCGCTGCTGGGCACGTTCGGCGTGATGTATCTGCTGGGCTTCTCGCTCAACAACCTGTCCCTGATGGCCATCACCGTGGCGACTGGGTTCGTCGTCGACGACGCCATCGTCGTGCTGGAGAACACCCAGCGCCACATCGAGGCGGGGATGGACCGCTTCAAGGCCGCCGTGCTGGGCGCGCGCGAGGTGGGCTTCACCGTGCTGTCGATCAGCGTCTCTCTGGTCGCGGTGTTCATCCCGCTGCTGTTCATGGGCGGCCAGGTGGGGCGTCTGTTCCGCGAGTTCGCCGTCACCCTGTCGGCGGCGGTGCTGATCTCGCTGGTCATCAGCCTGACGACCACGCCGATGATGTGCGCCTACCTGCTGCGCGCCCGCCCCGAAGGTCACCAGGAAGGCCGCATCGCCCGCGCCTTCGAGCGGCTGTTCGACCGCGTCCAGCGGCTCTACGCCCGCAGCCTGGACTGGGCCCTGGCGGCCAAGCCGCTGGTGCTGATGATCCTGATCGCGGTCATCGGCATGACCATCTGGCTCTATATCGCCGTGCCCAAGGGCTTCTTCCCCCAGCAGGACAGCGGCCAGCTGATGGCCGGCATGCGCGCCGACGAAAGCGTCTCCTCGCAAGTCATGCAGGCCAAGCTGCGGACCGTGGTCGACATCATCCGCAAGGACCCGGCCGTCGACACCGTGGTCGGATTCACCGGCGGCAACCGCTCGGGCGGCGGCTTCATGTTCGTCAACCTCAAGCCCGTCTCCGAGCGCAAGGACAAGGGCAGCGCCGTCATCGCCCGCCTGCGGCCGCAACTGCAAAAGGTCACCGGCCTGTCGATCTTCCTCAACCCCGTGCAGGACGTGCGGATGGGCGGTCGGTCGAGCAACTCGACCTACCAGTACACCCTGACCAGCGACTCCAGCGCCGCCCTCAAGGAGTGGGCGCCCAAGCTGGCCGAGGCGATGAAGGAGCATTCCGACGTCATGACCGACGTCGACAGCGACCAGTCGGAGAACGGCGTCGAGACCCTGGTCACCATCGACCGCGACAGCGCCTCGCGCATGGGCGTCACCCCCAAGGCCGTGGACAACGCGCTCTACAACGCCTTTGGCCAGCGCCAGGTCGCCACCATCTACGAGGACGTCAACCAGTACGGCGTGATCCTGGAGTGGAACCAGAAGTTCGCCCAGGGCCCCGAGGCGCTGAACGACGTCTATGTGCCGACCAGCACCAGCAGCACGACCACCACGGCCAGCACCAGCGGGGCGTCGGTCAATCCGTCGCTGCGCGACGCCTCGACGGGCTCGACGCTGAACACCTCGGCCACGCCGATGACGCCGCTGATGGCCATCGCCAGCGTCTCGCAGAACGCCACCCCGACCTCGGTAAACCACCAGAACGGCGAGCTGGCGACCACCGTGTCGTTCAACCTGCCCGACGGGGTGTCGCTGTCGCAGGCCCAGGCGGCCATCACCCAGGCCGAGGCCGACATCGGCCTGCCGACCAGCGTGCGCGGCAGCTTCCAGGGCAGCGCCCGCAGCTACAACGAGCAGATGAAGCAGCAGCCCTATCTGATCGCCGCGGCGCTGGTGGCGATCTACATCGTGCTGGGCATCCTCTACGAAAGCTACGTCCACCCGGTGACGGTGCTGTCGACCCTGCCCGCCGCCGGCGTCGGGGCGGTGCTGGCCCTGCTGCTGTTCGGCATGGAGTTCTCGATCATCGCGCTGATCGGGGTGTTCCTGCTGCTGGGCATCGTCAAGAAGAACGCCATCCTGATCATCGACTTCGCCCTGGAAGCCCAGCGGGCCCGGGGGCTGACGGCGCTGGAGGCGGTGCGCGAGGCCAGCCTGCTGCGCTTCCGCCCGATCCTGATGACGACCCTGGCCGCCGCCCTGGGCGCCCTGCCCCTGGCCATCGGCTTTGGCGAAGGCGCCGAACTGCGCCGGCCGCTGGGCATCACCATCATCGGCGGCCTGATCGCCAGCCAGCTGCTGACCCTCATCACCACCCCGGTCGTCTACGTCTACATGGACCGCCTGCGCGGCAAGCGGCGCAAGGACGAGCGCGACCTGACCCACATGCCCGCCCCGCCGGAGCCCGCCCGATGACCGCCCGTATCCTGACTTCGCTTCCCCTGCTCGCGCTCGTCGCGGCCTGCTCGACGACGCCGGCCTACGAGACCCCCAAGCTCGCCTCGCCGACGCCCGCCGCCTGGAAGGCGCTGGACGGCTGGAAGGCCGCCGATCCGGCCGACCACGTCGATCGCGGCGACTGGTGGACCCTGCTGGGCGATCCGCAGCTGGACGCCCTGGCCCAGCGGGTGAAGGTCAACAACCAGACCATCGCCTCGGCCGAGGCCGCCTATCGCCAGGCCCGCGCCCTGGTGAAGGAGCAGCGCGCCTCGCTGTTCCCCGCGATCGACCTGTCGGGTTCCGCGACGAAGACCGGCGGCGGCGGGGCCTCGTCGTCCAGCAAGGGCGAGCGCTACCAGGCCGGCATCGGCGCCAGCTGGGAGCCGGACGTCTGGGGCCGCATCCGCGCCAGCGTCAACAACGCCAAGGCCTCGGCCCAGGCCAGCGCCGCCGACCTGGCCGCCGCCGAGCTGTCGGCCCAAGGCGAACTGGCCACCAACTATCTGGGCCTGCGCCAGACCGACGCCGAGATCGCCCTCGTCCAGGCCACGGTCGAGGGCTACCAGCGGTCCCTGAAGATCACCCAGAACCGCTACGACGCCGGCATCGCCCCACGCTCGGACGTGCTGCAGGCCCAGACCACCTTGGCCAACGCCCAGTCGACGCTGGAGGGTCTGGCCCAGACCCGCGCCACCTACGAGAACGCCGTGGCCGTGCTGGTCGGCGAGCCAGCCAGCAGCTTCACGATCGCCGCCGATCCCAACTGGTCGGCGACCGTGCCGGAAATCCCCGTGGGCCTGCCCTCGACCCTGCTGGAGCGCCGTCCGGACGTCGCCGCCGCCGAGCGCCGCGTGGCCGCCGCCAACGCCGAGATCGGCGTGGCCCGCGCCGCCTATTTCCCGACCTTCACCCTGACCGGCGACGGCTCGAGCAGCGCCACGAAACTGGGCGACCTGTTCGCGGCCTCGACCAACACCTGGTCGCTGGGTCTGGCCGCGGCCCAGACCCTGTTCGACGCCGGGGCCCGCAAGGCCCAGGTGGCCCAGGCCCGCGCCTCGTACGACGCCGCCGCCGCCGACTACCGCCAGACGGCGCTGGAGGCGTTCCAGGACGTCGAGAACCAGCTGACGGCCGTGCGGGTGCTGGAGCGTCAGTACGCCCTCTTGCAGACCGCCTCGACCGCCGCCGACCAGACCGAACAGATGCTGCTGAACCAGTATCGCGCCGGCCAGGTGGCCTATACGGACGTCGTCACCGCCCAGGCCTCGGCCCTGTCGGCCCGGCGCGAGCTGGCCACGGCCCGGGTGTCGCGCCAGGCGGCGGCCGTGGCCCTGGTGCAGGCGCTGGGCGGCGGTTGGACGGGGGTGAAGGAGTAGGGCTGCCCCCTACCCCGTCGTCGTCTCGGCGGCGATGCGCATCTTGCGGAAGGCGGCGGTCAGGTCGGCCTTGGCCTGAGCCAGGGCGCCGCCGTTGCGCAGGGACCGGCGGGCGTCGGCGACGGCGCCGCGGTTGACCTGGTCGGCGACCTGGCCGGCGACGCGATGGAACTCGCGGTGGGCCTCCAGGCAGTGCAGGTGCAGGTGGCTGCCCGGCATCCGCCGGTGGCCCTCGCCGTGCAGCCACTGACCCGCGGCGCACTGGCGCTCGGCGCGGACGGCGACGGCGTCGACCTGGCGGCCGCCGGCCATGGCCTCTTCGAGGTCCTCGCAGATGCGGTTGTGAAACTGGGTCTGTTCGAGAAAGTCCATGACCACGCTCTCACGCTGGGGGCGACTGAACGTGCGCAATGGCGACTTTCGGTTTCGCGATTATTGCGCCCAGGTTGCAGTTTGACGAAGGGTGGGCTCAAAGCCTCGCCATCGCCGATTTCGCGGGCGCCCGGCCTGCGCGGCGCCCGTCGGACAACCCTGAATATCGCCGCACGTCCGGCGCGACATTCGACCGTAACAGTCTCCCGGAACAACGGCCTCCGCTTCATCCGAAGACGGAGGGACGCCGAAATGACCCGGACCAAAGAAGACGTGCGCGAGGCCGCCGCCTGGCTGGAGCGCCTGCGCGCGCCCGACGCCGGCGAAGCGGACCACGAAGCGTTCGAGGCCTGGATCGCCCAGCCCCGCCGCCGCGACGCCGTCGAGGCTGTGCAGGCCGTCGAGGCCGAGATCGCCAGCTGGGATCCGCCGGAGCCTTCGGTGTGGCGTGACCTGAGGGTCCTGGCCCTGGGCGGAGCCGGCATCGCCGTCGCGGCCCTGGCGGTCGCGGGCGTGCTGGCGCACTGAGGCCACAAGATGCTCCCCCTCTGGGGGAGCTGTCGGCGAAGCCGACTGAGGGGGTCTGCTCGGCGCAGGTCGGCGCTACCCCCTCCGGCCCTCTGGGCCACCTCCCCCAGAGGGGGAGGATCAAGAACGCGAAAAGGGCGCCGGCCCGCCAAGACCGACGCCCCTCCTCGCCGCCGCCGGGGGGGATCGGCGGCGAAGGCCGGGCGCGTCAAAGGGGGCCGACGCGCCCGTATCTCTCTAGGTTTGCGCGTGGCGGGCGCCGAAACCGGCTTCCACTTTCGGCTGCCACGCTTCCCTCTGTTAGAACCGCTTGCGGACGCCCAGGTAGTAGGAGCGGCCGAGCACGTCGTAGTTCTGGGCGTCGTAGTTGCCCTCGGTGTCGCCCACCTGCGGCGGGGCCTTGTCGAACAGGTTGTTGACCCCGAAGCGCAGGTCGGTGTCCCACGGCAGCTTGACGCGGCCGTTGAAGTCGAAGGCGTTGTAGGAGACGACGCCGCGCGAGGTGCTGGTCGGGGTGACCACCTTGGCGGAGTTGTCCATGGCGTCGATCCAGCGCCAGCGCAGGCCCACGCTCGCCGGCCCCCAGGTGTAGGTGGTCGAGGTGACCGACTTCCACTTCGGGTGGGCCGTGCCGGCGGTGCTTTCGACGCCCGTGCCGATGGTGCCGACATAGTCGTAGACCGCGGCCCCCGGCAGGCTCTGGATCTTGAACTTGTCGGTGTAGCCCAGGGCCACGTTGACCGACAGCGAACCGGGGATCTTGTCCAGCAGGGTGTCGGCGAAGTCGAAGTTCCAGTCGACCTGCACGTCAACGCCGGTGGTCTGGAACTGGCCCAGGTTGAGCAGCGGCTGGACCGGGTTGGTCGGCACGCCGCTGGCCGAATTGCGGGTCAGCAGCGAGCAGTAGTAGTTGCTCGGGTCATAGGTCGGGTTGGCGCCGCCCGAGTTGAAGCAGAACTGGAAGGCGTTGACGATCGACAGGCTGCCGATCGCGTCCTTCACCTTGATGTCGTACCAGTCGATCGAGGCGGTGATCCGGCTCAGCAGCGGGCCCTCGAACGGCGAGCGCAGCACCGCGCCGAACGAGTAGGTGTCGGCCGTTTCTTCCTGCAGGTCGGGGTTGCCGCCGGTCAGGGCGAAGACCTGGGCGGTGCCCAGCTGGTAGCTGTCGATGATCGCCGTCGGCACGCCCTGCGCCAGGCAGAGGGTGCGAACCGCCGCGGCGTTGGCGCCGGTGCGGTAGGACGAGCGAACGTCGCAGGGATCGCCGTTGGTGGTGGTCGACGAGGCCGTGCCGATGGCCACCGAACCCGTCGAGACGGGAGCGTACAATTCGCCGACGCTGGGGGCGCGGATGGCGCGGTTGTAGCCGCCGCGCAGGCGCACCGGCTCGATGATCTTCCAGTCGAAGTCGGCCTTGTAGGTCTGCACCCCGCCCACCGAGCTGTAGTCGGAATAGCGGTAGCCGAGGTCGAGGTTGAACTCCTGGATGAAGGGCAGGTCCTTGACGATCGGCACCAGCAGCTCGCCGTAGACCTCGTAGGTGTCGACCGAGCCCGAGGCGTCGCGCAGCACGCTGTAGCCCAGGATGTCGCTGGTGCCGTCGGGCTGGTTCAGCTGGCTGTCGGGCTTGAAGGTGTATTCATTCGAGCGGTAGTCGGTACCGGCGGCGAACTTCACCGCGCCGGCCGGCAGGTCGAACAGCGTGCCCGAGACGTTCAGCTCGACCATGCGCTGCTCGAGGCTGTTCTGGTTCAGCGTGCGGCGCGACATGTAGCGCACGCACTCGCCCGACGGGGTCAGGTTGCCGAAGGGGTTCCAGCCGCCGGCGCAGTATTCCGTGCCGCCGGTCGGGCTGTTGAGCAGGCGCGAGATGGCGCTGGCGCTGGCGCCGCCGGTCTGCTCGTTGTCGAACTTGGCGCGGCTGAACGAGACGTAGCCGTCCCAGGACCAGTCGCGGAAGCCGGTGTCGCCCGACAGGCCGTTGGTGAACTGGAAGACGTCGTAGCTGTACTTCTGGACGCGCGGACCCAGGATATCGAGGGCCTTGTAGAAGGTGAAGGCGGCGTTCGGGGTCGGGCGCGAGGCCAGGATGGCCTTGAAGTCGTTGGGGATGAACGGGTTCGTCACCGGCACGGTCAGGCCGTAGACGTTCGAGGCCAGGGTCGGGTTGGACACGCCCACCGAGGTGTAGTCGGTGAAGGTGAACTGCGAGAAGAACCGCAGATTGTCGGTCAGATTGTAGTCGACCTTGGCGAACACGGCGTAGCGGTCGAGGTCCGACTGCATCGAGCTGCCGTTGTAGCCGAAGTTCACCTGCTGTGAGGTGCCCGAGGCGTTGGCGTTGACGATGTAGGCGTTGTCGGTCTGCGGATCGCGGAAGTTCAGGACCGGCACGCCCGAGGTCGAGAACAGGGTCTGGTCGGTGTTGAAGCCGAGCTGGCCGGTGTAGCGGCCGGCGCTGTTGCCGGTCAGGGCCGCCGTGCCGTAGGTCCCCTGGAACAGGCTGTTGATCGAGGCCAGGGTCGGCAGGTTGGCGCCGAACAGCACCGTGCCCTGCGGGATGGTCGAGAGGCCCGGCGCCGAGGTGCGGAAGATGTAGTAGTCGCGGGCGCTCTGCAGGGCGCGGTCGCGGTTGGTGTAGTCGAACGACAGCACCGCCCGGCCCTTGCCGTCGGCGAAGGACGAGCCGCCGGTGACCGAGAAGCGGAACGACTCCGCGTCGCCCTTTTCCGAAATGCCGTACTGGGCGTCGGCGGTCAGGCCCTCGAAGCTGCGCTTGAGCTTGAAGTTGACGACGCCGGCCGTGGCGTCCGAGCCGTAGGCGGTGGAAGCGCCGCCGGTGATGACCTCGACGTTCTCGATCAGGGCTTCGGGGATGATGTTGAGGTCGACCGAGCCGTCGGGGTTGGACGGCTGCAGGCGGCGGCCGTCGAGCAGGATCAGGGTGCGCTTGGCGCCCAGGCCGCGAAGGCTGGCGTAGGACTGGCCGCCGTTGAGGCCGGTCGAGGTCGAGCCGGTGTTGCCCTGGCCGAACGAGCCGGTGAACTGGGGCATCTGCGACAGGGCCTTTTCGACCGTCACCTGGCCGGTGGCCTCGATCGCCGCCGCGCCGACCGTCTGGATCGGGCTGTTGGCCACATAGTCCTGGCGGGCGATGCGCGAGCCGGTGACGACCACGGCCTCGACGGCCTGGGGCTCTTCCGGCGCCGGCGCGGCCTCCTGGGCGTAGGCGCCGGCCGCGCCGATCATCAGGGCGCCATAGGCGCAACCGCCGGCCATCATCGCTCGCAAGGTGCTGGATCGCATCGCTTAGTCCCCTTCGTATTCGGTCACGCCCCTCGCGCTTCCGAACTTCAAGACGCAGCCTGTTGCGGAACCCACATCTTCCCGACGACATTTTGCCGTAAAGCCAAGTCACGGATTGGTAAGGAGAAAATATTTTGTCGCCGAACGTGAGGAAACGTCGTGCGACTGCGTCTTGATAGATGCGGGCCGCTTAAGTCGGCCTTCTGAACAGAGCTACGGGACCGTTATGCCGGACGTGATCCAGATCCCCGCCGAACACTTCGAGCGATTGAAGAGCCGCCTGCCCGCCATCACTCGCGAGCACCTCAACAACGTCTACGGGATCAGCGAGACCACCTGGACCAAGCTGCGCCGGGGCGAGCCGATCAAGCGGGTCACCTGGGAGCGCCTCCTGAGCCGCTACGAGCGCCTGCAAAAGGCCGCCGCCTCCTGACCACGGCGTTGCAGCGCCGCTAGTTCCTGACCGGGACCGGCCTTTTCCGGCCCCGCCGTCCGCCCTTTCCCCAAAATTCACGCACCTTGCGGACGCCTTAGCGACAGGCGGCTCGCCGGCCGCATGCGCAGAGGTTTCGCCCGATGAACAAACGCTTCGCCTATCTGATCATCGGCGCGATGGTGCTGGGGGTGCTCGTCGGCTGGGGGTGCAACCAGTTCCTCGACGCCGAGGGGGCCAAGTCGGCGGCTTCGGGCCTGAGCCTGATCACCGACATCTTCCTGCGCCTGATCAAGATGATTATCGCCCCCCTGGTGTTCACCACCCTGGTGGCCGGCATCGCCCACATGGAAGACGCCGCCGCGGTCGGCCGCATCGGCGCCAAGACGCTGGGCTGGTTCATCGGCGCCTCGGCCGTGTCGCTGCTGCTGGGCCTCTTGATGGTTCACCTTCTGCAGCCGGGCCATGGCCTGCACCTGGTCGAGGCCGCCGTCTCGTCCAAGCCCGCCGCCTCGACCGACGCCTTCACGCTGAAGGGCTTCATCACCCATCTGGTGCCGACCTCGATCTTCGACGCCATGGCCAAGAACGAGATCCTGCAGATCGTCGTCTTCTCGCTGTTCGTCGGCACCGCCGTGGCGGCCCTGGACGACAAGGCCCCGCAGGTGCTGCACCTGGTCGAGCAGTGCGCCCAGATCATGCTGAAGGTCACCGGCTTCGTCATGAAGCTGGCCCCGCTGGCGATCTTCGCGGCCCTGGCCTCGACCATCGCCACCCAGGGCCTGGCCATGCTGGGCACCTACGCCAAGTTCGTGCTGGGCTTCTACGCCACCATGGGCACGCTGTGGGTGCTGCTGTTCGCCGCCGCCTTCGTGGTGCTGGGCAAGCGCGCCATCCCGCTGTTCGGGGTGATCCGCGAGCCGGCCCTGCTGGCCTTCTCGACCGCCAGCTCCGAAGCCGCCTACCCCCGTATCCTCGACAGCCTGCCCAAGGTGGGCGTGCGCCGCCGCATCGTCTCGTTCGTCCTGCCGCTGGGCTATTCGTTCAATCTCGACGGCTCGATGCTCTACTGCACCTTCGCCACCATGTTCATCATGCAGGCCCACGGCGTGCACCTGACGATCCAGCAGCAGATCTTCATGCTGCTGCTGCTGATGGTTACCTCCAAGGGCATCGCCGGCGTGCCGCGCGCCTCGCTCGTCGTCATCATGGCCACCCTGACCTATTTCGGCCTGCCCGAGGCCTGGATCGCCCTCGTGCTCGGCGTCGACCACCTGCTCGACATGGGCCGCTCGGCGACCAACGTCGTCGGCAACTCGGTGGCCGCGGCCGTGGTGGCCAAGTGGGAGGGGGAGCTGGAAGACATCCAGCCTGAGGCCGAGACGGCCACGGCCTGATCTCTCCTCCGTAAAATCCCCGCGAAAGCGGGGACCCAGGCGTTTTCTGAAACGCGCCGCGCTCTACGACAAAAAGCCTAGGCCCCCGCTTTCGCGGGGGTTTTACGGTTTGGGGGGGGGCTTGAGCCCCGATGCTCCCAACAACACCGCCTCCCTCGCCCTCGTGGCGAGGGCCCATGCCGGCCGCTGCTCAGACCTCGCTCCAACGCGAAAGGTCTGAGCAGGCTGAACCTTGGATCCTGGGCACAAGGCCCAGGAAGGCGAAGAAGAGGGGCCTCGGGGCCTAGGGAACCTTCCCCGTAAGCGCCTCCACCACCTTCGGATCGGCCCACTTCCCCCAGGTCGGATCCAGCAGCCCATAGGGCTCCACCGCCCCGGCCGTGCGGTTGTAGCCGCCCGACTGCGTGCCGTTCAGCGGCCACCAGGCGAAGTCGATGCCGCTGAAGCGCGCATAGTCGGCCAGGGCCTGGACGAAGGTGATGCGGTCGCTCTTGCAGGGCTGGCCGTCGGGGCCGGGCTGGGTGCAGCCGCCCCACTCGCTCATATAGACCGGCGCGGTCCAGGGCTGGCCCGGGTCACGGACGAAGCCCCAGCGCTCGTGCGAGCGGCGGGCGAACAGGGCCGGATCGGCCAGTTCCTCGGGCTTGCGGTTCCAGGCGTAGTCGTGGGCGGCGTAGACCAGTTTCCCCGGAACCGACAGGGTCACGGGCTGGTCGCGCACGCCGGTCAGGTGGTTCTGGTAGTCGATGCCGCCGACGATGATAAGCAGCTTCGGATTGACCGCCAGCACGGCCTCGGCGCCGCGCATCGAGGCCGCCCGCCAGTCGGTGCGCGGATCGCCGCCGCCCCAGACCGGCTTGAGGCTCAAGGACGGGTCGGGCCGGATCTCGTTGCGCAGTTCGGCGGCGACCACGAAGGGGCGGTTGGCGTAGCGGGCCGTCACCGTCTTCCAGTCGGCCAGCCATGCGCTTTCGGGATAGGCGGGCGTCCACCACAGGCCGTCGCCGTGCGCTTCGTCGCAGCACCAGTCGCCGCGGCTGCGATGGTTGTCGAGCACCACCATCAGCCCCTCGCGGCCGAAGGCGTCGACCACCGCGTCGAACACCTGAAGCGCCGTCTTGCCCTTCAGCTTCGGATTGGCGGCCAGGAAGCGGTCCTCGACCACCGGGTTGCGTTCGACCAGCTCGTTCGACCACGGCAGGCGCACGGAGTTGAAGCCGCCGGCCTTGATGGTCTTCACGATCGCGTCGAGCGGCTGCCTGTCCAGCCCGCCGACCACGAACTCCGCCGACTCCGCGCCGAACCAGTTGACGCTGACCAGCCGCACCTTCGCGCCCTTGGCGTCGACGATGTCAGGCCCCCGCGTGGAAAGCGGATATTTGGGCGCGGCGAGAGCCGGGACAGCCAGCAATGCGCAGGCCAGGGCGGCCGCGAGGCCTTTAAGGAAAGCCGACAAGAAAACGCTCCGCCACCAGCAAGGGACGGAGCGCATTCATCCTACAAATACCCTTGGGCGCAAGCGGCCCCTACTTCACCGTCTTGTCGACCGTCTCGCGGGTGACGGCGTGATAGAGCGGCCGGGACTCCGCATAGATGCGCTTGGCGATCGGCTGGCCCCACTCGCCCTGGCCCCACAGCGAGACGAACAGCGGGGCGACGAACTTGCGGCGGCCCTGGCCGGTCAGGAACTGCTCCAGCGACGGCACGGCCGGCTCGTAGCGGTTGGCGATGGCCAGCTGCAGCCAGGCGAAGCGGATCTCGCTGTTGCCCTGGGCCGACAGGCCGAAGGCGGCGTCGACGGCGGCCAGTTGGGCGTTCGTCAGCTTGCGCGGCAACTGGCCGACGAAGCGGACGCGCTCGGAAGTGCCCCAGCCCTTCCAGGCCTCGACTGGCGCACCGCCGCCGTCCGCGAAAGCCTTGGCGGCGGCGTCAACCGGCTCGAAGGCCTTGGACTGCACGTGGACGGCGTTCTCGGGCAGGCCCGGCTGGTAGATCCAGCGCTGGACGTCGATCTTCTTTTCCAGCGCCGCATCGCCCTTGAACAGGTTGGCGCGCAGGTCGGCGATGAAGCCTTCGGCGGTTTGCGGCTGGAAGGCGTGGCGGTCGAAATAGCCGCGCAGATAGGCGTCCCAGCGCTCGCGGCCGACCTCCTTCTCGATGGTGCGCAGGAAGGCCGCGCCCTTTTCGTAGGGGATGTCGGTCATGCCGTCGTCGGGATCGCGGCCGGTCAGGTCGATGTGCAGGCGGGTGTCGGGACCGGTCATGCCGCCGGCCTCCTCGATCGCCTCGTGCAGGTCGGTCCAGCCCAGGTCGGCCAGCATGGCGGCCGTGTCCTTGCCGTAGAGGGCCTCCATGATCCGGTTCTCGAAATAGACCGTGAAGCCCTCGTTGAGCCAGAAGTCGGCCCAGGTGGCGTTGGTGACCAGGTTGCCCGACCAGGAGTGGGCCAGCTCGTGCGCCACCAGGCTGACCAGCGAGCGGTCGCCGGCGATCACCGTCGGGGTGGCGAAGGTCAGGCGCGGGTTCTCCATGCCGCCGAACGGGAACGACGGCGGCAGCACCAGCAGGTCGTAGCGGCCCCACCGGTAGGGGCCGTAGAGCTTCTCGGCGGCCTCGACCATCTTCTCGACGTCGGCGAACTCCCAGGCCGCGGCCTTCAGGGCCGAGGGCTCGGTGTAGATCCCGGTGCGCGGCCCCAGCGGCTGGAAGGCCAGATCCCCGATGGCGATGGCGATCAGGTAGGGCGCGACCGGCTTGTCCATCTTGAAGCGATAGGCGCGGCCGCCGGCGACGGGTTCGCCGTCGGGGGTCAGCATCTCGGCGCTCATCACCGCCTTCAGGCCCTCGGGCGCGACGATGCGGGCGGTCCAGGTCTGGCGGATGCCGGGGCTGTCCTGGGTGGGGATCCAGGTGCGGTTGAGGATCGCCTCGCCCTGGCTGAACAGATACGGCTTGACCTTGCCGGCCGTCTGCGAGGGCGACAGCCATTGCAGGGCCGCGCCGTCGGGGGCGCTCTCATAGGCGATGACGATGCGCTTGGCGCCGGCCAGGGTGACGGTCAGGGGCGCGCCCAGATGCGGGTCGAACGTCCCAAGCGTCCACTTCAGCGGCTTGCCCTGGACGTTGGTGATCGACTTGATCTTCAGGCCCTTGGTGTCGAGCACGACCTCCTTGGCGCCGGGCGCGAGCTTGAGGTCGAGGGCGGCCTTGCCGACCATCTTCTTAGCTTCGAAGTCGGCCGTCAGGTCGAGGTCGACGTGGGTGACGCGGGCGACCTGGGGCCTGGCGTAGGAGTGGATGTCCTTGGCGTCCGAGCGGGTCGACAGCGGGGCGATCATGGGGGCTTTCGCGGGCGCCGCCAAAGCCAGGGCCGGGACGGCGACGCCGCCGAGGAGCGCGGCCACGAGCAGGGCGCGCGAGGTGTTCGAGATCAGGGACATGAGACGATGAATCCGTGGAAGCGGAACTTTGCGCCTCTTATTCCAGATACCGGGGCCTACAGATAGTCGAGCAGGCTCATACCCGTCTTGAGCGTACCGTCCGCGCCGAACATCGAGGAAAGTTTGTCCGACAGGGTCTGCAACGAGACCATCTTGTCGTAGAGCGCCGGGGTCCAGCCGACAGCCTCGCGCTCCTCGTCGCTCATCGAGACATATTGCGAGACGAGGTTGCGGCCGAACACCGAGGCGTCGCCCGACTGCTGGGCCGACTTCCAGTTCGAGGAGACGCCCTCGCGGTTGCGGGCGCGCACCTCGTCGGCGGCCTCCTTGACCTCGTGCTCGGAGAACTTGCCGCCCTTGTTCAGGGCGATCGCCGACAGCGAGCGGTCGTCGAAGCGGGTGAAGTCGATGGTTCCGGCGTCGCCATCGGTCGCCATGCCCTCGCCGGTCGCCAGCGCGTACTGGCGGTCCAGGGCGGTTCGGACGTCAGAGGCCACGTCGGCGATGTCGCGCGAGCGCGGATTGGCGACGACGCCGCCGTTCTCCTTGAGGTAGGCGGCGACCGGATCGTCGGCGATCCCCGTCGGGGCGGTTCCGGGCTTGGCGGTCGCCTGGCGCAGGCCCTCGACCAGGGCGGTCTTGGCGTTCTGCCAGGCCAGCGTCCCCTTCTCCTCGGTCCCGGCGGCCTCGTGGCGGGTCAGGGCGGCCTTGTAGAGGCCGGCATAGTCGCCGGTGACCCGGGCGTCGGCGGCCGGCGCGGCCAGTGCTTTGTCGAGGCCGGCCTTCAACTGGAGGCTGGCGACCACCTGCTCCTCGATCGGGAAGCTTCCGCCCTGGTTGGAGGCGATGGCGTAGAGGCTGCGACGGTCGAGGCCGGAGACGTCGATCGTCGCCTTGCCGTCCTTCAGGGCGCTGGTGGCTTTGGCGGCGGAGAGCAGGCTGTCGAGACTCTTGCGAGCGTCGGAGGTCACGGTGGCGAGGCTGCGGCCGTCGGTGCTCGCGGCGGCCAGCGCGGCCTGCGCTTCCGCCGACAGGGTGACGCTGACGCTGGACGCGCCGGTCTTGGCGGCTTCCGCTGCCTTGGCCTGGGCGGCGGCGGTACCCGTCTGGCTGCTCGTCGCGCCCGCATAGGCGTAGGCGGCGGCGTAGCCCTGAGAGCCGATCCTGGTCATCACGCACTCGAAGTCGATTCAACTCCGGCGAGTTGTATCAGGTGAGTCGCGATTTGAAATGTTTGGAAATCAGAAGGTTGGTTGGTTAACGGGCGGCGCGTGGTCCTCGCCCTTCGACAGGCTCAGGGTGAGGACCATTTCACAGGCCGCTGAAGTAGAACCTCACCCTGAGCTTGTCGAAGGGCGAGGTTCGGCTCCTCAGTCCGCGTGCCCAGGCTTCCGGGGGGTCGCCCAGGGCTCGGAGACGTCAGCCAGGGCCGCTTCGACGCAGTCGACGGAGACCCGCAGGTCGCCGCCGCCGGCGAAGGTCAGCAGGATCACGCCGCCCGGGGCTTCTTCGCCCGGCTCGAAGGCGACCGACAGCAGCTCGACCACCGCCTGCTTGGCGTCGCGGCGCAGGTTACGGGCCTGGACGCCGGTGACGTCGCCCAGTTGCAAGGCCGAACGCACGCGCTCGCCGCCCTTCTTCTTGCCGCCGGCTTCCCAGCGGAAGCGGTTGCAGGCGAGCGTCAGGGTGCGGGCGGCCGCGTCCCAGCGGATGTCGCCGATCTTGGCGACGGCGTCCTGCAAGGCGGCCGAGATCACCGGCAGGTCTTCAGGCTCGTGGGCCAGCAGGCGGAGGGGCGCGGCGCTCATGCTCAGAGCTCCGGCTCGCCGTCGCCCTTGATGCGGCGCACCTGGGCTCCGCAGGCGCCCAGCTTCTCTTCCAGGCGCTCGAAGCCCCGGTCGAGGTGATAAATGCGCGACACGACGGTCTCGCCGCGAGCCACCAGGCCGGCGATCACCAGGCTGACGGAGGCGCGCAGGTCGGTGGCCATCACCTCGGCGCCTTCCAGCTGAGCGACGCCGCGCACGCGGGCCTCGCCGCCGTGCACCGAGATGTCGGCGCCCAGGCGCATCAGCTCGGGGGCGTGCATGAAGCGGTTCTCGAAGATGGTCTCGCGGATGCGGCTCTCGCCGTTCGCCGTGGTCATCAGGGCCATGAACTGGGCCTGGAGGTCGGTGGCGAAGCCCGGGAACGGGGCGGTCTCGAGATCGACGGCGTTCAGGCGCGAGCCGTTGCGCTTGACGATGACGCCGTCCTCGGTGCGCACGACCGTGGCGCCGGCCTCCTCGAGCTTGACCGACAGGCTCTCGATCAGTTCGGGGCGGGCCTTGGTCAGGCGCACTTCGCCGCCGGCCATGGCGGCGGCGACGGCGTAGGTGCCCATCTCGATGCGGTCGGGGATCACCGAGTGGGTCGCGCCGTTCAGGCGGGCGACGCCGGTGATGGTGATGGTGGGGGTGCCCGCGCCCTCGACCTTGGCGCCCATGGCGTTCAGGCATTCCTGCAGGTCGGCCAGTTCAGGCTCGCAGGCGGCGTTGCGGATCACCGTCACGCCGTCGGCCAGCACGGCCGCCAGCATGGCGTGCTCGGTGGCGCCCACCGAGACGATCGGGAAGACGATCTCGGCGCCCTTCAGGCCGCGCGGGGCCTGGGCGTAGACGTAGCCTTCGTGCAGGTCGATCTTGGCGCCCAGGGCTTCCAGGGCCTGGAGGTGCAGGTCCACCGGGCGCGCGCCGATCGTGCAGCCGCCGGGCAAGCTGACCTTGGCCTGGCCCGAGCGGGCGACCAGCGGGCCCAGCACGTTGAACGAGGCGCGCATCTGACGCACCAGGTCATAGGGCGCGAAGCCGCTGGTGATCTCCGGCGCATGCAGAATCGTCTGCTGGCCGTCGGGACCGTCGTCGCTTTCGGTGACGCTGACGCCGAGGCGCGTCAGCAGCTTGCCGAGGAATCGCGTGTCGGCCAGACGCGGCATGTTGGTCAGCCGCAGCGGCTGATCCGTGAGCAGGCTGGCGGCCATCAGCTTGATGGCAGAGTTCTTGGCGCCGCTGACGGGGATGGTCCCGTTCAGCTGCGCGCCGCCGGTGATGGCGATGCGATCCAATGAAATTCCCTCGAACGCGCGGAAAAGCCGTCTTCCACGCGGGTCACATGTGAGGTCGCGGTTCTAACGCTTGCAAGGGGGCATGCAAGAGGCCGCGCCGATTCCTATTCCGAAGCCGATTCCGGCTTGGCCGACGCACTGGCGGGCGCCTTGCGACGGCGGAGGTTGGTTCTCAGGGCCTGGGCCAGACGCGCCTCGCGTTCGGCTTTTTCCTTGTCCTGACTGGGGTTTGGCTTCGATGACTGACTCATGTGTCCACAGGTGAATTGCCCGCGACGTTCAGTCAACGCGATTTGGGCTTTGCAATCCCCGAAATCGTTGGCTATACGCCCCTCCTCGTCGCCGCCGTAGCTCAGTGGTAGAGCGCATCCTTGGTAAGGCTGAGGTCGGCAGTTCAATCCTGCCCGGCGGCACCACGGGGACCCAGACGGAAGTCTGGGTCCCCACCACACCCCTGAAATCGCAAAGCTTTCCCAACGCCAGACGGCGTGATCGTTCGCACGCGCGAAGTCGTGTCCGAACGGACAAAGCCGTCCGTCGAAGCTGGAAGCGCATCGTTTAGCCGGCTGGAATCGCCCGCCGGATCGGGAGCAGCCCGCCGGGCCGCCCCCTCTCCCCACCTCAGAACACGATCTTGCGGAAGCCGATGCGGAACACGCGGCCCAGCGGATCGAGATAGTCGGGCTGGTAGGTCAGCGGCAGGGTTCCGTCGCTGCTGGTCACCTTGGTGCGGGCGTCGAACAGGTTGGTGACCTCGGCCGTCACCCGCGTTCCCCGCAGCCACGGATATTTCTGCACCCACTCGCGGCGCTGCGAGAGGTCGGCGAACAGCCGCAGGTTCACGGTCGCCAGGTCGCCGAACTTGTAGTCCGGCGTCAGGCCATTGCCCTTCGTGACCGTGCCGGACTCCCACTTGGCGTTGACGAAGCCGCCGACGCCGCGGCGCGAGGCCCCGACCTGCAGCTTGACCTCGTGCTCGGACTCGCCGCCGGAGCCGGAGATGGAGTCGCCGTTCAGCAGGTCGAGCACCGACGAGCCGTTGCGGATCGTCACCTCGTCCTTCAGCCGCCAGGTGTGGGTCAGCGAGATGTTGATCAGGCCCTGGCCCGGCCGCATCATCACGGCCGGACGCCGCCCGCCGCCGGGAGGGCCGCCAGGACCCCCGCCCGGGGGACCACCGCCCGGACCGCCCATGCCAGGCGGAGGACCGCCGCCCTCGCCAGGAGGCGGACCGCCCCCTTCTCCCGGCGGCGGGCCGCCATCGGGAGGGCCGCCGTCCGGCGGACCAAAGCCCTGGCGCGGCGGAAACTGCATCGGCTTGCCGAAGGCGCGCGAGAAGGTGAAGCCCCAGGCGGCCTCTTCCTTCACTTCGCGCGCCACGTTGATCGGCCGGGCGTCGATGCTGAGCAGGGTTCCGTCGGCGGATCGGGTGAAGCGCTCGGGCAGCGCCTCCTCAAGGCCGGCGGTGACGCTGGAGAAGCTGCTGATCCCGTCCAGAACCTCGGTGCGGGTCCAGTTCAGGTTCATCTGCAGGGCGTGCCTGGAAGTCGGGGTCCAGTTGACGCCGAAGTGCAGGATGCGGCTTTCGGGCGCCTCCAGGTCGGCGTTGCCGCCGCTGGTCTGGGTCACCGACACCGTCTGGCCGGTGGCGTAGTCGAACACCGCCACGTTGGGCGTGGTCTGCGTCGGATCGTTCAGCTGCGACAGGGTCGGGGCCGTCGTCTTGGTGGTGTAGTCGCCGGTGAAGACCAGTTTCTCGACCGGCGTCCAGTTGAGGCCGGCGCCGAGGGTGCGCAGGGTCCCGAAGTCCGACACCTGCGCGGCGGCGAGGTTGAGATTGGCCGAGACCGCGCCGAGCCTTTTGCCCGCGCCCTCACCCGCCGCGAGCAGCGGCAGGTCGAAGCTGGCTTGGACCGAGCCCTGGTCGCGCGACACCTCGCGGCTGGTGGAGACGCCTTCGACCAGGCTCTCGCTGTCGAGGCTGGAGTGATCGCCGCCGACCTTCAGCGACAGGCGCACGGCGCCGGCCGGCAGCCGCAGCAGCGAGCCGTTGGTCACCACCTCGCCCGTCACGCTCTGGGCCACCGACGCCGCGCGGGTCGGATCCAGCACCGAGAGGTAGGAAGCGAGATCGCCGGAAAGATCGACCGTCCCGGCGTCGATCGCCGCGTCCAGCGCCGTCGTGTCCAAGCCCCGGCCGGTGACCGAATTGGTCTCCACCCGCTGGTAGGCCAGGCTGCCGGTCGTGGCCCAGGAGCCGACGAAGCCGTCGACCAGGGCGCCCAGATCGGCGGTCGTGGTCTTGGTGCGCTTCTGCAAGGTGTCGGGCCGATCGACATAGACGTCGTCGGCGACCTCCGGCAGGCCCAGGCGGCTGACCTGATCCACCGACTTGAGGCCGCCGCTGAGGGTCAGGCCGACCTTGTCGGTCAGGTCGCGCTTGACCACGCCCGACAGCTGGGCCTGGCGCAGGCGCGGCGCGAGCGTGCGGTTGGTGGTGACGCCGCCGCTTTCCGAGCGGTCGATCTCGCGCTCGTCTTCATACAGGGCCGACTGGTTCTTGAGGTCCAGGCTCAGCGAGGTGCGGGCGCCGCCCTGGATGCGCAGGGCGTTGGTGCGCGAGCTGCCAACCGTGCGCCCGCCGCCCTGGGGCCGCTCGGCGTCGACCTGCTCGGACAGCGAGCGGAAGCGCTCGCGCAGGATGATGTTCACCACCCGCTGGTCGGCGCTGTAGCCATAGGCCAGGGCGGTCTGCTCGGGCAGGATCTGGAACTGCTCGATGGCCTCGGTCGGCAGGCCGCGCAGTTCCTGGAAGCCGGAGATGCGCCGGCCGTTGATCAGGAACACCGGCGAGCCGCCGCGGGCGCTGGTGGTCTGGGCTTCCAGCAGTTCGATCAGCTCGTCGACCGTGGCCGCGCCGAAGGCCTGGATCTGCATCGGGTCGTAGGCGACCAGCGGCGTCTGGCCGCCCCGCGCCTCGCCGCGCTTGGCGGCCTCGACCACAACGCCGGAGACGTCGGTCGGCGCCGCGCCTGGAGCCGTGTCCGGGGCCGTCGACAGGGCGGCTGCGGCCAGAATGACAAACGGTGCGACGGCCATGGTCCCTCTTCGTCCAGGATGAGCGAAGCAGGGCTCCTAAGGCGTAAGTTGTGCAGCACCATCACTGGACGGAAACAATCACGGCGATGCTTGGTGATCGCCGTTCGGGCCGCCCCGGGCGCACGAACGCCCCCTTGCGCCTGGCCTGAAGTCCGTCGCCGGATGATCGGCCGAGCTTGACCGTTATCACCGCACGCGCGGCAAGCTTCAGCATAAGTAAAAGTGCGAAATACTTAACGCCGATTAACTTGAAACAACTTCATACGTAGACTTTTCGACATAGATAACTGGCTACCTCATGCGCTGTCCTGCCGCATTACGCGATTCAGGCAGACCTTATACAGATGCATTAAGCATATCGCTTAACCATAGCTGTACGGGGGAGCGTCGATGACGTTCGATCTCGCCCGCCAGGCCATGAGCTTGGCGGCCATCGCGACCTGCTGCCTGCTCGCCGCCCCGGCCGCCGCCCAGGTTCTGGAAATCGGCGACGAAGGCCAGGTCACCCGTTTCGACGGTCCGGCCGTCTTCACGGGCGAAGCGGTCGAGGCGATCGCGCCGCCGCCCGTCGCCGTCGTCGAGACCGCGGCCAGCGAGGCCGTGCGGCGCGAACTGCACGCCGCCGCCGCCGACTACGCCCTGGATCCCAAGCTGGTCGAGGCCGTGGCCTGGCGCGAGAGCCGCTTCCGCCCCGCCGCCCGCTCGAGCAAGGGCGCCATGGGCGTGATGCAGCTGATGCCGGCCACCGCCCGTGACCTGGGCGTCGATCCCTCGGACATGGCCCAGAACATCAAGGGCGGGGCGATGTACCTGCGCCAGATGCTCAATCGCTTCGGCGGCGACGTGAAGCTGGCCCTGGCCGCCTACAACGCCGGCCCCGGCGCCGTCCTCAAGCACGGCGGCGTGCCGCCCTACGCCGAGACCCAAGCCTATGTCGCCTCGATCCTCGGCCGCATGGCCGTGGCGGCGCCCGCCCTCGCCCTCCCCGCCCTCGGAGCCCCCAACTGATGCGTAAACTTGTAAGCGTTCGCGCCGCCGCCCTGGCGACCGCCCTCCTCGCCGCCGCCAGCCAGGCCCACGCCCAGGTCTCGCAGGCCGACCCGCAAGGCTCGTCGGCCGTGCTGTCGGGCGTGCTGTGGCTGCAAGGCACGCTGATGGGCAACGTCGCCACCGCCGTGGCGGTGATGGCCGTGGCCGCGGTCGGCTTCATGATGCTGACCGGCCGCATGAACTGGCGCTACGGCGCGACCGTGATTCTGGGCTGCTTCATCCTGTTCGGCGCCACCACCATCGTCAGCGGCATCCGCACCGCGGCGGGCGCGTAGAGCCCGATGGCCGCTCCCCTCGATCGCGACGTGGTGTTCGGGGCCCTGACCCGGCCCCAGATGTTCGCCGGCGTGACCTACAGCTACTTCGTCGTCAACGGCGTGGTCACGACCGAGCTCTTCCTGATCACCAAGTCGTTCTGGGCCCTGCTCGCGGCCCTGGTGGTCCACGCGATCGGCTACGCGGCCTGCCTGCGCGAACCGCGCATCTTCGACCTGTGGCTGGCCAAGGTCAGCCGCTGCCCCCGCGTTCCCAACTTCCGGGCCTGGCGATGCAACAGCTACCAACCGTGAATCCGAAAAAGGAAGCGTCGGCCGGCAAGCGCCTGCCCTACGCCCGCCACCTGGACGCGCGGACGATCGAGACCCGCGACGGGCTGTTGCTCCAGGTGATCCATCTGGCCGGCCTGCCGTTCGAGACGGCCGACAGCGAGACGCTGAACTACCGCAAGGCGGTGCGCGACGTGATGCTGCGCGGCCTGGCCAGCTCGCGCTTCGCCGTCTACCACCACATCATCCGCCGCGAGGCCAGGGTCGGCACGGAAGGCGACTTCTCCGACGCCTTCAGCAGGCGGGTGGACGCCGACTGGAGCGACCGCCTCGCCGGTCGCAAGCTCTACGTCAACGACCTCTTCCTGACGATCGTCCGCCGCCCGCTGCAAGGCCAGGGCGGGCTGATCGACAAGGCCCTGCGCCTGGCCAAGGGCTCGGCGCAAAGCGCCGGCCAGAAGACCCAGGACCGCCGCGAACTCGACGCCGCCCGCGACAGCCTGGTCTCGGCCCTGGCGCCCTACGGGGCGCGGGTGCTGGGCCAATACGAAGGTTCGAACGGGACCTGCTCGGAGCCGCTGGAATTCCTGTCCTGCCTCTATAACGGCGAGATGCGCCCGGTGCTGGCGCCGGAAGGCGACGCGGGCCAGTACCTGCCCTACCGCCGGGTCAGCTTCGGCCACGAGACGCTGGAGCTGTCGCGGGCCGGCGCCCTGGCGCGCGGTTTCGCCTCGATGGTCTCGGTCAAGGACTACCCCGCCCAGACCACCCCGGGGATGCTGGACGACCTGCTGCGCCTGCCGTGCGAGATGGTGGTGACGCAGAGCTTCGGCTTCGTCGATCGCCAGCCGACGCTGGACAAGATGAACCTGGCCTTGCGCCGCATGCGCGCGGCCGACGACGACGGCGTCAGCCTGAAAGCCGACCTGATCCGCGCCAAGGACGACGTGGTCAGCGGCCGGGCCGCCTTCGGCGAGCATCACCTGTCGGTGCTGGTGCGCGGCGAGAGCCTGGAGGGCCTGGACCAATCCACGGCCGAGGTGCTGTCGGCCTTCACCGAGATGGGCGCCATCGCCGTGCGCGAGGACGTCAATCTGGAGCCGGCCTTCTGGGCCCAGTTCCCCGGCAACTTCAAGGACATCGCCCGCCGGGCGATGATCTCGACCGCCAACTTCGCCGGCTTCGCCAGCGGCCACAACTTCCCGGTCGGCAAGGCCCTGGGCAACCACTGGGGTCCGGCGGTGACGCTGCTGGAGACTACTTCGGCCGGCCCGTACCACTTCAATTTCCACAAGGGCGACCTTGGGAACTTCTCGATCATCGGCCCGTCGGGCTCGGGCAAGACCGTGGTGCTGAACTTCCTGCTGGCCCAGGCCCAGAAGTACAAGCCGCGCACCGTCTTCTTCGACAAGGACCGCGGGGCCGAGATCTTCCTGCGCGCCATCGGCGGCCGTTACGAGGTGCTGCGTCCGGGCCAGGCGACGGGCTTCAACCCGCTGGCCCTGGAAGACACGCCGGCCAACCGCCGCTTCGTCGCCGACTGGATCGCGCGCCTGGTGTCGCAACCGGGCGAGAGCCTGACGCCGGACGACCTGGCCCGCATCAAGGACGCGGTCGACGCCAACTACGACCAGGCGCCCAAGCTGCGCCGCCTGCGGTTCTTCGCCGAGCTGTTCAAGGGCTCGCGCCGCCCGGACGCCGCCGATCTGGCCGCGCGCCTGGCGCCCTGGCACGGGACCGGCGAGCACGCCTGGCTGTTCGACAACGCCCAGGACGGCCTGGATCTTTCGGCCGCCACCCTGGGCTTCGACATGACCCAGTTGCTGGACGACCCGGCCCTGCGCACTCCGGCCATGATGTACCTGTTCCACCGCGTGGAGCAGCGCCTTGACGGCCACCCGACCCTGATCGTCGTCGACGAGGGCTGGAAGGCGCTGGACGACGACGTGTTCGTCGCCCGGATCAAGGACTGGGAAAAGACCCTGCGCAAGCGCAACGGCCTGGTCGGCTTCGCCACCCAGTCGGCCCAGGACGCCCTCGAAAGCCGTATCGCCAGCGCCATCGTCGAGCAGGCCGCCACCCAGATCTTCATGGCCAACCCCAAGGCCCAGGCGAGGGACTACTGCGAAGGCTTCGGCCTGACCGAGCATGAGTTCGAGCTGGTCCGCAGCCTGCCCGACACCGCCCGCTGCTTCCTGATCAAGCACGGGACCGACAGCGTCGTGGCCCGCCTGAACCTGGCCGGCTCGCCAGAGCTGCTGACGGTGCTGTCGGGCCGCGAGAGCACGGTGCGCCGGCTCGACGCCCTGCGCGAACACCTGGGCGACGCGCCCGAGGCCTGGATGGCCAAGCTGGTGAGGGACGCCGCATGACTCCCGTCGCCTGTCCCGCCGCCGACGCCCCGCTGGTCCAGGGCCTGATCGGTTCGGTCGACTGCCAGGTGCACGGCCTGGCCCAGGCCGGCTACGCCGCCCTGGCCGCGCCCGGCTCGCCGGTCTCGACCCTGCTGACGGTGCTGATGACCGTCTATGTCGCCTTCATGGGCTACCGGCTGGTGCTGGGTCGCGGATCCTTGCGGATCGGCGACGCCACCATCGCCGTGGTCAAGATGGCCCTGGTCGTGGCCCTGGCCACCAACTGGGCGCTGCTGGAGACCCTGGCCTACGACACCCTGTTCAAGGCCCCGGCCGAGCTGGGCGGCCTGCTGCTGGGCCAGTTGGGCGGCGAGGCCGGCAAGGCCGATCCCTATCTGCGCCTGCAGTCGGCCTACGACGTGCTGCAGCAGGCCGCCCAGCATTTCGCCAGCCGGGCCGGCGCGCGCGACGCCGCCCTGCAGGGCGGGCCGGGCTTCGCCGCCTTCGCGGCCAATGTCGGGGGCCTCGTCATGCTGCTGACCAGCCTGGGCGCGGTCCTGGCCTGCAAGGTGGTGCTGTCGATCCTGCTGGGCCTGGCCCCGCTGGTCGCCGGCCTGCTGCTGTTCGACGCCACCCGGGGCCTCGTCGAGGGCTGGATCAAGGCGATGATCGCCCTGGCCCTGCTGCCGATGGTCGCCACCCTGGGCCTGGCGCTGGAACTGGCGATGATGACCCCGTCGCTGAAGGCGCTGGCGGCCATGAAGACCGCCCAGCAGTTCGCCGAGCTCGACATCGGTCCGGCGGTCACGGTGCTTGTGCTCAGCCTGGTGTTCGCCCTGGTGGTGACGGCCGCCGCCATCGCCGTCTCGGTCATGGCCGCCGGCCTGCGCCTGCCGCGCGAACGCTCCCGCGATCAGGCGGCGTCTCCCTCGATCGGCGCCGGCCAGACCGCCGCGCCGCTGGAGCCG
>NZ_JBYCZS010000037.1:0-43221 GCF_057586355.1 Caulobacter sp. SRI_008
CTCCCCCCAGCGCCGCGCTGGCCCCCTCCGGCCCTCTGGGCCACCTCCCCCAGAGGGGGAGGATCTGGTTCGTGATCCCCGCTCATCCGTCCCCCTCCAGGAACCGCACGAGCGAAGCGTTGAACCTCTCCGCATCCGTCACCGTCGAGGCATGGCCGCCCCAGGGCAGCACGTCGAGCGTCGCGTTGGGCAGGCGTTCGGCGAGGCGATGGGCGCAGGTGACGGGCACCAGCATGTCGTCGGCGGTGGCGCTGACCAGCACCGGGTGGGTGATGCGCGGCAGGTCGGCGTCGACGTCGAAGGCCAGCAGGGCGCCGATGCGGGCCAGCATCACCGCCTTGGGCGGGAAGCCGACCACGTGGTGCGGCTCCTCGGCGGCAAGGCGCTCGCTGTTTTCCGAGATCCAGGTCGCCGGATAGAGGAACAGGGCCTGGGCGTGCACATAGGCCGCCGGGCCGGTGTCGTTCAGCAGATGCAGGCGGGTGTCGAAGCAGCGCCTGATGTGCGGATCGGGCCGCGACCAGCCGTTGACGACCGCCAGCTTGCCGAGGCGATCGGGGTGCGCCAGCGCCAGCGCCAGGCCCGCGTTGCCGCCGGCCGCGTGGCCGACGACATGGGCCTTGGCGATCCCCAGGGCGTCCAGCACCTTGACGATGTCGTCGGCCATGTCGGCGACGGCGTAGGGCTCGTCGGTCGGCAGTTCGCGAACGCTGCGGCCGGTGCCGCGGTGGTCGTACAGCACGACCGGCCAGCGCGCCGTCAGCGCCGCCATCTGCGGCCCCCAGAAGCTGCCCGAACCGCCCAGGCCCGACGACAGCAGCACGACCTCGCGGCCGGCCACCGGACCGCCGTGGAGTTCGTAGTACAGGCCGTCGACTGTGCCCGACGTCATGTCCGCACCCCAATCCGCTCATCCCCGCGAAGGCGGGGACCCAAGCTGACTCTCGGGGGCAGGCGCGGCCGAGCCAAGATCCGTAGACTCGGCTTGGGTCCCAGCCTTCGCGGGGAGGCTCGGAGGAAAAGTGACGGGGCCAGGATCATACGGATCAGCGTTTGCCGATGTGGGCGACGGTGGCGATCTCGACCAGGAAATCGGGGCGCACCAGGCCGCACTGGATGCAGTAGCGGGCCGGCTTGTCGCCCGGGAAGTACTCGGCATAGACCTTGTTGATGGTCTGGTAGTTGGCCCAGTCGGTCAGGAAGATGTGGTTCATGGTCACGTCCTCCATCGTGCCGCCGGCCGTCTCGATGACCGACTTGATGGTCTCCAGCACCTGCCGCGTCTGGCCCTCGGCGTCGCCGACATGGGCGACGTTGTTGTCCTTGTCGAAGGCCAGGGTGCCCGAGACGTAGACGATCCCGTCGGCCAGCGTGCCCGGCGAGAACGGGGCGATCGGCGTGCCCGTGCCGGGCGGGGTGATGACGGTCTTGGGCATCGGGTCCTGTCCTTCTGATAATTAAGTTCTTCATTCCGTCCGAAGACGGAAAACCTTGCTGGCCAAGCGCTCGACACGCCTACTTCGGCGCGATCTGGCCGAACGCGCCCTTGAAGTCGGCCACGGTCGAGACCCAGCCGAAGAAGGTCTCGATGTTGTAGAGCGTGGCCTTCTGCACGAACTCGGGACCGGCCTGGTGGGTGGCGTCCTCCAGCACCGTGCCGAAATATTCGAGGAAGAAGCCGTCGCGCAGGGTCGACTCCACGCAGACGTTGGTGGCGATGCCGACGAAGACCAGGTTCTTGATGTTGCGGCTGCGCAGCACGCTGTCGAGTTGGCTGTTGAAGAAGCCGGAATAGCGGGTCTTGTGCAGCTGGATGTCGCCGGGCTGGGGCGCGAGCTCGTCGACCAGCTCGTAGTCCCACTGGCCGCGCGCCAAAAGCTTGCCTTGCAGCTCGGGCTTGGCGCGCATGGTCTTCAGGGCGTTGGACTTCCACCAGTTGGGCGAGCCGGGACCGCCGGCCTCGACATACTGGTCGTCCCAGCCGTTCTGGAAATAGATCACCTGCATGCCGGCCGCGCGGGCCGTTTCGAGCACGCCCTTGATCTGCTGGATGCAGGCGGCCGCGCCGCTGATGTCGAAGCCGGCCAGATCCAGATAGCCGCCCGGCGAGGCGTAGGCGTTCTGCATGTCGATGACGATGACGGCCGTGCGCTCGGGCGCCAGCGGGATCGGCTCGGGCCGGGCCGGCAGCATCACGGAGTCATCTGTGGCGATCATGAACGCTCTTCCCTCAGGTGCGGCTCTGCGGCGTGCATCCTGAGCGTCATGGAAGATCAATCTACGCGGCGAAGCAATACGATCGATCCGACGGCGCCCCAGGATGGGTGCAGAGCGGATCGACCATCACCATGAGCCGAAGAACGGCGGTCAAGCGCCGGGCCGGCGCTTCGCGCCCGCGCCCGCGGCTGCCTGTTCAGGCGTCGGACAGCGAGGGCTCGTCGCCCAAAGCTTGGGCGCCGGACGGATCGGGCAGACGCACCGACAGGGCGCAGACCAGGCCCGTGGGCAGGTATTCGAACACGGCCTCGCCCTTCAGTTCATTGCGCAGGCTGGCGGCGATCAGGCGCGAGCCGAAGCCCTTGCGCTGCGGCGGGCCGTCCAGCTTGGGTCCGCCGCTCTCGACCCAGCGCAGGGCCAGGCGCTGCGGATCCAGCGGATCGCGACGCCAGGTCACCTCCACCCGGCCGTTGGGGGTGGAAAGGCCGCCGTACTTGCTGGCGTTGGTGGCCAGCTCGTGGAAGACCATCGACAGGGCCAGCGCGGCGCTGGGCGGCAGGGCGGCCGGCGGCCCCTCGCAGCGGGCGCGGTCGCCATAGGGCTCCAGCGTCTGGCGCACGACGTCGGTCAGGTCGGCGCTCTCCCACACGGTGCGGGTCAGGAGGTCGTGGGCGCGGGCCAGGGCGTAGAGCCGCTCGTTGAAGGCGTTGAAGCCGGGGGCGGCCTCGCCGCGGCCCAGGCTCTGCAGGGCCAGGGACTGCACCGTCGCCAGGGTGTTCTTCACCCGGTGGTTCAGCTCGTTGATCATCAGCTGCTGGCGGGCGGCGGCGCGTTTTTCGCCGGCCTCGCGGGCCCGCAACTGGCTGGAGGCCGCGTGCAGGGCCTCGCGCACCTCGCCGATCTCGCGCAGGCCGCCGCTGGTCTGGGCCGGCATCTCGCCGCCGGCGGCCATGATCCGGGCGTCGGCCACCAGGGCCCGCACCTCGCCCGAGATGCCGCGCGAGAATAGCAGGGCGGCCGTGGCCCCGATGGCCAGCAGGGCCAGGCCGGCCGTGACCAGCAGGGCCAGGGACGACAGGTTGGCGCGCTCCAGCTCGGCGCGCGGCACGCCGACGATGAAGGTCCAGCCATAGGCGGCCGAGCGGCTGAAGGCCGACAGGGTGGGGGTGCCGTCGAGGGTGTAGGTCTCGAGCACGCCGTCGTTGTCGCGCGCCATGGCGTCCAGCATCGGCCGGCTGGCCGAGCGGCCCAGCATCTTTTCCTGGTCGCGCGAGCGCGCCACCAGCTTGGCGTTGCGATCGACGATGCTGGCCGTCCAGCTGTGCGGCACGCCCTGGGCGGCGAACAGCGGGGCGAAGGCCGCGGGGGTCTGGATATAGGCCAGGTCGTAGAGCTCGCCGGCGACGATCACCGGCATGTCGATGGCCACGATCGGCTGCTTGACCACCTTGCCGAAGGTCAGGTTCGAGACGGTGGTGCGGCCCGAGCGTACGGCGGCCCAGCGTTCGGGCGGCAGGCCGGCGCTGCGGGGCGGGGCCTGGCCGGGCGGCAGGCGGGTGTTGACCACCTGGCCTCGGGGCGAGATCAGCACGATCCAGGCCGCGTCGGCGCCGATGGCGGCGCGGGCCTGGCGCTCGAAACTCTCAAGGTCGCCGGAAGCGAGAGCGGGCGAGACCGAGAGGGCCTGCAGGGTGCTCTGGCCCTGGGCCAGCTGGCGATCGACGGCCAGGCCCAGCGCCCGGGTGGTGGCCACCAGCTGCTGCTCGTAACGGCCCCGGCTTTGGCCGTATTCGGCGCGGGCCAGCAGGGCCATGAACACGATGGCGGGCGCGACGAGACACAGCGCCATGATCAGCAGGCGCCGCCTTACGGTGGGCGGCCCGGCTGCGGCGGTTGCGGCGTCGACCTGGGTCATATCTCTGGCCAAACGCGAGCGGCTCCAACTTGAAGTCGCAAGACAAGAGGGTGAGCGGCCTTGTCGGTCAAGTTCCCCGCGACATCCCGTCGCGGGGCTTGGTCAGCCCGCAGGCGGCGGCGCCGTCGAGGCGCGCAGGGCCAGTTCGAACGGCAGCAGACGGTCGCCGCGCGGCGGCTTGCCGTCCTTGGCGGCGGCGCAGGCCACCAGGATATCGACGGCCTCGGCCGCCATCTCGGCCACCGGCTGGCGCACCGTGGTCAAGGGCGGCAGCGACAGGCGCACGCTGGGGGTGTCGTCGAAGGTGGCCAGCGACAGCTCGCCGGGGATGGAGACCGACAGCCGCCGGGCGACGTGCATCACCGCCAGAGCGGTCTCGTCGTTGCCGGCCAGGATGGCGGTGGGCCGGTCGGCGCGGCTCAGCAGGGCCTCGGCGGCGGCGACCCCGCCCTCGAAGGTGAAGTCGCCCGGAACCAGCAGGGTCTCGTCGACGGGCAGGCCGGCCTTGGCGAGGGCGTCGCGATAGCCGTCCTCGCGGGCGCGGCTGGCCAGGAAGCGCGGGCTGCCGGTGACGAAGCCGACGCGGCGGTGGCCGAGCGTGAGCAGGTGCTCCGTCAGTTGGCGGGCGGCGGCGGCGTCGTCCATCCGCACCCGCGCGCCGGGGCCGGCCTGGGCCGAGCCCAGGCGCACGAACGGGATCTGGGCCTTCTTCAGCGCGGCCAGCACCGTCGGGTCCTCGCAGTTGGGCGGCGTCAGGATCACGCCGTCGGGCCGCAGGGTGGACAGCACGTGCTGCACGCGCCGGGCCAGCTGGTCGGACTCCAGGTCGATCAGTTCGCACAGCAGGTGGTAGCCGTGGACGTCGCAGCGGAGCATGGCCCCGTACTGCATGCGGTCGATCCAGTTGTTGCCGCGGTCGCTGCGCCAGTTCTCCAGGGTCAGGGTGCGGTCGTTGAAGGCGACGATCAGGAACGAGCGGCCGCCGCCCATCCGCCGGGCGGCGATGTTGGGGCTGTAGCCCAGCTGCTCGATGGCCGCCTCGACGCGGGCGCGCAGGTCGGGGGTGACGGTCGGCTCGTTGTTGACCACGCGCGAGACGGTCTTGACCGAGACCCGGGCCTTTTCGGCCACATGGACGATGGTGACGTTGCGCATCGGCCCCCCGTCGCCGGCTATCGGCGCGCTGGCCTAGCGATAGCCCGGCCCCGGCGGCCGAGTCGAGCCGGTTCGCGGTCTTCGGCCTTCAATAGAGTGTGCGAAAGTCTCAGTAAGACATCGTTGTCAGAAAAATTCTCTTCTGCGTATTCGCCTTTTCTGGAAAGGATATCGGCCAATTTGTCCTCAAGTGGACAAATTGAATCGTGTTGACATCAAGTAAGACAACGTTGTCTCGTATCGATGTGAGGCGGTCGCGAGCAGACGACCCCGCGACGGGAGGCCAAGGCCATGCGCGATCGCGCGTGCGGACTTCCGCGCGCGGCGTCCGCCCTCGACGTCTCATCCCATGACGCTGCTCCCGCGGCGTGCTTTGGGCGCGGCGGCTCCTTCCCCTTTGCCGCCGCGCCTCTTTTTCGATCGAGGTCGCCGTGACGCCGTTCCGTGTTTCCGCCCTGGCCCTGCTGGCCGCCACCAGCCTGACCGGTCTCGCCGGCGCGCAGACGCTCGCACCGGCGGGCGAGGCCGCGGCCCACGTCGCCGCTTGGCCCGCCGCCAGGAGCCCCGCCGCCCTGACCGATGCGGCGACGGAAGCGAAGATCACGGCGCTGGTGGCCAAGATGTCGGTGCGCGAGAAGGTCGGCCAGACGATCCAGGCCGACATCGGCTCGATCCGTCCCGAACAGCTGCGCGACTATCCGCTGGGCTCGATCCTGGCCGGCGGCAGCTCGGGCCCGAATGGCGCCGACAAGGCGATGGCCAAGGAATGGGCCGATTTCGTCGACCTGTTCCGCGCCGTCTCTCTCGAACCGCGCGACGGCCACGTGGCCATCCCGATCATGTTCGGCATCGACGCCGTGCACGGCCACAACAACCTCGTCGGCGCGACCCTCTTTCCGCACAACATCGGCCTGGGCGCGACCCGCGACCCCGACCTGATCGAGCGCATCGGCAAGGCCACGGCCGAGGAGGTGGCGGTCAGCGGCGGCGACTGGACCTTCGGTCCGACGGTGGCCGTGCCGCGCGACGACCGCTGGGGCCGCAGCTACGAGGGTTATGGCGAAGATCCGGAGATCGTCAAAAGCTACGCCGGCCGCATGACGCTGGGCCTGCAGGGCAAGCTCGTCGCCGGCAAGGCGCTGGAGGCCGGCCACATTGCCGGCAGCGCCAAGCACTTCCTGGCGGATGGCGGCACCACGGGCGGCAAGGACCAGGGCGACGCGGTGGTGTCGGAAGCCGACCTCGTCCGCCTGCACGCCCAGGGCTATCCGCCCAGCATCGACGCCGGCATCCTGACGGTGATGGCCTCGTTCTCCAGCTGGAACGGCGTCAAGCATACCGGCAACAAGACCCTGCTGACCGACGTGCTGAAGGACCGCCTGGGCTTCACCGGCTTCGTGGTCGGCGACTGGAACGCCCACGGCCAGGTCGACGGCTGCTCCAACGTCTCGTGCCCGCAGGCCCTGAACGCGGGCCTCGACATGTACATGGCCCCCGACAGCTGGCAGGGCCTGTTCGACAATACGCTGAAGCAGGTCGAGGCCGGCGAGATCCCGATGGCGCGGCTGGACGACGCCGTGCGGCGGATCCTGCGGGTGAAGGTCAAGGCCGGGCTGTTCGACCGCGTTGCCCCGCCCGTGCAGGGCCGCTTCGAGCGCGTCGGCGCGCCCGACCATCGCGCCCTGGCCCGCGAGGCGGTGGCGAAATCCCTGGTGCTGCTGAAGAACGACGGCGTGCTGCCGATCAAGGCCGGGGCGAAGGTGCTGGTGGCCGGCGACGCCGACGACATCGGCAAGGCGGCCGGCGGCTGGACCCTGTCTTGGCAGGGCACGGGCAACACCAACGCCGACTTCCCCAATGCGCAGTCGATCTGGAGCGGCCTGAAGGAAGCCGTCGAGGCCTCGGGCGGCAAGGCGACCCTGTCGAAGGACGGCTCGTTCGCCGACAAGCCGGATGTCGCCGTGGTGGTGTTCGGCGAGACGCCCTACGCCGAGTTCCAGGGCGACCTGCAGCACTTGGAATACCAGCCGGGCGACAAGACCGATCTGGCCCTGCTCAAGAAGCTGAAAGCTCAGGGCGTGCCGGTGGTGGCGGTGTTCCTCAGCGGCCGGCCGCTGTGGGCGAACCCGGAGATCAACGCCTCGGACGCCTTCGTCGCGGCCTGGCTGCCGGGCTCGGAAGGCGGCGGGGTGGCCGATGTGCTGGTGGCGGGTAAGAGCGGCAAGACCAGGCGCGACTTCACCGGCAAGCTGTCGTTCAGTTGGCCCAAGCGCGCTGATCAGGGGCCTTTGAACCAGGGCGACGCCGGTTACGACCCGCAGTTCGCCTATGGCTACGGCCTGTCCTACGCCAAGCCCGGCAAGGTGGCGCAGCTGTCCGAGGTGTCGGGCGTCAGCGGCGCCAGCGCCAATGTCGACAAGTACTTCGTCGCTGGCCGCGCGCCGGCGCCGTGGCTGCTGTCGACCGCCGGCGGGGTGACCCTGACCGCCATCGACGCCGCCGCCCAGGAGGACGCCCGCCTCGCGGCCTGGACCGGTCCCGGCGCGCTGCTGGTCAACGGCCCGCCGGCCGACCTCACCCGCCAGACCACCGGCGACCTGTCGATCGCCCTGACCTACCGCGTCGAGGCCAAGGCGCCGGGACCGGTGGGTTTCTCGGTGTCGTGCGGCGAGGGCTGCGCCGGCGGGGTGGACGTCACGAAGATCTTCGCCGAGGCCCCGGTGGGCGAGTGGCGCAAGACCCAGATCAAGCTCTCGTGCCTCAAGGCGGCGGGGGCGGACATGAGCCGCATCTCCTCGCCGGTGGTGCTGTCGGCGCAGGCCGGCTTCAAGCTGGCCTTCCGCGAGATCCGCCTGGAGCCGACCGACGCGCATGTGGCGTGCCCGGGGAGCTGAGGGGGGCGACCTGATCCTTATCCTCCCGTCATTCCCGCCCTTGTGGCGGGAACCCCTGGTTCCGCTCGCAAGTGAGGCGCAAGCGACGTGCTGAGCACGTCGCCCCAACTGCCCTTGCGGCTGACAGAGGGTTTCCCGCCACAAGGGCGGGAATGACGGGAGAAAGGGGGAGGGCGCTGAAACCCCTCAGCCGCCCCGACCGCCCAGCCGCTCCAGCAGCGCGTCCCGATAGGTCCGGCTGGTCACCACCTCGCCGCCGCTGGCCAGGGTCAGCCGCCAGGAGCCGTCCGACAGCGGCTGGGCCTCGCGTACGTGGGCGAGGTTGACCAGGCTCGAGCGGTGGGCGCGGGCGAAGAGGCGGGGGTCCAGCCGCGTCTCCAGTCCCTGGAGCGTGGCGCGCAGCAGGCCCTCGCGGCCGGCCCCCTCGCGATCGGCCCAGTGGACGACGACATAGTTGTCGGCCGCGCCGAACCACTCGACGGTCGAGATATCGACCGGGATGCGCCGGGCGCCCGACATCACCATCAGCCGCTCGGTCTCGGGCGCGGGAGCGACGGCGCGAGCTTCGGCCAGGGCGGTCTCCAGCAGGGCGTTGCGGGCCCGGGCCTCGGCGGCGCGGCGGTGGTGGACGGCCGCCAGTCCGACCGCGACGATGGCCGAATAGAGCAGCAGGCAGACCGGTGTCCGCCCCAGCATCCGCGCCCCGAAATCGCCCGCGCCGAGAAAGCCGGCGTCGACCAGGCTGGAGATCGCCGCCTGCGCCGGAACCACGGCGATCCCCGCGACGAAGCTCGCCGCCACGCCGCGCGCCCCGGCCCCGAACCGGCGCAGGATCAGCCAGACGATCGCCGCCGCCGGCAGCCAGGCGGCGTAGATCGAGCCTTGCCAGAGCAGCGACGCGAAGACGTCCAGCGCCTCGCCGCGATCGGCGGCGAACCGGCGGGCGAACCAGGCGGCGCTGACCGTGGTCATGGTCCAGCTGTAGGCGGTGAAGGCCCAGACCCAGGCGCTGGTCGGGGCGACCATCAAGCGGGCGCCCATCAAGCGGGCAATGGGGTTCGCCGCCGCCGGATGATCAGCACCGCGATCCAGCCCATGGCCAGCGGTTGGAACAGCAGGGTCGGCCAGAGCTGGCTCCATGGCGTCGGCAGGAAGGTCAGGAAGTTGCCCGAGAAGGCGCTGATCACCGCCCCGTAGGCGGACAGCATCTTCGCTAGATGCTCGTAGGTCCAGAGGTCGGGGCTGAACGGCCAGCCGGCGGGCCGCGCGAACCGCCAGAGGTCCCAGCCGCCGAAGGCGAAGGCGGCGTAGGCCAGGCCAAGGGTCGGCAGGCGCGGGCTCTTCGAGGCGCCGGTCAGCAGCAGGACCACCACCCAGGCGCCGATGGCGACCACGGCCAGGGCCGCCGCCCAGTCCAGGGGCCGGGCGCGCTGGCGCGGATCGAGGTCGGGGCGCTTGCGGCCCAGCACCCGGAAGCCGGAGAACAGGCCGATGCTGGCCGTCGCCGACAGGGCGGCGAAATAGGCGTTGAAGTGCAGGACCGTCATCACCCAGGCCGCCGCCAGCAGCGTGCCCATCACCGCCACATAGACCCGTCCCGACAGCCGGTGCAGGCGCGAGCCCTTGCGGGCCAGCAGCGGAATGAGGCCGGCGGCCACGGCGATGAAGCCGCAGGCGATGTGCAGGGCGAGGGTGGGGGAGAAGAGGCTGTCCATGGCCGCCGTGATGGCCGGCTGGCGGGGGCTGCGACAGCGGCCTGGGGCGGGTTGCGGCGGTTGGGGGTGAGGTTACGCCCCTCATGCCACCCCAACTCCGTCTTTCCCCGCGAAGGCGGGGATCCAAGCTGGCTTTCAGGATGTGGCGCGGCCGTGGGCTATCCGCAAACTCGGCTTGGATCCCCGCCTTCGCGGGGATGCTCGGAGAAAAAAAGGGCCGGGGCCAGGAGGCCTCAGTCCTCGATCGCCTCGACCCCCTCAGCATCAAGCCGGGCCAGGTGGTCGCGCATGGCCTGGAGCTGCTCGGGGGGATGCCCCGTCCAGTCGGTCACCTCGCCGACCACCCGCAGCGGATCCTTGGTGCGGTACGACAGGGTCGGATTGCCGGGGAACTTCTTGTCGGTGAGGTTGGGGTCGTCCTCGAACGGACCCGTCGGCTCGACGATGTAGATCCGGCCAGGGCCCTCGCCCCGCGCAAGTTCCGCGCCCCAGGTCGCCGCGTCGAGGGTGGCGCTGAAATAGACATAGGCCGCCGTCCGGCCCTGGCCGTAGTTGGAGGCGTAGCCGGCGCCGATCAGGTCGCCGGTTCGCAGGTCAGCCTTCGTGCCGTGATAGAACGCGGTCGTGGAGGTCATGGTCGGGGCCCTTGTCGATGGGGCCGCGGCCCCGCGTCGAAGGCGCTACAACCTGCGCATAATTCGCCGGCCGGCAATTCTTGAACTTGGGTTTTTCGACCCCAGATCCATGACGAGCGAGGGACAGGCCTCAGGCCGCCTCGCGTTCCCCCGCCCAGGTCTCGATCGTCGCGTAGAGCAGCTCCTTCTGGATCGGCTTGGCGACGTGGTCGACCATGCCGGCCTCGCGGCACTGGGCGACCTGCTGGGGCAGGGCGTCGGCGCTCATGGCGATGATCGGCACGCTCGCCGCAGGGCCGGGCAGGGCGCGGATGGCGCGGGTGGCGGTCAGACCGTCCATGCCGGGCATGTGGATGTCCATCAGCACGACGTCGAAGCCGCCGGCCTGGGCCATCTCGACCGCCTGCCGGCCGTTGTCGGCGGTGGTCACCTCGCAGCCGGCCAGGGTCAGGAAGGCGCCGCCGATCTCGCGGTTCATCGGGTGGTCGTCGACCAGCAGGACGCGGGTTCCGGCGATCCGGCCGGCGGCGGCCAGCGGCGTGTGGCGGGGCGCGTCGCACGCCTCGGCCGACAGCTCGATCCAGAAGGTCGAGCCCTGGTCGGGGTTGGCCTCCATGCCGATCCGCCCGTCCATCAACTCGACCAGCGCCTTGCTGATCGCCAAGCCCAGACCCGCGCCGCCGAAGGCGCGGGTGACCGAGCTGTCGCCCTGCGAGAAGCGCTGGAACAGCCGGTCGCGCAGCTGCGGCGGCACGCCGATGCCGGTGTCGCTGACCTCGATCCGAAGGTGGTCGCCGTCGGGACCGGGCGTGACGATCAGGCGGGCGGTCACCTTGCCGGCCGGGGTGAACTTGACGGCGTTGTTGAGCAGGTTGAGCAGCACCTGACGCAGGCGGGCGGCGTCCAGGCCGTGGTGGCGATCGGCGTCGCCGACGACCTCGATCTCCAGCGCCAGGCCCTTGGCCTGGGCGTCCTGGGCGACGATGGCGGCGGCGTCGCGCAGCACGGTCTCGGCCCGGGCCGGCGCGATCTCCAGCTCGACCCGGCCGGCCTCGACCCGCGAGAAGTCGAGCACGTCATTGACCAGGGTCAGCAGGGCGCCGCCGGAGCCGTCGATCAGCGCCACGTGGCGGCGGGCCTCGGGGGCCAGGTCGTCGCGGTCGGCCAGCAGGCGGGTGAAGCCCAGCACGCTGTTCAGCGGCGTGCGGATCTCGTGGCTCATGGTGGCCAGGAACTCGGTCTTGGCCAGGCTCGCGGCCTGGGCGCGGGCCTGGGCCTGCCGCGCCAGGGCCTGACGGCGCACCAGCAACTGCTTGAGGCGCTGCTGGTTGGCCAGCACCAGGGCGGCGGCCAGGCAGGTGAAGAAGAGGGCGCTGACCAGCAGCTGCAGGGCGTGGGCGCGCTCGGACGCCTGGGCTCTCGTCGCGGCCTCGGCGACGATGCCCAGCACGCTGAGCGGCGTGGCGATGGCGGCGGTGATCAGGGTCGACCAGGCCGCGCCCTTGGGGCCCAGCCGGAAGGCCACCAGCACTCCGGCCGGGAACACCAGGAACGGCAGGGTGTGGCCCGGACGGCCGAACGCCGCCAGGGCGGCGACGCCGACCGCCGCGTAGCAGGCGGCCTTCTCCCAGGGCGAGCGCTCGAAGCCGCGCTTCATCCGGGGATCGAACAGGATCAGGGCGGCGGGCAGGCCGACGCTCATGCCCAGGATGTTGATGAACAGCCAGTTCTTGATCAGCACGGGCAGGGGCACGTGCAGCATCGGCGCGGTCGCGAAGGCGCCGACCACGGCCAGGGTCACCGTCACCGGCAGGGCCAGGCCGACCGCCCGCGCGGCGCGGCCCAGGTTCTTCAGCCGCGGCGGCCCGCCGAAGGCCTTGGACAGCACCAGGGCGATCAGCACCGCCTCGGTCGAGTCCAGCGTCGTGAACAGCACGGTCATGGCCGGCGGCGTGCCGCCCAGGCCGTCGAGCAGCAGGTGGCTGGCGGCGCTGAGCACCAGCAGGATCGCGCTGCGGCCGGGCGTCAGCAGCATCAGCCCGGCGGCCAGCAGGCCGTTGCACGGCCACATCGAGGCCATGCCCGACGGGCCCCGGGTCAGCAGGTCGCAATAGGCGATGGCGACGGCGTAGGCGGCGATCAGCGACAGCAGCAGGCGGGTCTGGCTCGCCTCGCCCTCGAAACGCTTTACTGCAAACATGACGCCGTACCCGCTCGTCCCGTTCGAACTCGAGGGCAAAATCGGGCGCAACCCCGCCTATTCCGTTAAGGCGCCGCCGATTTCGATGAAAATGGGCGAGGCGCCTAGGCTTCCAGGCCTTCCAGCGCCGAAATCAGCGCGGAAAACGCCTCCGGTGGGGCGTCGCCCTGGGCCAGGAGCAGGTCGTCGAGATCGCGGGCCAGCTCGGTGACCTCGGCGTAGCCGAACACGCCGGCCGCGCCGGCCAGGCGGTGGACGACGTAGTGGCGGTCCTTGATCGAGGCCTCGTCCGAGCGCAGCAGCGCCAGGTCCTGCGCCGCGCGGGCGAGGAACTTGGCGCGCAGCGGGGCGAGGGGGTCGTTCATCGCGCCAGGATCGCCCGCACGTCCTGGGCCAAGGTCATCGGGTCGAACGGCTTGGTGATGACGTCGGCCGCGCCGAAGCCCAGCAGGCGGGCGCGCTCCTCGGCCTGGGCGCGGGCAGTGATGAAGATCACCGGCGCGCCGTCGAGGTCGCCGCGCTCGCGTAAGCGCGCCAGCACGGCCGGGCCGTCCATGTCGGGCATCATCACGTCCAGCAGCACCACGTCGGGGCGCCAGGCGTCGCGGTCGAGCATGGCGAAGGCCTCGGCGCCGCCGTCGGCGGCCCGCACCTCGATGCCCGGATCCAGCTCCAGCGAGAAGGTCGCCACCTCGCGGATGTCGGCCTCGTCGTCGACGTAAAGGAGCTTCAGGTCGGTCATCGGCGTCTCTTGGAATCGGCGTCCGCGGCGAGCTTGCGCACAGTTCGGGCCAGCTGGTCCAGAGTGGTCTTGGACTTGGTCAGCACCGCGTCGACCGAGGCCGCCAGGGCCTTGTCCTCGATGGGCTGGGCCGAGAACACGATGACCGGAACCGGGTCGTCGCCGTCGTGCAGGTCGCCCAGCAGCTCCACGCCGTTGCCGTCGCCGAGGCCGAGATCGAGGATCACGACGTCGGGCCTGGCCAGCGACAGGGCGGCGCGGCCGGTCCGCACGCTGTCGGCGTGGCGGACGGTGCAGCGGTCCAGCAGGGCGTCGCGGACCACGGCGTGGACGTCGCGGTCGTCCTCGACGTGCAGCACGTCGATGCGGCGGGTGTCGGCGTGGCCGTTGACGGCCCGATGGACCGCGGTGCGCAGGCGCTCCAGGTCGATCGGCTTCTGCAGCCAGTCGACCACGTCCAGCGCCTCGCCCCGGCCCTCGGCGGCCTCGGCCGAAATCACCAGGGCGGGGATGTCGCGGGTGTTGGCGTCGGCGCGCAGGCGGCGCAGCAAGTCGAGGCCGCTGCCGTCGGGCAGGCGCACGTCGGTGACGAAGGCGTCGAAGCCGCCGATCTCCAGCACCGCCCGGGCCGAGGCCACGTCGCCGACGGTGTGCACGCGCACCCCGGCCTCGCGCAGGGCCTGGGACAGGATCTCGGCGATGTCGGGATCGTCCTCGCACAGCAGGACGCGGGCCCCGCCGTCGCCGGCCTCGATCGTCCTGGGGCGGGTCTCGACGGTCGCCAGCTCGAACTGGAAGGTCGCGCCCTGGCCGGGCTCGGACTCGAACCACAGCCGGCCGCCGTGGCGCTGAACGATCTCGCGCGAGATGGCCAGGCCCAGGCCCGTGCCGCCCTTGGCGCGGGTGTCTGAGGCGTCGGCCTGGGCGAACTTCGAGAAGATGCGGTCGCGGAAGGCCTCGGGCACGCCGGCCCCGTGGTCGCGGACGCAGAAGCGCAACAGGTCGGGGCGCGGGGCGTAGACCCTGACCTCGACCACCCCGTCGGGCGGTGAGAACTTGGCGGCGTTCGACAGCAGGTTGGCGGCCACCTGGGTCAGGCGGTCGGCGTCGCCGCGCACCGGCGGCAGGTTCGGCGCCACGTCGAGCTTGAAGGTCACGCCCATCTGGCCGCCGAGCCCGCCCATGCCGTCCACCGCCCGCTGGGCCAGGTCGCCGAGGTCGAGGGGGCGGAGGTCGAACTCCATCTGGCCGGATTCGATCTTCTCGATGTCGAGGATGTCGTTGATCAGCCGCACCAGCCGCTGGCAGTTGCTGTGGGCGATGCCCAGCAGGCGCGCGGCGCGCTCGGGCAGGGCGCCGGCCGCCCCGCCGACCAGCAGGCCCAGCGACCCGGCGATCGAGGTCAGGGGCGTGCGCAGCTCGTGGCTGACGGTCGAGACGAACTCGGCCTTCAGCTTCTCCACCCGGCGGCGCTCGGAGATGTCGCGCACCGAGGCGGTGATGCGCTCGCCCTCGGGCAGGCGGACGAGGCCGATCGAGGCTTCGACGGGGAAGGTGCTCCCATCGGTGCGGTAAGCGACGAACTCGCGCAGCACGCCTTTGGACAGGTCGTCGCCGCCGGCCAGGTGCTGGACGAACAGCTGGCCGCGGTCGGGCAGGTCCACGAACTGCGACAGCGCCCGGCGGACCAAGGTTTCGCGCGGCAGGCCGAACATGGTCTCGGCCGCCTTGTTGACCGTTTCGATGGTGCCGCTGGGATTGAGGGTGATGACGGCGTCCTGGGCGTTGTCGAGGATGGCGTCCAGCCGCCCGGCCGTGGCCTGGGCCACGGTGAACAGCTGCTGGCGGGCGCGGATCTGGCGCGACAGCAGGATGAAGGCCGCCAGCAGGAACACCACCAGCACCGCGAACAGGGTCTGGGTCAGGCGTTCGGTGCGCAGGGTCAGGGCGTCGTTGGCGGCGATGCGGCGGTCGAGGGCGGCCTTGTCAGAGGCCTGGAGCTCGCGGGTGACGAGGCGGATCTCGTCCATGATCACCTTGCCCTTGCCGCTGGAGATCAGGGTGCGGGCCGCGTCGTGTCCCTGTTCGCGGCGCAGGCGGATGCCCTCGGCCATCGTCTTTTGCTTCTGCTCGATCAGGGCTTCGAGGCGATCGAAGACCGGATCGTCGTTTGCGATCAGGTCGCCGACGTCGCGCTGGCGAAGAGCGCGCAGCGAGGCCAGCTGGCTGGGCAGGCGGCGCTGGGCGGCGTCGTAGGGCTCCAGGAACCGGTCCTGGCCGGTGATGACGAAGCCGCGCTGGCCGGTCTCGGCGTCCTGCATCAGCGAGAACACCGTCTGCAGCTGCATGCGCTGTTCGTAGGAGTGGTCGACCGCGTCGCGCAGCATGCGGCCGCGGGTGAACTCGCGCTGGATTTCCCAGGTGGTCAGCAGCAGCAGCAGCGGCGCAACCACCAGGCCCAGTATGACCGAGATCAGCAGGCCGCGCTGCTCGCGGCGCAGGAGGAAGCTGGTCATGGGTGTGCTTTTCCTCGCGGCTTTCGAGTCACAGCTTACGGCCGGTCGCGGGGACGACTCAACGCGCCATTCCACCGGTCTTCGACTCGGCCCCTCCACCCGACGTTGACTTACCCGGGGTCACGCCGAAAACCATGTTCTTCGAACGGCCGCGTCAGACGGCTTCACCGGGAGAGCAGCGATGATCCAGGACGCCGTCGATTTCGCCCGCATGCCGACGCTGGGCGACGTGCCCCGCTATCACGCCCAGGTGCGGCCCGACGCCGTGGCCTTCGCCTTCGAGGGCCGCGAAACCAGTTTCGCGCAGCTCGACCGCCGCACCAACCAGGTGGCCCGCGCCCTGCTCGCCGAGGGGCTGAAGCCCGGCGACCGCATCGCCTATGTCGGCAAGAACAGCGACAGCTATTTCGAACTGCTGCTCGGCGCGGCCAAGGCCGGGGTGGTGATGGCCCCGGTCGGCTGGCGGCTGGCCCCGGCCGAGATCGCCTACATCGTCGCCGACACCGAGGCGAAGATGGTCTTCGTCGGCCCCGAACTGGTGGAGCACGTGGGCGAGGTGGCCAAGCTGCTGGCCGGACCCCAGCCGCCCGTGGTGGCGATGGAGGGCGGCGGCGATCTTGCGGCCTTCCCCGCCTGGCGCGACGCCCAGGACGACGCCGATCCCGCCGTGCCGCTGCGCCCCTCCGACGTGGTGCTGCAGCTCTACACCTCGGGCACGACGGGCAAGCCCAAGGGCGCGATGCTGACCCATGACAACCTGCTGGCCATGCGCAAGGCCGCCGCCGAGCAGACGGCGATGCCCTGGAACGTCTGGGGTCCCGACGACGTCAGCCTGGTGGCCATGCCGGTGGCCCATATCGGCGGCACGGGCTGGGGGCTGGTGGGCCTATTCAACGGGGCCAAGGGCGTGGTGGCGCGGGAGTTCGATCCCTTCAAGGTGCTCGACTTCATCGAGCACGACCGGGTGTCGAAGATGTTCCTGGTGCCGGCCGCCCTGCAGATCGTAGTGCGCCTGCCCCGCGCCCGCCAGATCGACTATTCGCGGCTGAGCTACATCCTCTATGGCGCCGCGCCGATCCCGCTCGATTTGCTGCGCGAGAGCATCGAGGTGTTCGGCTGCGGCTTCGTCCAGCAGTACGGCATGACCGAGACCACCGGCACGGTGGTCTATCTGCCGCCGGAAGACCACGACCCGGCCGGCAACACCCGCATGCGTTCGGCCGGCCTGCCGATGCCGGGCGTCGAACTGCGCATCCTCGACGAGGCCGGCGGCGTTCTGCCTGCGAACACCGTCGGAGAGATCGCCGTGCGCAGCGCCTCGAACATGGCCGGCTACTGGAAGCTGGACGCGGCCACCGCCGCGACCATCGACGCCGACGGCTGGCTGCGCACCGGCGACGCCGGCTACCTGGACGACGACGGCTATCTCTTCATCCACGACCGGGTGAAGGACATGATCGTCTCCGGCGGCGAGAACATCTATCCGGCCGAGGTGGAAAGCGCCGTCTACGGCCATCCGCATGTGGCCGAGGTGGCGGTGATCGGCGTGCCCGACGACAAGTGGGGCGAGGCGGTCAAGGCGGTGGTCGCGCCCAAGCCCGGGATCACGCCCGACGCCGAGGACATCATCGCCTTCGCCCGCACGCGGATCGCGCACTTCAAGGCCCCCAAGAGCGTGGACTTCGTCGAGGCCTTGCCGCGCAACGCCTCGGGCAAGATCCTGCGCCGCCAACTGCGCGAGCCCTACTGGGTCGGGCGCGAACGACGGGTGAACTGATGGCCGATCCCCTCTCGCGGGCCGCCGCGCGACTGCTGACGCCGGACGGGGGACCGGCGATCGACTTCTCCGCCCCGCCGGGCGCGGCCGCGCTGATCGCGCCGGACTCGGTGTCGTGGCGGGTGTTCAAGAACCCGGTGTCGCTGTTCGTCGGCGGCATCACCGCGGTGCTGCTGGAACTGGCCGAGCCGCGCGTGCGCTCGGGCGTCTGGGACCATTCCAGCTTCAAGGCCGAGCCGCTGAAGCGCCTGAAGCGCACGGGTCTGGCGGCCATGGTCACGGTCTATGGTCCGCGCGAGACGGCCGAGAAGATGATCGCCGGCGTGGTGCGCATGCATGGCCATGTGACGGGCCAGACGCCCGGCGGCGTGGCCTACCAGGCCAACGACCCGGTGCTGCTGGATTGGGTGCAGGCCACGGCCAGCTTCGGCTTCATCGAGGCCTATCACGCCTACGCCCACGCCCTGACCCCGGCTGAGCGCGACGCCGCCTTCGCCGAGGCCGCGCCCGGCGCGCGGCTCTACGGCGCGACCGGGGCCCCGACCAGCGAGGCCGAGTGGAAGCGGCAGATGGCCCTGATGCTGCCCAGCCTGGAGCCCTCGGACATCGTCTTCGAGTTCCTCCACATCATGACCTCGACTCCGCTGCTGCCGGGGCCGCTGCGGCTGATCCAGAAGCCGCTGGTGCGGGCGGCCGTGGCGATCACCCCTGTCGAGGTGCGGGCGCGGCTGGGCCTGGGCGAGGCCTGGCAGCTGAACGGCGTCGAGCGCCGCCTGGTGCGCCTGGCCGGGGCCAGCGCCGACAAGGTGCCGATCAAGGGTTCGCCGGCCGTGGAGTCCTCGCGCCGCATGGGCCTGCCGGACGACTATCTCTATCGCCGCCGGGCCGCCTGAGGCAGTCTCGTCCCCAGAAGAAAACCATGACCTGGGGAGGGCATGATGAGCGACACCAAGAGCAAGACGCCTTGGCACCTGTGGCTGGTGGGCGCGGTCGCCGTGCTGTTCAATTCCGTCGGCGTCTTCGACTTCGTGATGAGCATGGCCCAGGGGCCGGCCTACATGGCCAGCGCCGGCATGACCCAGGCCCAGATCGATCACTACCAGCGGATGCCGGGCTGGATGACGGCGGTCTGGGCGATCGGCGTGTTCGGGGCCTTCGCCGCCTCGGTGCTGATCCTGCTGCGTAACAGGCTCTCGGCGCCGGTGTTCGCCGTGTCGCTGGCGGCCTTCCTGCTGAGCCTCGTCTACACCTACGTCCTCAGCGACGGCGGCAAGGTGATGGGTCAGCAGATGGCCGTCACCAGCGCGGTGATCGCCGTGCTGCTGGCGCTGTTCATGCTCTACGCCTGGTGGCAGGCGAAGCGCGGCGTGCTGCGGTAGGGGTTACGCTTCGCACCAATTTCGTCATCCCGGAAAGCGCGCAGCGCTTATCCGGGACCCAGGGGCCAAGCGCAGTGCGGCGGCCCCTGGGTCCCGGCTCTCCGCTTCGCTGCGGCCGGGATGACGAGCTAGGGAGCGTTTGAAAAACTGATTTAGACCAGCGCCGACGCCAAGGCCGCCGCGGCGAACGCGACCAGCCCCGCCATCGTTGAGGCCACCGTCCAGCTCCTGAACGTCTCGGTCTCCGACAGGCCCAGATACTGCCCGACCAGCCAGAAGCCCGCGTCGTTGACGTGGCTGACGACGGTCGCCCCCGCGCCGATGCCGATCACCACCAGGGCGACCTGGTTGGCGTCGAGCCCGGCCGCGATCGCCAGCGGGGCGGCCAGGCCGGCGGCGGCGACCATGGCCACGGTCGCCGAGCCCTGGGCGATGCGCATGATCGCGGCGATCAGAAAGCCGAAGACCAGCGGCGAGAGCCGCGCGCCTTCGACGGCGGCGGTCAGGTGGGCGCCGGCGCCGCTGTCGATCAGCACCTGCTTGAAGGCCGCGCCCGCCCCGATGACCAGGGCGATGGCCCCGGCAGGCTCCAGCGCCCTGCCGGCGATGACCAGCAGCCGCTGGCGCTCGACGCCGCGCCGGCGCAGCAGCACCCAGGCGTAGCCGCAGGCGACAGCCAGGGCCACGAACGGGTGGCCGAAGAACTCAAGCCCAGTGCGCACCGGCCCCTCCGGCAAGGCGGCGTGAGCCACGGCGCCGGCGACGATCAAGACGAGCGGGGCCAGCATGCCGACCAGGGCCGGCCACAGGCCGATCAGGGCGTCGGCGGCGCCGTCGTCGGCGACGGGTGAGGTCTCCGGCGCGACGTAGGATCCCTTGCGAAACGCGGCTAGGGCGTAGAGCGGGCCTGCGACCAGCACGGCCGGGATCCCGCAGGCCAGGCCCCACAGGGCGATGCGGCCATAGTCGGCGTGCAGCAGCTCGGCGGCGGCGACCGGGCCGGGATGCGGCGGCAGCAGGCCGTGCATCACCGCCAGGCCCGCCAGCACCGGCAGGGCGACGAAGGCCACGGCCTTGCCCGAGCGCTGGGCCACGCCCAGCATCAGCGGGGCCAGGATGATCAGGGCGACGTCGAAAAAGAGCGGGATGCCCACCAGCACCCCGATCGTCGCCAGGGCCCAGGGCGCGCGGCGCACGCCGAAACGGTCGAGCAGGGCGCGGGCCATGACGCCCACTCCGCCGCCGGCCTCCAGCAGGGCCCCGAAGATCGAGCCCAGGCCCAGGATCACCGCCACGAAGCCCAGGGCCTCGCCCGCGCCCTTCTTCACCGAGGCCAGCACGCTGACCGGCTCGGCCCCGAAGGCGATCCCGGCGGCGATGGCGGTCAGCAGCAGGGCGAAGAAGGCCGGCAGGCGCAGCTTCAGCGTGGCGAAGACCACCAGGGCCACCCCCGCGGCGACGACCAGCAGGGTCCAGAGCGGCCCGCTCACGCTACGCTCACGGGTGTCAGGATGGCGGTCGCCGGATCGCGGCCCTTGCCGGGCGCGGTGATGGTGAAGGCGCCGCGCAGGCGGATGTCGGCCGAGGACGAACCGATCATCACCTCGACCTTGCCGGCCTCGATCACCCAGCCCGCCGGGCTCCAGATCGCCAGCTGGGCGGGCGTCAGGGTGAAGGCGACGCGCTTCTTTTCGCCGGGCGCGAGGGTCACACGGATGAAGCCGCGCAGTTCCTGGACCGGCCGGGCGACGCTGGCGACCGGGTCGCGCACATAGAGCTGCACTACCTCGTCGGCGGCGACCTGGCCGGTATTGGCCACGGTCAGGGCGATCCTCACCGCCCCGCCGGGGGCGACGGTCTCGCGGTCGAGCGCCAGGTCGGAATAGGCGAAGGGCGCGTAGCTCAGGCCATGGCCGAACGGGAACAGCGGGCCGATGTCGACGTCGTGGTAGCGGGCGGTGTCCTTGGCCAGGTCCGGATCGGCCGGGCGGCCGCTGGGCGTGTGGGCGTAGAAGGTTGGCGACTGGCCCGTGGCGCGCGGGAAGCCGACGGGCAGGCGGCCGCCGGGGGCTGCCTTGCCGAACAGGATGTCGGCCAGGGCCGGTCCGGCCTCGACGCCGAGGAACCAGGTCGCCAGCACCGCCGGGGCCTTCTCCAGCACCTCGGGCGCGACCAGCGGCCGGCCCGACGGCAGCAGCACGACGACGGGCTTGCCGGTCGCCAGCACGGCGCGAGCCAGGGCGCTTTGGGCGCCGGGGAGCGCCAGGTCCGAGCGGCTGCGGGACTCGCCGCTGTGGTCGAAGTCCTCGCCGACCATCAGCAGCACGAGGTCGGCGGCTCTGGCGGCCTCGACGGCGGCGGGGATGCCGCTTTCATCAAGGCTGCGCGGCGAAGCGCCGGCGACGTGGACGATCTCGGTTCCCGCCGGCGCGGCGGCCTGCAACGCGGGCAGCAGCGGGGCGACGTCGGCGGCCTGGCCGCGCGCCTTCCATGAGCCGAGCTGCGAGAGGTTGTCGGTCGCCAGGGCGCCGATGACGGCGATCTTCTTCGTGGCGGGCGCGATGGGCAGCAGGCCGCCGTCGTTCTTCAGCAGCACTACGGCCTTGCGCGCCGCCTCGCGGGCGATGGCGCGGTGCGGCGGGCTGAGGAACACCGTCTTCTCCCGTTCCGGATCGCCGAAGCGGTAGGGATCGTCGAACAAACCGAGCCGCATCTTGGCGGCCAGGATCCGGGTCACGGCCTGGTCGAGCAGGGGCGCAAGCGACGGATCGGCGGCGATCGCGGTCTGCAGGTGGGCGGCGTAGACGCCGCTGGCCATGTCCATGTCTACCCCGGCCTTCAGGGCCAGGGCGGCGGCCTGGACCGGCGTTTCGGCGATGCCGTGATTGATCAGTTCGAGGATGGCGTTCCAGTCGCTGACCACCAGGCCCGGCCAGGTCCACTGGGTCTTCAGCACGCCGCGCACCAGGGCGGCATTGGCGGTGGTCGGCGCGCCGTTCAGGTCGTTGAAGGCGGTCATCATCGTGCCCGCGCCGGCTGTCGCGGCGGCGTGGAAGGGCGGAAGATAGACCTCGTTCAGCGTGCGGTCCGAAAGCTCGGCGGCGTCGTAGTCGCGCCCGCCGGCCGCCGCGCCATAGGCTCCAAAATGCTTGGCGCAGGCCAGGATCGAGTCCTTGCTCGACAGACCCTCGCCCTGGAAGCCGCGCACCTGGGCCGCGGCCATCACCGAGCCGAGATAGGGGTCCTCGCCGGCCCCCTCGACGATGCGGCCCCAGCGCGGGTCGCGGGCGATGTCGACCATCGGGGCGAAGGTCCAGTGCAGGCCGCTGACCGCCGTCTCCACCGCCGCCATCCGCGCGGTGGCCCGCACGATCTCCGGATCGAACGTCGCCGCCATGGCCAGCGGCACGGGGTAGAGGGTGCGAAAGCCGTGCACCACGTCGATGGCGAACAGCAGCGGGATCTTCAGCCGCGACTCCTCGACCGCCGTGCGTTGCAGCTCGCGCAGGAACGCCGCCCCCGCCACGTGCAGGTACGAGCCGACCCCGCCCTTGCGGACCAGCTCCAGGGCCGTCGCGTCGATCTTGGAATTGAGCGCCTTCTGCCGCCCGCCGGCCGGCTGGTGGGTCTGGCCGATCTTCTCGTTCAGGGTCATCTGCTTCAGCAGCGACCGGACGCGGGCCTCCTGGTCGGCGGCGAGGGCGGGGAGCGTGGGCATCAAGCCCAGCGCGGCGCCGGCGGCCAGCAGCGCGCGGCGGTCGAGGCGCGGTCCTTCGCCCATGGGGTCTCCCTTCGATCGTCGAATGCGGTCGTTGGGGTGGAGAGCGCCACGACTTGACAACGTTGTCAACGCGAAGGTTGAGGCGAGCCCTCGGTTCCATCGGCGCGCGCTTGAGGTCGGCGCTGTCGCTGGGTCTTTCGACCGTCTCCCTGGCGGCGGCGGCCTCAGGCCGGGCAGGCGGCGAGGTCGTGCTGGGCCAGGGTCGTTCTGGCCTGATCATGGAGGCCGTCGGACTGACTGCGGGCGCCGTCGACCCGCGCAGCCAGGTCGCGTACGGCCAGGGCCGCGCGCCTTTGGCCGTCGGCGGTGCGCGCCCGCCTGGCGTCGTCCAGCGTATCCGAGAAGCTGTCGAGCAGCAGCCCGCTGTCGCGCACCGCCGGCCTCAGGCTGGACAGGACGGCCTGCAGGCGGCCGATGTCGGCTTCGGCGGCGGTGATCTCGTTGGTGGTCGAGGTGATATCGGCCTCGGTGGCGTCGAGCAGGCCCTTGCTGTCGTTGTAGCGCGTGGTGGAGCTTGCCAGATCGGCGGCGGCCTCGTTGTACCTGCGCTCGATCGGGCCGAGTTCGCGGTCGATGTCGCTGATCCGGCTGGTGATGCTGGCGAGCTCCGCCGACGAGTCGCAGAGGAAGCTCATGATGGTCCATCTGTTCTTGCAGCCCCGAACGGCCTGTTCCTGGGCGTTCTTGTAGGCGGTCAGGGTCGTGAGCTCGGCCCGTAGTGGGGATAGCGCGAGGCTGGCCTCTTGTTGCCGCGTCAGGAAGGCTTCGGACTCGGCGCGGCGCTGGATGAGCGTGGCGTTCAGCTCGTCGCGGCGGGTGATCAGGCCGCCCAGGCGCAGCTGGCCGGCGTCGCGTTCCCTGACCCTGTCTCGGTCCTGCTGTTCGAAACAGGCGACCTGGGCGGCGATGGCGGCCTGGGCGACGCGGGCGCCCCGCAGCTTGCTTTCGAACTTCGCGATCGCGGCGGGGGTCAGGGGCTCGTCAGCAGCGGCCGCGGCCAAGGGCGAAAGCATGGCCAGCAGGCCGAAGGTCGCGGCCAGGGCCGCCATCGCGCCGCGCAACGGCCAAGCCATCTATTCCCCCTGAACGCCCCGCCCCGTCCGGCAGCCGCGTCTCGCGCGTGGAGACGGGGATCGCCGCAAGACGGGCGGCTCGTATCACGCGGCGACAGGTAGAATTTGTGTTTTCACGCACACCCGGCGCGTGCGGGCGAGCGACGCCTCAGGCCTCGCCCTGATGCTCGACGTGCCCCTCGCTGACCTCGGTGCGGGAGAACACCTCTTCCTGGCCGTCGAGCAGCAGCTCCTCGGCGGCGACGTGGTCGCGTTCGGCCTCTTCGAGCACCTGGCGCAGGGCCTCGACCTCGGTGTCGGCCTCGACCAGGACGCTGCGCAGGGGGGCGTGGCCTTCGCCCAGTCGGATCTCGATGCGCCATTGGGCGGTCATGGTCGTGTCTCCCTTCAGCCAGACTGATAACGCAAGCGGGCGGTTCAAGTTCGGAATGGGCTCGCCTAGCAGGTTGCGGGGCGTTGCGCGGCGGGCCGTCCTCGGCGAGGTTGCCCGCCGAAAGGTCAGTCGGAAGGGATTCTATGGATCGGCGTGAGGCGCGGCTTGAAGGGATCAGCCGTCGCGGACTGATGGCGGGCGGCGCCGGGATCGCGGGGCTGGCCCTGGCCGGCAAGGCGGCGGCGCAAGGCCGGGGCTCTGATCGCGTCGAGGCGCTGATCGCCCAGATGACCATCGAGGAGAAGGCCGGGCAGCTGTCCTGCTACGCCGACATGATCCGCCCGCCGGTGGGCGACATGAACCCGGCGGTGAACCTGCGCAACACCCAGCAGCTGCTGGCCGAGACCCGGGCGGGCAAGATCGGCACGCTGATGAACGGCGTCGGCGTCGAGGGCGCCCTGCTGGCCCAGACGGCGGCGGTGGAGCATTCGCGGCTGGGTATCCCGCTGCTGCTGGCGGCCGACGTCATCCACGGCTTCAAGACCGTCTATCCGATCCCGCTGGCCGAGGCGGCGTCCTTCGATCCGCCGCTGGCCGAGCGCACCGCCCGGGCGGCCGCGCAGGAGGCCACGGCCCACGGCCTGCACTGGACCTTCGCGCCGATGGTCGACGTGGCCCGCGACGAGCGCTGGGGCCGGGTGGCCGAGGGTTCGGGCGAGGATGTGTTCCTGGGTGAAGCCCTGGCCCAGGCTCGGGTGCGCGGCTTCCAGGGACCGGACCTGAAGTCGCCGGACTCGATGCTGGCCTGCGCCAAGCACTTCGCCGCCTACGGCGCTGTGGCCGCGGGCATGGACTACAACACCGTCGAGATCTCCGAGGCGACGCTGCGGGAGGTGCACCTGCCGCCGTTCCAGGCCGCCTTCGAGGCCGGGTGCCTGACGGCCATGTCGGCCTTCAACGACATCAACGGCGTGCCGGCCACGGCCAACAAGGCCCTGCTGACCGACCTGCTGCGCGGCGAGTGGAAGTTCCGCGGCGTGGTGATCTCCGACTACACCGCCGACCAGGAGCTGGTGGCCCACGGCTACGCCGCCGACGACCGCGACGCCGCGCGCCTGGCGATCCTGGCTGGGGTCGACATCAGCATGCAGAGCGGGCTCTACAGCCGCTACCTGCCGGAACTCGTGGCCAGCGGCGCGGTGCCGATCGCCGTGGTCGACCAGGCCGTGCGCCGGGTGCTGATGCTGAAGGAGGCCATCGGCCTGTTCGACCAGCCGTTCCGCTCGATCGACCCCAAGGCCCAGGCGGCCCGCACGGCGACGCCGCAGATGCGCGCCCTGAGCCGCGAGGCTGGCGGCCGCTCGATCGTGCTGCTGAAGAACGACGGGAACCTCTTGCCGCTGCCGCGATCGGGCAAGCGCATCGCCCTGATCGGCCCCTTCGCCGAGGACCGCGACAACATCCTGGGGCCGTGGGCCTTCTTCGGCGACAAGAGCCTGGGCGTGGATCTGGCCTCCGGCTTCCGCCAGGCGCTGGAGGATCCGAACCTCCTGCGCACCGCCAAGGGCTGCGAGGTCGAGGCCTCGATCCGCGGCGGGATCGAGGCGGCCGTGGCCGCCGCCCAGAGCGCCGACATCGTCGTGCTGGCGATCGGCGAGGGCCAGAACATGTCGGGCGAGGCCCAGTCGCGCACCGACATCGGCATTCCCAAGCCGCAGATGCTGCTGGCCGAGGCCGTGGCCGCCGTCGGCAAGCCCACCGTCGTGCTGCTGCGCCACGGCCGGGCCCTGGTGCTGGACGGGGCGGTCAAGAACGCCCCGGCGATCCTGGCCACCTGGTTCCTGGGCACCGAGACCGGCCACGCCGTGGCCGACGTGGTGTTCGGGACGGTGAACCCCTCGGGCCGCCTGCCGGTCAGCTTTCCGTACGAGAGCGGCCAGCAGCCCTACGCCTACAATCACCGCACCACGGGTCGCCCCGCGCCCGCCGACAGCGAGATCCAGGAGTACAAGGCCCGCTGGCGGACGGTGAAGAACGAGGCGCTCTATCCGTTCGGCCACGGGCTTTCCTACACGACCTTCGCCCTGTCGGACCTGAAGCTGTCGACGACCAGCCTGGCCTGGAACGAGCCGCTGCGGATCACCGCCAAGGTCAAGAACACCGGCAAGCTGGCCGGAACCCACGTGGTGCAGCTCTATGTCCGCGACCGGGTGGCCAGCCGCACGCGGCCGGTGCGCGAGCTCAAGCGCTTCACGCGGGTGGACCTGAGGCCCGGCGAAACCCGCGAGGTGACCTTCGTCCTGCAGCGCGGGAGCCTGGCCTTCTACGGCGAGAACGGCTGGATCGCCGAGCCGGGGCTGTTCGACCTGTGGGTGGCCAACAGCTCGGTGGACGGGCTGAACGCGCAGTTCACGCTGCTGGCGTCCTGATCCTTCTCCCCTTGCGGGAGAAGGTGTCAGCGAAGCTGACGGATGAGGGGTCTCTCAGACCTCGACGACCGCGCCTGGTCGGTCGGCTGTCGCAGCGGAGAGGGCTTTCGACCCCTCACCCGACCCGCTGCGCGGGCCACCCTCTCCCGCAAGGGGGGAGGGGAGCGGTTGCGCGAACAACCCCCGCACCCAGTCGTTGACCCGACCGTCGATGACCAGGTGCACGCGGTCTTCCGTCCCGCGGTTGGCGACGCTGTGCGGGTCGGAGAGCTTGAGGTACCAGGCGCTGCCGGCTTCCATGACCACGCGGCGGTCGTTGAGGCGGAAGTCGACGTCGGGGTTGGTGACGACCGGCACGTGGAAGCGCACGTGGGTCGACTCGGCGTCGAGCTCGAGGTCGGCGTGGGTCTTGATCACCGAGCCGGCCGCCAGCTTCATCAGCCGGGCGCTGGTGACCGGCATCGGGAAGGCGGCGATCACCTCGCGGAAATAGGGGCAGGGGGCCAGGAACGGGGTGTCCTCGAACTCCGTGGCCTCCGGATCCGAATAGATCATCATCACCGGATGGGTCGCGCCGGCCTTGCTGCGCAGGGGAATGACGCTCCAGTCGCCTTCGTAGTTCTGCTTCACGAAGTGGGCGATCCAGTCGGTGGAGGCGGCCAGGGTCCCCAGGTCCGCGCGCAGCCGGCCGGGATCGAAGGTCAGCGGCAGGCGAAGGCGGTCTGGCAATCTCATCGCCCGAGCCTATTGTGCCGCTTCTCAACCGACAAGGGCCGGGTCCAGGCGTGCAACTTCCAGAGGGCGAGGCCCTGATCGAGCGCCTGCTCAGCGCGCCGGGCGCCTGCGCGGACCTGGCGGGGCTGTTTCGTGATGCGGATTTCATCGCCGCCCTGGAAGCGCTGGCCGAGGGCTGGGGCCTGGCCTCGCCGGCCGCCGCCGCGAGCGAGCGCCTGGAACAGCGGCTGTTCGTGCACCGCCCCGTCGCCCCGCCGGCCGGCTGGCTGCCGATCGCCGTCGCTTCGGGCGAGGACGCTGTCGACTGGGCCTTCTTCGGCGCGCGGCGGCTGACGGAGTCGTTCTTCGGCGAGAGCCTGCCGCCGGTGCGGTCCTCGCCCCTGAACCGCTTCCTGCGCCTGCGCACGCCGCTGGCGGCGCTGGAGGGATTGGCGGGACCGGCGCCGGACGGCCTCGTCTTCCACATGTCGCGCTGCGGCTCGACCCTGGTGGGGCGGATGCTGGGCGCGGCTCAGGGATCGACCATGCTGTCGGAGGCCGCGCCGATCGACGCGGTGGTCCGTTCCGGGCTGCCGTGGGCGCGGCGGGTCGTGCTGCTGCGCGGCGTGGTGGCGGCCCTTGGGCGTGCGCGCGGGGCGGGCGATGCGCGCCTCTTCCTCAAGCTCGACTGCTGGCACGCCATGGCCTTCGACCTGTTCCGCGAGGCCTTCCCGCGAACGCCGTGGATCCACCTTTACCGCGCGCCGGAGGAGGTGCTGGTCTCGCACGCCCGCGACGTGGGCATGCAGATGGTCCCGCAGGTGGTGGCGCCGTCGGTGTTCGGCCTGGACGAGCCGGCCGTTCCCGACGCCGACTATCGCGCGCGGGTGCTGGCGGCGATCGGCCAGGCGATGCTGGCGGCGAACGCCCGCGATGGGGCGGGACTGCTGATCAGCTACGAGGCGCTGCCGACGGCGGTGAGCGAGCGGATCCTGCCGCACTTTGGCTGGACGCCGACCAAGGAAGAGGCCGAGGCGATCGGCGCGGCCGCGGCGATCGACGCCAAGGCGGCCGGCCGGGTCTTTCGTCCCGATGGAGCGAGCAAGCGGGCCGACGTCGACGAAGCGATCCGCGCGGCCTGCGCGCGGTGGCTGGACGACCTGCACGCGCGGCTGGAGGCCGCTTCGATCGGAAATGAAGGGGAAGGGGTGGAAGGGGCGCATCTGGGATTGGGGGGGTGACGCGCCCCTTCCTGGTCGCGACGTGTCCGGGGGTGGCCGCCGCGATCAACCCCGCACCGTCGCGCGGGGGTCTGGTGGGGGAGGGCGCGAGACCCTCCCCGATAGATCAGGCCTTCGGGGCGGTGCTTTGGGGGGCGCCGCCGCCGAGGACCTTGTAGAGCGTGACCAGGTTGCTGGCCCGGGCCAGGCGCGCGTTGATCAGGCCCTGCTGGGCCGAATACTGCGTGCGCTGGGCGTCCAGCAGGGTCAGGGAGCTGTCGACGCCGCGGTCGTAGCGCAGCTTGGTCAGGCGCGCGGTGTCGGCGGCGGCGGCGGCCAGGCGTTCCTGGGCGGCCAGGCGGTCGCCGATGGTCGCCTGGGTCGCCAGGGCGTCGGCCACCTCGCGGAAGGCCGTCTGCACGGTCTTCTCGTAGGTCGCCACCGCGATCTTCTGGCTGGCCTTGGCGCCGTCCAGATTGGCCTTGTTGGCCCCGCCGGCGAAGATCGGCAGGGTGATGCTGGGCGCGAAGCTCCAGGCCTTGCCGCCGCTCTTGAACAGGTCGCCCAGGTCGGTGCTGGCGCTGCCGTACGAACCCGTCAGGCTGATCTGCGGGAAGAAGGCCGCGCGGGCCGCGCCGATGTTGGCTTCCGCCCCCATCAGGCTGTGCTCGGCCGACAGCACGTCCGGACGGCGGGTCAGCACGTCGGACGGCACGCCCGCCGGCAGATCGGGGAGGATCTGCGCGGTGATCAGGCCGCCGGCCGGCAGCAGGTCGGCCGGCACGTCGGTCCCGGCCAGCAGGCGCAGGGCGTTCTTGTCCTGCTCGACCTGGGCCGTGTAGGTCGCCACGTCCGAACGGGCGGTCTCGGCCAGGGTCTGCGAGGTGCGCAGGTCGATCTGCGAGACGGCGCCGGCGTCGAACTGGCGCTGGGTGAGGGCCAGGCTGTCCTCGCGGCTCTTCAGCGTGTCCTTGGCCAGGGACAGCAGGTCCTGGTCAGCGGCCAGGGTCAGCCAGGCGTTGGCCGTCTCGGCGATCAGGCTGATCTGGGTCGCGCGGGCGGTCTCGGCCGTCGACAGATAGCTCTGCAGGGCCACGTTCGACAGGCTGCGGACCCGGCCGAACAGGTCGACCTCGTAGGAGGTCACGCCGATGCCGGCCGAATAGGCCTCGACGTCGAGGGCCGCGCTGGTCTGCGAGGTCGCCGCCGGAGTGTGGCTGCGGGTCTCGCTGAGCGAGGCGTTGACGCCCGGCAGCAGGTCGGCGCGCTGGACGCGGTAGGTCGCCCGGGCCTTGTCGATGTTGAGCACCGCGACCCGAAGGTCGCGGTTGTTGGCCAGCGCCAGTTCGATCGTCCCCGCCAGGCGGGGATCTTCGAAGACCTGTTTCCAGGCCAGGTCGCCGGCGCTCACGCTCGAACCGTTGGCCGAAGCCGTCGGCCAGGTGGTGGCGACCGGCAGGGCCGGACGCTCGTGCGGGGGAGCCAGGGTGCAGGCCGACAGGGCGGAGGCGGCCAGCAGGGTGAGGGTCAGGTTACGAAGCATCATCTCAGTGGCTTTCCACCGGAGCGGCGGGGGCCTCGTCGTGGTGACGGGGCTTGGGCTTGAAGATCCGTTCGACGATCACGAAGAACAGCGGGACGAAGAAGATCGCCAGGATGGTCGCCGACAGCATGCCGCCGATGACGCCGGTGCCGATCGCGTGCTGGCTGCCCGATCCGGCCCCGTTGGAGATCGCCAGGGGCAGAACGCCGAAGACGAAGGCCAGCGAGGTCATGATGATCGGACGCAGACGGATGCGGACGGCTTCCAGAGTTGCTTCCACCAGGTTTCCGGTGCGCTCGTAGATCTCCTTGGCGAACTCGACGATCAGGATGGCGTTCTTGGCCGCCAGGCCCATGGTCGTCAGCAGGCCCACCTGGAAGTAGATGTCGTTGGACAGGCCGCGCAGGGTGGTCGCCAGCAGGGCGCCGACGATGCCGAGCGGGATGACCATGATCACCGACAGCGGGATCGCCCAGCTCTCATAGAGGGCGGCCAGCAGCAGGAACACCACCAGGATCGAGATGGCGTACAAGGCCGGAGCCTGGTTGCCCGCCTCGCGTTCCTGGGCCGACAGACCGGTCCATTCGAAGCTGATGCCGGCCGGCAGGGTGGCGGCGATCTTCTCCATGGCGTTCATCGCGTCGCCCGAGCTCTTGCCCGGGGCCGGCGAGCCCTGGATGTTCATCGACGACAGGCCGTTGTAGCGCTCCAGACGCGGCGAGCCGTAGATCCAGTGGGTCGTGGCGAAGGCCGAGAAGGGCACCATCTGGCCGGTGCCGTTGCGGACGTACCAGTTGTTGAGGTCTTCCGGCTTCATCCGGTACTGGGCGTCGGCCTGCAGGTAGACCTTCTTGACCCGGCCGCGATCGACGAAGTCGTTGATGTACGACCCGCCCCACGCGGCGCTGAGGGCCGCGTTGATGTCCGAGGTGGTCAGGCCCATCGCCCCGGCCTTGGCCTGGTCGATGTCGATCTTCAGTTGCGGGGTGTCTTCCTGGCCGTTGGGACGCACGCCGACCAGGTTGGGATCCTGGGCGGCCATGCCCAGAACCTGGTTGCGGGCGGCGGTGAGGGCGTCATGGCCCACGCCGCCGATGTCCTGCAGCTGGAAGTCGAAGCCCGACGAGGTGCCCAGTTCCGGCACCGCCGGCGGCACGACGGCGAACACCATCGCGTCGCGGATCTGACCGAAGGCGCCCATGGCGCGACCGGCGACGGCCTGGGCCTTGAGGTTGGCGGCCTTGCGCTTGTCGAAGTCCTTCAGGCGGACGAAGGCCAGACCGGCGTTCTGGCCCGCGCCGCTGAAGCTGAAGCCCGAGACGGTGAACACCGACTGCACGGCGTCCTTCTCCCCTTCCAGGAAGTGGCTGCGGACCTGGTCCAGCACGCCCTGGGTGCGTTCCTCGGTGGCGCCCGGCGGCAGCTGGACGAGGGTGATCATGATCCCCTGGTCTTCTTCCGGCAGGAAGGCGCTGGGCAGGCGGACGAAGAGCAGGCCCATGACCAGGATGATCGCGCCGTAGATGGCCATCCAGCGGATGCTCTTGCCCAGGATGCCGCGGACGCTGTTCTGATAGCGGCCCGAGACGTCGTTGAAGCTGCGGTTGAACCAGTTGAAGAAGGTGTTGAAGACATTGACGATCGCGCCCAGCGGACCCTTGTGGTCGGTCTGGAGCGGCTCGCCATGGCCGCGGCTCGACGGCTTCAGCATGGTGGCGCAGAGGGCCGGCGTCAGGATCAGGGCGACGATGACCGACAGGCCCATGGCCGAGACGATCGTGATCGAGAACTGACGGTAGATGACGCCCTGCGAGCCGCTGAAGAAGGCCATGGGCACGAACACCGCCGACAGCACCAGCGCGATGCCGATCAGGGCGCCGGTGATCTCGGTCATCGACTTGCGGGTCGCCTCGAGGGGCGAAAGCCCTTCCTCGCTCATCACCCGCTCGACGTTCTCGACCACGACGATGGCGTCGTCGACGAGCAGGCCGATGGCCAGCACCAGGCCGAACATGGTCAGGGTGTTGATGGAGTAGCCGAAGGCCGCGAGGATGCCGAAGGTGCCCAGCAGGACGACCGGAACGGCGATGGTCGGGATCAGGGTCGCGCGCCAGTTCTGCAGGAACAGGAACATGACGATGAAGACGAGGATGATCGCTTCGATCAGCGTCTTGATCACTTCGTGGATCGACAGCTCCACGAACGGCGTGGAGTCGTAGGGCACGACGTAGCGGTAGCTGGTCGGGAAGCTCTTCTCGAGCTGCGACATGCGCTCCTTCACCGCCTTGGCGGTGTCGAGGGCGTTGGCGCCGGGGGCCAGCTTGATGGCCAGACCGGCGGCCGGCTTGCCGTTGAACTTGGCGTTCGAGACGTAGCTTTCGGCGCCCAGCTCGACGCGGGCGACGTCGCGCAGGTGCACGATGGCGCCGCCGGTGCTGTTCTTGACGATGATGTTCTCGAACTCTTCCGGCGTCTGCAGGCGCGACTGGGCCGTGATCGTGGCGTTCAGCGCGGTGCCCTGGACGTTGGGCGTGCCGCCCAGCTGACCGGCCGAGACCTGGGCGTTCTGCGCCGTGATGGCGCTCGAAACGTCGGCCGGGGTCAGGCTGTAGGAGGCCAGCTTGTTCGGGTCGAGCCAGATGCGCATGGCGTACTGGGCGCCGAACAGCTGCACGTCGCCCACGCCGTCGACGCGGCTCAGCGGGTCCTGGATGTTGGACGCGATGTAGTCGGCCAGGTCGGTGTTGGTGGTGCTGGCGTCCTCGGAATAGAGGCCGACGACCATCATGAAGTTACGGGCCGACTTGGCGACCGTCAGGCCTTGCTGCTGCACCTCTTGGGGAAGCAGGGCCTCGGCGCTCGACAGCTTGTTCTGCACCTGCACCTGGGCGATGTCGATGTCGGTGCCGGCCTTGAAGGTCAGGGTCGTGGTGGCCGAGCCGGAGCTGTCGCTGGTCGACGACATGTAGTCCAGCCCGTCCAGGCCCTTCATCTTCTGTTCGATGACCTGGGTGACGCTGTCTTCGACCGTCTTGGCCGAGGCGCCGGGATAGTTGGCGGAGACCGAGACCTGCGGCAGGGCGATCTCGGGATACTGGGCGATCGGCAGCGTGCGGATGGCGAGCGCCCCCGCCAGCATGATCACGATCGCGACGACCCACGCGAAGATGGGCCTGTCGATGAAGAAACGGGACAACATGACGGTCCGGCCTTAGCGTTGAGCGGTGATGACGGCGGCCTTCACGGGCGCGCCGGGACGGACCTTCTGCAGGCCTTCGACGATGACCTGGTCGCCGACCTTCAGGCCGGAGGTGACCAGCCACTTGTCGCCGACCGTCTGGCCGACGGTGATCGGACGGGTCTCGGCCGCGCCCTTGGCGTTGACGACGGTCACAGTGGCGGCGCCCTTCGGGTCGCGGCTGACGCCGGCCTGCGGGATCAGCACGCCGTTGGAGGCCACGCCCTTGCCCAGGGTGGCGCGGACGTACATGCCCGGCAGCAGGGTGCCGTTGGGGTTGTCGAAGGTGGCGCGCAGGCCGAACGAGCCGGTGGTCTGGTCGACGGTGACGTCGGCGAACTCCAGGCGGCCGGCGACCGGGTAGGTCGAGCCGTCTTCCAGCTTCAGGGTCACCTGGGCCGAGCCCGAGCGGCCGATCTGGCCGCCGGCCAGGTCGCGCTGCAACTGCAGCAGTTCGGCCGACGACTGGGTCAGGTCGACATAGATCTTGTCGAGGTTCTGGATGGTCGCCAGGGCGGTGGTCTGGCTGGCGGTGACCAGGGCGCCGGGGGTCACCGAGCTCTTGCCGATGCGGCCCGAGATCGGGGCGACCACGCGGGTCCAGCCCAGGTTGATGCGGGCGCTGTCGACGGCGGCCTTCTGGGCGGCGACGTTGGCGGCGGCCTGCTGGGCGCTGGCCTGGGCGTCGTCGTTGTCCTGCTTGGAGACGGCGTTGACGGCGACCAGCTCCTTGTAGCGGTCGGCCTTCAGCTTGGCGGCGGTGTAGGTCGCCTGGGCCTGGGCCAGGCCCGCCTGGGCGCTGTTGACCGCCGCCTGGAAGGTGGCCGGGTCGATCTGGTAGAGCGGCTGGCCGGCGCGGACGTAGCCGCCTTCCTGGAACAGGCGGGCTTTCACGATGCCGCCGACCTGCGGACGCACTTCCGAGACCAGATAGGCCGAGGTGCGGCCCTGAAGTTCGCTGGTCAGGGTCACCGGCTCGGTCTTCACGACCACCACGCCCACGGGCGTCGGCCCGCCCGCGCCCATGCCGCCCGCGGCTCCGCCCTTGCCTTGCCCGCAGGCGACGAGGGTGAGCGAGACAGCCGCCAGAAGAACCGCCGAAGCGGCGAGCGGACGTTTGATAGCCATGGATATCCCCGGAGCGTCAGAGCGCCGCAAGGAGGGAGGGACCCTTGACGACGCGCCTATGATGAACAATTTGAGAATGAACGTTCATTCTCAATTGCGCTGGACATAGGCCCGGGGTAAGGCGAAGTCAACACCCCGGCAGGCCGGCTCGGTTGACCTGACGGAAATGTAATGGAGAGCGAGACCCTCGATGGTCGACGTGAGTTCAAGCGCCAAGCCGACGCCCGAGGCGCGGCGGCAGCAGATTCTGGATGCGGCCTGCGACATCGTGCGTCGCTCGGGCTTCCATGGCGCCAGCATGGCCGAGATCGCCAAGGCCGCCGGCCTCAGCGTGGGCCAGATCTACCGCTACTTCGAGAACAAGGAAGCCATGGTCGCGGCGATCGTCGCCCAGGACCTGGCCGAGATGCGCGAGAAGTTCGCCGAACTGGAAAGCCGGCCGGGCACGCTGCTCGACGCCATGCTCGAGCACATCGATGACGCCGTGGGCAAGTGCTACGACCCGCGCCGCGCGCCGCTGGTGCTGGAGGTGATGGCCGAGGCCTCGCGCAATCCCAAGGTCGCCGCCATCGTCCGCGCCGCCGACGAGCAGGAGCGCCTGCTGGCCCGCAGCATGCTGGAGCGCAGCCGTAAGCCCGAATGGAGCGACGAGGAGTTCGCCGCCCGCACCGAGATGATCGGCGCCATGTTCGACGGCCTGGTCATGCGCAGCGTCAACCACCCCGACCAGGACCGCACGGCCATCGCCCGGACGATGAAGGCCGTGCTGACCTGCCTGCTGGGGTAGGGGGATCTGAGACGAAAATCTCGTCCTGAGTCTGTCGAAGTACGAGGACCACGCAATGAGCCTGAACGTCGATCCGCCGCAGGCGACCTAGGAGATCCAGAGGCCCAGGCGGCCGACGATCTTCCAGGTTCCGTCGCGGCTCTTGCGCAGCAGCACCAGGCCGCCGGAAGCCGCCAGCGGCCCATAGGCTTCCGAGGCGTAGGCCAGGGCCTCGGTTCCGTCCGGCGAGACGACCGGCCGGCCGATCACATGCAGCGTGCGGGTGTAGCGCCCCTTGCGATCGGGCGGGGCGACGGTTTCGTATGAGGCGCCAAGCAGGACGCCGCGCGCGCCGGCCTCCAGGCGAATGTCCTCGCACGCCGTGGCGCTCGTGTGGCGAGCCGTCCGGAAGGCCTTGATGGTCGCCGTCGACGGCGGCTTCACGCTGACCGGCCCAGGCTCGGGCGATCGCCAGGCGCCGTCGGCGATGCTGGCGGCGCGCGGGTCCGCCAACTGCTTGACGAGGCGCCCGGCGCCTTCGCCGGCCGCGGCTTCGTCGAGGGCCGTCTTGCCCGGCGGCGAGCGACTGAAGATGTCTTCCAGCAACACCTTGGCCGCGGCGCAGGCGGCCGTCGACGGCGCCGTCGCGGCGTGGGCCTGCACGGACAGGCCGAGCGCCAGTCCGACGGCGACGAGGGCGGAAGCGATGCGCGTCATGCTGGCAGCTTACACGTGTAGCTTTGACGCGCCAGCCCCTGTCGCTACGGCACCAGATACCGTCGCAGCGCCGGCACGGCGACGGCCAGCTCGTCGGTGACGATCTTCGAGAAGTAGTCGGCGCCGTCGCGGCCCAGGTGGGTGTAGTCGAACGACAGCTTGGCCTGGCCCATCGGCTCGACGGCGGCGTTGTTCTGGGCCTGGGCGGCGGGCGCCGCGCCGGGCGCCGCGGGAGCCGCCGGCTGGGGGCTGATCGTCGTGCCGGTCCGCGCGGCGGCCAGCACTTCGGCGGGCGGCGGCTGCTGGGCGAAGCGGGTGGCCTCGGCCGCGCCCATGGCCTGGACGGCGGCGTAGGACTTGGCGTGCAGGTCCACCAGCGGCGTCCCGGTCTCGGCGGCGACCTTGCGTGTCGCTTCGGCCCAGGGACCCAGGTCGTCGATCAGCTTGCCGTCCTTGAACTGGCGACGGGTCAGCGGGGTGACCAGCACCGGCTTGCCGCCGGCCGCGCGCACCTCCTCGACATAGCGCTTGAGGTTGGCGGGGAACTCGGTGGCGAGGTCGGTCGAGCGGCCCGGCTTGCCCGGCTGGTCGTTGTGGCCGAACTGGATCAGCACATAGGTGTCGGTGAAGCCGCCCGAGCCGATCTCCTTCAGCGCCACGCGCCAGGACCCCTCGGCGCGGTAGTTGCCACTGGAGCGCCCGCCGCGCGCCAGGTTGATGCAGGCGGCGAACGACGTCAGGTGCTGGCCGCAGAAGCTGGGCCCCCAGCCGCCGATCACGGCGGTGGTGGAGTCGCCGACCAGCACGACCTTCACCGCGCGGAAGACGGGCGGCTCGGGTTCCTGGGCGTGTGCGGCCATTGGGGCGGCGAGGGGCGCGGCGATCAGGGCCGCGGCGAGGAGGAGGGACTTCAGGCGCATGTCAGCTCCGAGGTCTGGGATGGAAGATGCTCCCCCTCTGGGGGAGCTGTCGCGGAGCGACTGAGGGGGTCTAGCGCCGGCGCTGGCCCCCTCCGGCCCTCTGGGCCACCTCCCCCAGAGGGGGAGGATCTACGCTCAGTCCAGCGCCCGGTACTTGAAGTTCCGGAACCGCGCCGAGCCCTTGCCGGCGGCGTAGAGCCCCGGCTTCAGCATCAGGAAGCCGCCGCGCACATTGTGGTGGTAGCCGCTGACCTCCATGCCGCGGTCGAACCGCTTCCAGGTCGCCCCGCCGTCGCCCGAGGTGTGGAAGGCGACGATGTGGCGGGTGTTGCGCAGGCGCAGGAGCATCTTGCTCCCGTGCGGATTGGCGGGACGGCCGCGCTCGATGCCGTACTGGTGGGTGACGAAGTTCTTCGCGTCGAACCCCAGGCCGCAATAGAGCTGGCGGTCGTAGAACAGGATCAGGCCCGCCCGGGTCTCCGGATCGACCTCGATCTCGCACTCGATCTCATAGGCCTGGTCGCCATTGACGAAGATCAGCGGCGAGCCCGTCGAGGGGGCCTCGCCCGCGCCCTTCAGGGTCAGCACGCCGTTCGCGCGGCTGATGCGGTCCTGCTCGCCCGGCTTGGGATCGAAGAAGTTCCACTGCACGCCGTACTTGTCGGCGCTGAAGTCGTCCGACAGCGCCATGCCGTGCGGACCGCTCTTGCCGCCCTTGGGTTTCTTGATGGGCTTGGCCAGATCCCCGCCGCCGATCTCGAACCAGCCGTCCTTGGTCCAGGTGACCGGGGCCAGCAGGGTCTGGCGGCCAAGCGTCCAATAGCCGTTCTCGTAGCCGTGATAGACCGTCCACCAGTCGCCGGGCGTGGGGCCCTCGACCAGGGTGGCGTGGCCGCGCGACCACCACTTCTCGGCGTTGTCGACGGTGCGGACCAGCGGGTTCTTCGGATGGTTCTCCCACGGACCGGCCAGCGACCTGGCGCGGGCGGCGATGACCATGTGGCCGGTCGGCGGGCCGGCCGTGCCGCCCACGGCGGTGATCATGTAGAACCAGTCGCCGCGCTTCATCACCTTGGGGCCTTCGGGCGAGAAGCCCTCGACGTCCCACTCGTCCGGATAGCGCCAGGGATCGTAGACGTGCTCGGGCTTGCCGACGGTCGACAGGCCGTCCGGGGCCAGCTTGATGCGGTCGCCGCCGGACAGGAACAGCCAGCGCTCGCCGTTCTCGTCGACCACGTGGCCGGGGTCGATATAGCCGGGCAGCTTCAGGTCGATAGGCTCGGACCACGGGCCTTCGATCTTGTCGGCCCAGATCACGTAGCTGGTGTTGTTCTTGGGGAACTTGGCCGGGATGTAGAGGTAGTAGCGGCCCTTGTGCTTGCACAGCTCCGGCGCCCAGACCGAGCCGATGTTGGTCTTCAGGGTCGGCGCCACCGGCGTCCAGTTCACCAGGTCCTTCGAATGCCAGATCAGCAGGCCCGGATAGGCGTCGAACGACGAGTGGGTCATGTAGTAGTCGTCGCCGTCCTTGAGGATCGACGGATCGGGATGGTCGCCGGCCAGGATGGGATTGAGGAAGGTCCCGTCGCCGAGGTCGGCCTTGCGCTGGCCTTCGATCCCCTTGGTCCAGGTCGGGCCGGTCGCGCTCTTGGCGGGCAGGGCGCCGACGCCTTGCGCCGAAGCCGCGGAGGGCAGGGCGGCGGCTGCCGCCGCTCCGGTCAGTAGGGAACCCAAGGCTCCGCGGCGGCTGAGGTCGGCCATGTGTTTCCTTCCCGAAGACTGGGCCGCGCATCCTGCGTCGCGCTGGCCTGTTACCGGTCACTTAAGCGGCGCGGCGTCGCTTTGTCTACCGGTGTCATAGCCCATTTTCCGACGATAACGCTGTCACTGGCGAGGGCAAAAGAAAACGCCCGGGAGCGGGGCTCCCGGGCGTTTGTCTGTCGAGGAACCTCCCCCTGTGGGGGAGGTGTCGCCGAAGGCGACGGAGGGGGGACGTTTTCAGCCGCCGAGGCGCTGGCCTTCATCCCCCCACCGACCGCTTCGCGGTCGCCTCCCCCACGGGGGGAGGTTTTTGCCTCAACCCTCCATCGCCTCCAGCTCCTTGCCACGGGTCTCGTGGATGAGCTTCTGGACGAGGAAGAACGAGACCACGGCGCTGGCCGCGTAGAAGCCGTAGGTCGCCGACAGGCTCAGCTTCGCCATCGACGGGAAGCTGAACGAGATGGCGAAGTTGGCGATCCACTGGGCGAAGCCGGCGACGGCCAGGGCCGAGCCGCGCATCTGGTTGGGGAACATCTCGCCGAGCATGACCCACATGACCGGACCCCAGGAGAGGTTGAAGAAGATCACGTAGAGGTTGGCGGCGACCAGGGCGATCGGGCCGACCGAGGCGTCCAGGTGCAGGGCGCCGTTGACCGTGGTGGCGGTCGAGAAGCACCAGGTCAGCACGCCCAGGGTCACGGCCATGCCGGCCGAGCCGATCAGCAGCAGCGGCTTGCGGCCGATGCGGTCGATCAGGGCGATGGCGGCCAGGCACGCCACGATCGACAGGGCGCCCGACAGGATGTTGATCTTCAGGCTGTCGTCCTCGGTGAAGCCCACCGACTGCCACAGCACCGAGCCGTAGTAGAAGACGATGTTGATGCCGACGAACTGCTGGAAGATCGCCAGGACCAGGCCGGCCCACAGGATCGGACGGATCTTGCGGGTCGTGGGGTCCAGCAGGTCGGAGAACTTCGGCTTGTGGTCGGCGCTCAGCGAGGCGCGGATCTCGGCGACCTTGGCCGCGCCCGTGCCGGCCCCGAACAGGCGCGACAGGATGGCTTCGGCCTGGGCGTCCTTGCCCTTGGCGACCAGGAAGCGCGGGCTTTCCGGAATGGTCAGCAGGGCCAGGAAGAACACGCCGGCCGGGATGACCTGCATCCAGAACATCCAGCGCCAGGCGGGCAGGCCCAGCCAGAACTCGGCGGTCGAGCTGCCGGCGGTGTGGGCCAGCACGTAGTTGGCCACGAACGCGCCGGTCAGGCCGGTGATGATCATGATCTGCTGCACCGACGACAGGCGGCCGCGGATGTTGGCGGGCGTGACTTCCGAGATGTAGACCGGGCACAGCACGCTGGCCGCGCCGACGCCCAGGCCGCCGATCAGGCGGAAGATGACGAAGACGGTCGAGGTATGGGCCGCGCCCGTGCCCAGGGCGCTGATCACGAACAGAAGGGCCGAGATGATCATCACCGTGCGGCGGCCCCAGACGTCGGCCAGGCGGCCCGCCGCGAAGGCGCCGACGGCGCAGCCGATCAGGATGGCGGCGACGTTCAGGCCGGTGCCGAACTCGGTGAGCTTGAAGGCGCTGTTCAGGCCTTCCTGGGTGCCGTTGATGACGCCGCTGTCGTAGCCGAACATGAAGCCGCCGATGGTGGCCACGGCCACGATGGCGGCGACGAAGGCCATGTTCACCTTCGCGCCGTCGGCGCTCATGCCGGCGCTTGGTCCGGCGCTGGAAACTGATGCCACTGGAGTCCTCCCCGAACTGGCTCCCTCTAGGAGCCATGTTTGATCCCTAACGCGCCCCCGTAGGGACCTTAGTTGCCGGCGACCTTAGTGTTACCGGTATCAGCGCGCAAGCGGCCGTTTTTGCGGGATTCCCGCTTCGCAAGCCGCCGCGCCGCCAGCGGATAGTGTCAGGTCCGACGGCGCTCGCAAGGGGCGATGGCAACGTTGTCATTTTCGGGTCGTCCAGCGCCGGGCCGGGCTGTGACTGAAGCGTGGCGCCGGCGCCACGCGGCCTGGCCCTACTGCAACATTGCCGAAAAGAAATTTGCCCCGTGAAACCGGCCGCGCTTTACCGCTTGAGGTCGAGACCAGCGCGGAACGTCCGCTCGCGGCGCCTCGACCGACGACCTCGGGGGAGCGCGCCTTGCGCCTGAAGACCATCCTGCTTTCCGCCGCCGCCATGATCGCGGCGCCGTGCCTGGCCCTGGCCCAGACCGCAGCCCCGGCGGCCGCGCCCGCCGCCCCGAAGGGCGCGGCCCCGGCCGCCGTCGAGGGCGTGACGGTCACCGGCGACAGCACCGCCATGCGCAGCTCGATCGACCGCCGCAGCTACAGCGTCTCCAACGACCTTTCCGCCCGCACCGGCTCGATCGCCGACGCCCTGCGCAACATCCCCTCGGTCGAGGTCGACGTGCAGGGCAATGTCAGCCTGCGCGGCGACAGCAGCGTCACCATCCTGATCGACGGCAAGCCCTCGGGCATGTTCAACGGCGACGGCCGCGGCGACGCCCTGCAGGCTATGCCGGCCGACCAGATCGACCGCGTCGAGGTGATGACCAACCCCTCGGCCGCCTTCCGTCCCGACGGCACGGCCGGGATCATCAACCTGGTCACCAAGAAGACCCGCAAGCCCGGCGGCACGGGCACGGTGCGCCTGAACGCTAGCACCGACGGCCGCTACAACGGCGGCGTCAGCGGCAACTACGTGAAGGACAAGCTGACCCTGTCGGGCGATGTCGGCCTGCGCCACGAGAAGCAGGAGGCCTGGCAGTCGATCCAGCGCCAGACCGCCGCCGGCGCCAGCAGCCAGGACGGCGCCTTCGAGAACAAGGGCGACATGGTCAATCTGCGCGGCGGCGTTGACTACGACGTCACGCCCAAGGACCGCCTGAGCGGCGAGGTCCGCTATCGCCGCATGAAGTTCGACACCACGGGCGAGGAGACCTACGACTATGTCGGCGCGGCCTCCGACTATGCGCGCTCGACCGACGCGTCCATGACCCGCGACAACGCCGGCGTCAGCGCCGACTGGCGTCGCCAGTTCAAGGGCGCCGAGCACCTGCTGACCGCCCACCTGGAGTACGAGGAGACCGAATTCTCGCGCGACTCCAGCGCCGTCAATGACTACGCCGCCGCCAGCGACCTCTATGAGCGGTTCGGCTTCGGGGCCAAGCAGAAGCGCACCAACTTCAAGACCGACTACGCCCAGCCCGGCGTCGGCGGCGGCACGCTGAAGACCGGCGTCGATTTCGAGTGGACCAAGAACGACTACGACAATCACGGCGAGACCGGCCCGTCCTGGAACGCCCTGACGGTCAGCGCCGCGCGCACCAACCGCTTCCTCTACGACCAAGACGTCTATGCGGGCTACGTCACCTACGAGCACGCCTTCGGAGACTTCACCGCCCAGGGCGGGCTGCGGGCCGAGCAGGTGCAGTTCGACGCCAACCAGGTGACCAGCGGCCAGAAGGTCTCGAACGACTACTTCAAGGTCTATCCCAGCCTGCACCTGGGCTACACGGTCAACGAGAACAACAGCTTCAAGGCCAGCTACAGCCGCCGCGTCCAGCGCCCGCAGGTCCAGGACCTCAACCCCTATCCGGTCTATCAGGACCCGCAGAACTACCGGGCCGGCAATCCCTTCCTGAAGCCGCAGGTCACCGACTCGTTCGAGCTGGGCTGGCAGTACCGCAAGGGTCCGGCCTACTACCTGGCCACGGCCTATTACCGCACCAGCGACGGCGTCGTGACCGACGTCGTCCGCGACCTGGGCAATGGCGTGCTGCTGACCACCCGCGAGAACCTCAGCCAGAGCCGCAACGGCGGGCTGGAACTGGTGGCCAACGGCCGCCTGACGCCGAAGATCAGCTACAACGTCAGCGCCAACGCCTTCTGGAACGAGATCGACGCGACCAACCTGGGCTTCACCGGCACGCGCTCGGCCACCACCCTGTCGGGCCGCGCCAACGTCAACTGGCAGGCCACACCCAAGGACTTCTTCCAGATCAACGCCTTCAGCTCGGGCAAGCGCTTGACCCCGCAGGGCCACCGCGAGCCGTTCCAGATGGTCAATCTGGGCTACCGCCGGAAGGTCAACGACCGGCTGTCGCTGGTCGTGACGGTGCAGGACGCGCTGGACAGCTTCGAGGACAAGGTCGTCACCGACACCCCGACCCTGAAGGACGTGACCGTGCGCACCGCCAATGTGCGGGCGGCGTTCTTCGGCTTCACCTGGGCCTTCGGCGGCGGCAAGCCCAAGCCCGAGCAGTTCGACTTCGGCTCGGGGGCCGTTGGGGGGTGATGTTTCAGGCCCTCCCCCTGAAGGGGGAGGTGGCCCGGAGGGCCGGAGGGGGTAAGCGCGGCGCTGGGGGCCCCCCCCCCCCCCCCCCCCCACCCCCCCCC
>NZ_JBYCZS010000038.1:0-39124 GCF_057586355.1 Caulobacter sp. SRI_008
CCTTGGCGGGCGTGTAGAGATAGGCGGCGGCGACCACGGCGGCGAAGCCGGCGGCGGCCAGCCACAGGCGCGGCTCCTTCAGGCCCGGCTTGGCGCCGGCGGCCATGTGGCCGAACACCTCGTCGCGATCGAGGATCTGGTGCTTGGCCACCGCGCCCAGGTGCAGGGCCAGCAGCAGGTAGGTGAACTTGACCAGCAGGCCGTGGCCCAGGTGGCCGATGTTGTTCCAGGCGTCCTTGGCCCCGGCGGCCAGCTCGGGCAGGCCCGGCAGGTGCGGCCAGGGGATGGCGCCGAACAGGAGGGTCGGGATGTTGATGCGGCTGGTCGAGACGATGATCCAGCCGGTCAGCGGCAGGCCGATCATGATCACGTAGAAGCCGACATGCACGGCGTGGGCGGCGATCTTCTCCCAGGTCGGCTGGCCGGCCGGGGCCGGCGGCGACTTGTGGGTCAGCTTCCAGATCAGGCGCGCGACGCTGAGCACCAGGATGGTGATGCCGATCGACTTGTGCAGCTGGAAGAGGGCGAAGGTGGTCGCGCCCTTGGGGCCGTCGTCGGCCCGCCACCCCAGGATCACCTGGAAGATCAGGGCGGCGGCGATCAGCCAGTGCAGGATGATCGCCACCGTAGAATAACGGGCAGGACCCGCCGCCGAGGCGGGTTTCGAAAGCGTCTCGGCGGTCATAGGCCCGTCCTTTAAGTCAGGATCTTACTTCTTCGGATTGAATTCAGCTTCGATCGCCAGGTCGACGTCGTCGCCCACCATCGGAACCAGGTGGGTGAAGCCGAACTCCGAGCGCTTGATCTTGCCGACAGCCGAGAAGCCCATGATCTGCGAGCCGAACGGGGTCTTGGCGAAGCCGTTGTAGGTGACGTCCAGGGTCACCGGCTTGGTCACGCCGCGGAAGGTCAGGTCGCCGGTCAGCTTGCCCTTGCCGGCCGAGGTCTGCTCGATCTTGGTCGAGACGAAGGTGATCGTCGGATACTTGGCCGAGTCGAAGAACTTCGGATCGTCCGAGATTTCCTTGTTGAAGTTGGGCAGGCCGGTGTCGACCGACTTCGGGTCGACCGTGATCGATACCTTGGAGTCCAGCGGCTTGGCCGGGTCGAAGCTGTAGGAGCCGTCGAGGCCCGACAGGCGGAAGGTGTAGTTCGAGGTGCCGAAGTGGCGCACGCGCAGGGTCAGGCTGGCGTGGCGCTTGTCCAGAGCCCAGGTCCCGGCCGGGGCGGCGGCGGGATCCGTCGCCGGTTGCGCCAGGGCGGCGACCGGGGCCGCGAGGGGAGCGGCGAGAAGGGCGCCGGCCAGAATGGCGTAGGCGAAGGGGCGAGCCATGGGTTCAGTTCTCCAAACTGTCATAGTGACGGTTGCGATTACCCGACTTAGGAACTTCACCGTCCAGTTGAAGGGGCGTCTCCTCACGAAGCCGTGATCGCCTGGCGGTCCTTGGCGCGGCGGGTCGCGCGATCTAAACAGGGATCACATACCCCCAACCCGACGCTTGAACAGATCGGCCCCTGCATGACCTTCCGCGCCCCCGTCCGCGACCTCGCCTTCGCCCTGCGCCACGTGGCCGGCTTCGACCAGCTCGCCGAGGCCTATCCCGAGGCCGATTCCGACACCGTGGACGCCGTGCTGGAAGCCGCCGGCGTGTTCGCCGCCGAGGTGCTGGCCCCGATCAACCGCCAGGGCGACCTGGTGGGCGCCAAGCTCGAGAACGGCGTGGTGCGCTCGGCGCCCGGCTTCGCCGACGCCTACAAGGCCTTCGCCGAGGCCGGCTGGACCAGCCTGGCGGCCGCGCCCGAGCACGGCGGCCAAGGCCTGCCCAAGGCGCTGGAGATCGCCACGCTGGAGATGGTGCAGGCGGCCAACATGGCCTTCGGCCTGTGCCCAATGCTGAGCCTGGGCGCCATCGAGGCCCTGGCCCTGCACGGCACCGAGCGCCACAAGAGCGTGTTCCTGCCCAAGCTGGTGTCGGGCGAATGGACCGGCACCATGAACCTGACCGAGCCGCAGGCCGGCTCGGACCTGGCGGCCCTGACCACCATGGCCACGCCGGACGGCCAGGGCGGCTACACCCTGTCGGGCCAGAAGATCTTCATTACCTGGGGCGACCACGACGCCACCGACAACATCGTCCACCTGGTTCTGGCCCGCACCCCCGACGCCCCTCCCGGCGTGAAGGGCGTGTCGCTGTTCCTGGCCTCCAAGGTGCTGATCGACGAGCACGGCAAGCCGGGCGCGGCCAATGACGTGCGCGTCGGCGGCCTGGAACACAAGCTGGGCATCCACGGCTCGCCCACCTGCGTCATGCTGTTCGAAGGCGCCAAGGCCGAACTGGTCGGCAAGCTGCACCAGGGCGTGGCCCACATGTTCACGATGATGAACGCCGCCCGCCTGCAGGTCGGCGCCCAGGGCACCGCCATCGCCGAGCGCGCCTACCAGCAGGCCCTGAACTTCAGCCTCGAGCGCGTGCAGGGCCGCTCGGCCTGGACCGGCGCCTATCCCTCGCGCCTGTTCGACCACCCGGACGTGCGCCGCACCCTGCTGCTGATGAAGGCCAAGATCGAGGCCGCCCGCGGCATCTGCCTGTCGACCGCCGTCGCCGCCGACCTGGCCCACGCCGCCGCCGACGAGGCCGTGCGCGCCACCGCCAAGCTGCGCGAGGAGCTGCTGACCCCGATCGCCAAGGCCTGGTCGACCGACGTCGGCGTCGAGGTCGCCTCGCTGGGCGTGCAGATCCACGGCGGCATGGGCTTCATCGAGGAGACGGGCGCGGCCCAGCACTATCGCGACGCCCGCATCACCCCGATCTACGAGGGCACCAACGGCATCCAGGCCATCGACCTGATCGGCCGCAAGCTGGGTCTGGCCGACGGCCAGGCCGTGGCCGACCTGATGGACGACATCCGCGACACCATCGAGGCCCTGAAGGCCGCCGACGCCTCGCTGACCCCGGTCGCCGGCCGCCTGGAAGCCGCCCTGAACGCCGCCGCCTCGGCCACCGCCTGGCTGGTCGACCGCCGCGCCCGCGCCATGCCCGACGCCCTCTCGGGCGCCACGGCCTATCTGAAGCTGCTGGGCGACACGGTCGGCGGCTGGATGCTGGCCAAGGGCGCCCTGGCGCCGCAAGCCGAAGCCCTGCGCGGCCAACTGCTGCGGGTCTATGCCGAGAGCGTCCTGGCCCAGGTCCCGGGTCAGCTGGCGGCCGTGACCCTGGGGGCGGAAGACCTCGTGGCGGTGACGCCTGAGGCGCTGGGGGTTCACTAAGAAATCCTCCCCCTCTGGGGGAGGTGGCCCAGAGGGCCGGAGGGGGGACGGTTTCAGCTTCCGCGAGGCTGGCCGTCCCTTCCCTCTCCGTCCGCTTCGCCGACACCTCTCCCTTCAGGGAGAGGGTTAGTGGCCGCGAACCAGCATCCACACCGCCATCGCCACCATCATCACGTTCTCCAGCAGCGACACCCCGCCCAGCGGCACGTTGCTGTCGCCGCCGACGCAGGCGCATTTCAGGTCGCGCTTGTCGAGATAGACGGCCTTGAACACCGACACCGCGCCGATCCCGCCAATCACCAGGGCCAGGGGCGCGGAGAACCAGGTCAGCACCCCGGCCGTCATCAGCACCCCCGCCAGACCCTCCGCGAACGGATAGACGTAGCCATAGGGCACCCAGCGCTTGGCCAGCAGGTCGTAGCCCAGGAACATCGACGAGAAGCTCTCGACGTCGCGCAGCTTCTGGATCGCCAGCACCACCATGGAAAAGCTGATGAACCACTCGACCGCGCGCGGGGTGAGGGGCGTGCCGTCGACCACATAGGCCGCCGCCAGGGCCAGCAGGGCGGTCATGGCGAAGAGGGCGATCACCGGCTGGTAGGTCTTGGCCTTGGGATCGCGCGGCTTGCCGCCGAAGAACCGCCGCAGGTCGTCGAAGCCGCCGATCCGCTCGCCGCCGATGAACACCTGCGGCGTGGTCTTGACCCCGTGCTGGGCCTTGAAGGCGTCGGTCTCCTCCCGCGTCGTCAGGTGATGATCCTCGACCGCGTAGCCCCGGGCGCGCAGCAGGTGGCGGGCCTTCAGGCCGTAGGGACAGACGTGCTTGTCCATCACCATGCGGTAGAGGACGGCGGTCTTCGGGGCGGCTGAACTCACGGCGGATCTCCTTGTACGCGAACCGGACCCGCCTCATATGGGTTCCGTACCATGGTACGGAGTCAAGGGATGGCGGCGGATACCATTGCGGGGCTGGCCCGGGCCGGCGGGGTGGGGGTGGAGACCGTCCGCTACTACCAGCGCCGGGGCCTGCTGGAGACGCCCGAGCGTGGTGAGGGCGTGCGGCGCTACGGCGACGAGGCCGTGCGGCGGCTGCGCTTCATCCGCTCGGCGCAATCGGCCGGCTTCACCCTGGAGCAGATCGGCGAACTCCTGGCCCTCGACGCCGGCCAGGACCGCGCCCGGGCCCGAGAACTGGCCCGTGAGCGCATTGCCGACCTCGACGGCAAGATCGCCGAGCTGCAAGCCGCCCGCGCCGGCCTGTCGCGCCTGCTGCACACCTGCAGCGCCGGCGATGAAGGCCCCTGCCCGATCATCGCGGCGTTCGACGCTTAGTTCCCCTCTCCCATAGGGAGAGGGAGGGGCCCGCGCGAAGCGTGGGAGGGTGAGGGGTTAGGGACCGAAGACGGCGTGCCGGCACGACGTCAGGCGCCGTAACCCCTCATCCGTCGCTTCGCGCCACCTTCTCCCTATGGGAGAAGGGTGTTCATCACCCGATCTCCGCCGGCGGCCGGATGCGGCGATAGACGGCCTCGCCGAAGCCGAAGACGCCGAACGCCGCCAGCCCCAGGGCCAGCAGACCCAGCAGCCAGGCGCCGAACGGCTGGCGTTCGAGGGCCTGCAAGGCCCCGGCCCAGCTGCGGGCTTCACTGCTGCGGGCGTGCCAGCCGGCGCCGACCACGAACAGGCCCACGCACAGCGTCGCCAGCCCGCGCGCCGCATAGCCGAACCGCGCCAGGGGCACGAGCCGGCGACAAGCCGCCTCGCCGCAGTCCAGGCGCTTGGCGAAGTCCTGCGCCAGGCCCTGGACGACCCCGCCGATCCCGACGCCCAGCAAAACGAGGCCCGCCGCCATCAGCAGCTGGTCGCCATGGGGCAGGGCCAGGATGGTCGCGGCCGTGGCGTCGGCGGTCTGTTCCTCGTCGGCCTCGCCCACGTCCTCGAAAGCGTCGAGCAACTCCAGGGCCGACCAGGCCAGCGAGCCGTAGACGACGCCGCTGACCGCCTGGCCCGCGCGGATCGCCCAGGCCTTGGGCGAGGTCCCGTGGCGGTCGGCGTCGAACACCGCCTGCAAGGCCCGCCAGAGCGAAAAGCCGATCAGCCCGGCCGCGACCACGGCGATCAGCACCAGGCCCGGCGGCCAGCTGGCCCAGGCCGCCAGCATCGCCGTCGCGCCGCGCGCCCGAGGAACGAGATCGGCCGCCGCCAGCAGGGCCAGGCCGCCCAGCCCGACATAGACCGTCCCCCGCGCGGCGTAGCCCAGCCGCGAGGCCCATTCGAGCAGCATGCGCAGGTCGAGCCGGCGCAGGGATTTGTGGAGGAACAGGCCCATCGGGCGCTCAACGGCGCGTCGGGCGACGGCGTTCCGCGCCTCCCCAAAACCTCTCCCATAGGGAGAGGGAGGGGCCCGCGCGAAGCGTGGGAGGGTGAGGGGTTAGGGACCGAAGACGGCGTGCCGGCACGACGTCAGGCGCCGTCCCCCTCATCCGTCGCTTCGCGCCACCTTCTCCCTATGGGAGAAGGAAACCCGATCAGTACGGCAGTTCCGGCGCGGTCTGTTGGGCCGGCTGACCAGCGGCCGGAGGCGGGGTCGCGCCTGGGTCGGCCGTCGGCGTCTCGCCGGCGTTCAGAAGGTCGCCGATCGGATCGCTGGTTGGCGCGGGCGCCTCGGCGAAGCCGCCGGGGATCGGGGTGGCCTTCAGGCGCGGCAGGGCCGAGCTCATGAACACCTTCCAGATCTCGGCCGGCGGACCGCCGCCGCTGACCCGCTTCATGGCGGTGTTGTCGTCCTTGCCGGTCCACACCGCGGCGACGAAGCCGCCCGTGTAGCCGACGAACCAGGCGTCCTTGTAGTCGCTGGTGGTGCCGGTCTTGCCGGCGATGTCGTAGCCGGCGACCTTGGCGCGGCCGCCGGTGCCGCCGTTCACCACCTGGCGCATCATCTGGTTCATGTACTGCAGCGACGGCGAGCCGATCACCGACGAGCGCGGCTGCTTGTCGACGCTGTGGTCGTAGAGAACCTTGCCCGAAGCGGTGCGGATGCGCTCGATGCCGTAGCCCTTGGCCAGGAAGCCGCCGTTGGCGAACGGGGCGTAGGCCTGGGCCATTTCCAGCGGGCTGACCTCGACGGCGCCCAGGGCCATCGACGGGTCCAGCTGGATCTTGCTGGTGATGCCCAGACGACGGGCCGTGGCGGCGACGTTGCTGGTGCCGACCTCGTTGGCCAGGCGGGCTGCGACCGTGTTGATCGACTGGGCCAGGGCCGTCTGCAGGGTCATGGGGCCAAGGAAGGTGTTGGTGTAGTTGCGCGGCTCCCAGTTGCCGATCTTCACCGGCTCATCGACCACCATGACCGACGGGTTGCGGCCCTGGTCCATGGCGGTGAGATAGACGAACGGCTTGAAGGCCGAGCCGGCCTGGCGGCGGGCGCTGGTGGCGCGGTCGAACTGGCTTTCGCCATAGTCCTCGCCGCCGACATAGGCGCGGATGCGGCCCTCGCCGTCGATGGCGACCAGGGCGGCCTGCTGCACGCCCTGCTTCAGGTGGCCCTCGACGCCCAGCTGCACGGCGCGCTCGGCCGCGACCTGGATCGGCAGATCGAGCGTCGTTTCGACCACCAGGTCTTCGGTGGGCTCGCCGACTAGCGAACGGACCTGGGCGTCGACATAGTCGGTGAAGTACTGGGCGCGCTGGTTGGCCAGGGTGGCCGAAACCTGCACGGGGGTCTTGAAGGCCTCGTCGCGCTGCTCGGCGGTGATGGCCTTGATGCGCACCATCTCGTCGAGCACGACGGTGGCGCGGCGGGCGGCGCGTTCGCTGGCGCTGACCGGCGAATAGCGGGCCGGGCCCTTCATCATGCCGGCCAGCAGCGCCGATTCACCGATCGTCAGCTGTGAGGCCGGCTTGTTGAAATAGCGCTGCGAGGCGGCTTCGATGCCGTAGGCGCCGGCGCCGAAATAGACCCGGTTCATGTACAGAGCCAGGATCTGCTTCTTGCTGAACTTCAGCTCCAGCCAGACGGCCAGGATCAGCTCCTGGGCCTTGCGCTTGTAGTTCTGGGCCGGGCTGAGGAAAAGGTTGCGGGCCAGCTGCTGGGTGATGGTCGAGCCGCCGCGCTGGGGGCCGCCGTCATGGGTGACGTTCCAGATCAGCGAGCGGGCGATGCCCCAGGGGTTGAACCCGAAGTGGTGGTAGAACTGGCGGTCCTCGATGGCGACGAAGGCGGCCGGCACGTATTCGGGCAGGGCGTCGATGTCGACCGGCGGCGCATATTGGCTGCCGCGCACGGCCAGCAGGGCGCCCGAACGGTCGAGATAGTTGATCGAGGGCTGGCGGGTGACGTCGTACAGCTTCGAGGTATCGGGCAGGTCGCGCGCGAACACCGCGAAGAAGGTGACCACGAAGATCAGCCCCCAGACCCCCAGCACCGTCGCCCAATAGAGCGCCGCCTGGAGGGGCGTGCGAGAAGTCTTCGCCGGCTTGTTTCCGCCGAAGGCGCCGTTAGCCATCTGTAACCCTAGGTCTCGTGCAACCCCGCCCGTGTGGCGGTGTCATAGCTCACGCCGACCAAACACGCGATAGGATTGACGAGAGATGAACGCGGTTTAACCCCGTCGTCGCGGCGGCTGGCGTGGAGCGAGGGACGCGGTCGATCCGCCTACCGCTTTCCCAGGAAGCGGAAGCCGCGCTGGGCGTCGTCGAACAGCGCCAGCGCCCGCCTGGCCTCCGCGCCGCCATCTTCCGGATAGGTCACGTTGACCGAGTAGGCGGCCGCGCCATGCCCCGGCGGGGCCGCCAGGGCGATCACCGTGCGCCGCAGTTGCGTCCCGGTCCGGGGTTTGTCGGCGGGGCAGCGCAGGACGAGGCGCTGGGCCGGCTGGCCACCGAGGCTGTCGGCGGCGCGTTCGAGCACGACGCAGCCTTCGTCGCGCAGCAGAAAGCCGGTGCTCTCCTCGACGGTCTCGGCCAGGTTTTCGCCGTCCGACGAACTGCCGTCGACCCAGAGATAGGCGCGCTTGGCCACCCGGACGCCGAAACCGTGGTTGGGCGCCGGCGGGGTGTTCTGGATCAGCCTGACCTTGCCGGACAGAGCGACGGCGTAGCCCCAGTTATGATTGACGTAGGGCGTTCCGCCGGCCGCCTGCGCCGAGACGGCGATCATCACGGCCGGCAGGGCCGCCCATCGCATGGCTTTATGGAACACGGCGCAATCCCCCGATTCGCGACCAGGTTGCATGATAGCGCGGTTCGCCGGCGTCCGTCAGCCTGATCCGTCACCCTCAGGCGCGGTCGGGATCGGTGCGCCAGACCCGCCAGCTTTCGACACCGGCGGCCAGCCCCGAGGCGACGATGCCAATCATCATCACGTGGAAGCCGACGGGCTGGGGAGCGACGGGGGCGGCGACGAGGCCGAGCAGGCCCGTCAGGCTCAACAGCCGTCCGGCCAGGCGGTTGGACTTGTCCCAGGCCAGGCGGCTGCGCAGCGCCCAGTAGGTGCGAACCCCGACCACGGGGTTGGGCTTGACCCTGCCGACGAAGGCGCCGAGCCCCAGGAACAGCACGGCCATGCCGCCCATCATCAGCCGCAGGAAAAGGTCCTGGCCGCCGACGCGCGGCAGCAGGTCGAAGGCCACGCTGGTCAGCAGGGCCGCGGTGAAGGCCGGAACCGCCAGACCGACGATCCGCCCCAGTCGCCAGGTGAAGCGCTCGCCCAGCGGGTCCTTGGCCTGTCGCTCAAGCGCCGCGCACAGCCCGGCGACGCCGCCGGCCACCAGGCCGATGAAGCCGATGGCCAGGGCCATCTGCGCCCGGTCGCCCCAGCGATCGACCTGGCCGGCCAGGTCGAAGTGCATCGGCATCGGGCCGGGCGGTCCCAGGCGCCAGACGGCCAGGGCCGCGGCCCCGATCGCCGCCGTCACCAGGATCGAGACGCCGTCCAGCGACGTCAGGCCGCGCGGATGCTCGCTGCTCATGCCTTGTTCTCCTCTCGCAAGGATGTGTCGGGCGCATCGACGGTCTCGCCCGCGCCCATCAGGTCCATCATGAAGGCCACCGCCTCCTCCACCGCCGAGATCACCAAGCGGTAGCGGACGGAGACGCCGTCCTTCTCGGCCTCGACCAGCCCCGCCGCCTTCAGCGCCGCCAGGTGGGCGGTGACCGTCGGCCAGGCCATCTCGAACCGCGAGGCGATCTCGCCCGACGCCAGCGGCCCGTCGCGCAGCATGGCGACCATGCGGCGGCGGGCGGGATGCGACAGGGCCTTGAACACCTCGTTCATGAGCCAGGAGACTAATTAGTCGATTGACTAAGAGTCAAGAGTGGGCGGCCTTCGCCTATTCGTCAGCGGCCCCCAAATCCGTAAAATCCCCGCGAAAGCGGGGACCCAGGTGTTTTCTGAAACGCGTGGCGCCTGACGATAAAAAGCCTGGGTCCCCGCTTTCGCGGGGATTTTACGGGGGAAAGGCTAGGGCTTGCTTCTGGGCGCCCCTCCGCCCCTCCACGCCACCTCCCCCTTCATGGAGAGGATCTCAAAAAATCCGCCGTTTCCGGCCTTGGCGCGGGCGGCCGCCCCTGCCAGAAGAGCCACGTGTCCACCGCCCTCGCCTCCCCGCCTTCGCTCGACGCCGCGCGCGACGTCCTGCGCCGCACCTTCGGCCACCAGGACTTCCGCGGCTTGCAGGCCCAGGTGGTCGGCGAACTGCTGGCCGGGCGCAGCGCCCTGGCGGTGCTGCCCACCGGCGGCGGCAAGAGCCTGTGCTACCAGATCCCCGCCCTGGTCCGCCCGGGCCTGGGCCTGGTGGTCTCGCCGCTGATCGCCCTGATGGCCGACCAGGTGGCCGGGCTGCAGCAGGCCGGGGTCGCCGCCGAGCGCCTGGACTCAAACACCCTGCCCGAGGAGCGCGCCGAGATCTGGCGGCGCATCGAGGCCGGCCAGCTCGATTTGCTCTACCTGTCGCCCGAAGGCCTGATGCAGGGCTGGATGCTGGAGCGGCTGTCGCGCCTGCCGCTGTCGCTGGTGGCCGTCGACGAGGCCCACTGCGTCAGCCAGTGGGGTCATGACTTCCGGCCCGAATACCGGATGCTGGGCCGCATCGCGGAAGTCTTCCCCAACGCCCCGCGCCTGGCGGTGACCGCCACCGCCGACGCCCGCACCCGCGACGACATCCGCGCCGAACTGCGCCTGCAGGGCGCGGCCGAGTTCGTCGACAGCTTCGCCCGCCCCGAACTGGCGCTGAACGCCGAGCGCAAGCGCGGCAAGGGTCATGACCGGGTGATCGAACTGGTCACCGAGCGACCGGGCCGGGCCGGCGTGGTCTATGCCGGCAGCCGGGACTCGACCGAAAAGCTGGCCCAGGCGCTGATCGACAACGGCGTGCCGGCCCTGGCCTATCACGCCGGCCTCGACAAGACCGTCCGAGCCCGCCGCCTGGAGCAGTTCCTCGAGGCCGACGAGGCGGTGATGGTGGCGACCATCGCCTTCGGCATGGGGGTCGACAAACCCGACGTCCGCTTCGTGATCCACGCCGACCCGCCGGCCGCCATCGAGGCCTATTGGCAGGAGATCGGCCGCGCCGGGCGCGACGGCCAGCCGGCCGAGGGCATCACCCTCTACAGCAGCTCGGATCTGGCCTGGGCCGGCCGCCGCATCGACAGCCGCGAGGCCCCCGACGAGGTCAAGCAGGTGCAGAGCCGCAAGCTGCGGCAGTTCTACGCCATGCTCGAAGGCATGACCTGCCGGGCCGCCGCCGTCCGCCGCTATTTCGGCGAAGAGGGGGTGGAGCGCTGCGGAACCTGCGACATCTGCGTCTCGCCGCCGAGCGGGATCGACGCCAGCCAGGCCGCCCAGAAGGCCCTGTCGGCCGCCCATCGCCTGGGCGGGCGCTTCGGACGCGGCCGATTGATCGATCACCTGCTGGGCAAGACCAAGGACGTCACCCAGCAGGAAGCCCAGATGTCGACCTTCGGCATCGGCAAGGAGTTCAGCCCCCAGGGCTGGCGCGACCTGCTCGACACCCTGGTGTTCGAGGGCCTGCTGCGCGAGGACCCCAATGACGGCCGGCCCCTCATCGGCCTGGGCGACGGCGAGGGCGTGCGCCAAGTCTATCGCGGCGAGCGTCAGGTGTCGCTGCGCCAGGCCCCGGGCGGCGAGGCCGGCGGCGGCAAGGGTGGTTCCGGCGGCAAGAGCCTGCGCCGGCGCCAGGCCCTCACCGTGCCGCCGGGCGACCAGGCGCTGTTCGAGGCCCTGCGCGCCTGGCGCAAGGACCAGGCCTCGGCCCAGCACGTGCCGCCCTACGTCATCTTCCACGACGCCACCCTGGCCGAGATCGCCGCCGCCCGCCCCACGACCCTGCCAGCCCTGGGCAAGTCCGGCGGCGTCGGCCAGGGCAAGCTCGACCGCTATGGCGAGGCCGTGCTGAAGGTGGTCCGCGACAACTGAGGCCGCCGGGGGACCGGAGCGCTCGGAACCGCCCTCCGGGACGCCCGCGGCGCGATACACGCAAAAGCTGTCGCCCGCCCCTCTTGTCCGAACCAAACCGGCTCGCCAGGTGTTAGTCTCCAGACCCACGGCCGCGCGCCGCAGCGCCGCGCCTTCGAACACACCCCAAATCGGGAGACGCCGATGACCGACGCCACCATCAAGACCGATCTCGCCGGCGAGGCCAGCGCCGCTTCCGCCCGCGCCAAGAGCAGCGCCAAGAAGGCCACCGCCGCGGTCAAGAAGGCCGCCGCCACCGTCGCCGAGACCGCCACCGAGAAGACCCAGGTCGCCCGCGACTACGTGCACGACAAGACCGACGCGGCCATCGCCTGGTCCAAGCCCAAGGCCGAAGTCGCCCACAAGGCCGCCGAGGACCACCCCCTGGCCCTGGCGCTGGGGACCTTCGTGGCCGGCGCGGTGTTCGGCTTCCTCCTGGCCCGCAACTTCGACCGCTGATCTTCGCGCATCGCTGAAGACGAGAACGCCCGGCGGGTCCGACCCGCCGGGCGTTTTTCGTTTCTGGCTCGTGCTCCTCTCTCGCTTCAGCGGGGGAGTCTGCGGATACGCAGCGTGACGGAGGGGGCGACGGCCGGCACTTCGCCCAGTCTCGCCCCCTCCACCACGGAGCCTCTCCTCGGGCGCGCGCTTCGCGCGACCCGGGGGTGGTTCCCCTCCCCCGCTGATGCGGGGGAGGGGAAAGAAAAAGGGCGGCGCCTTTGCTGGCGCCGCCCTTCCTAGTCTTCAGTTCGTCGTCCCGATCAGAAGGGCGACTGGACCGAGAGGCGGACCCCCTGGCTGTCGCTGTCCTTCGACACCGAGTTGTCGAAGTCCAGACCGATCTTCCAGCCGCTCTTGACCGTCAGGTCGGCCCCGAGCTCCAGCCGCAGCTGGTCGCGGTCGATCGGATCCACCGCCAGGCGGTAGGTCGGCCCGCCCACCCAGTCGGTGTAGCTGAGCATGGCGTCAGCGGCCTTCTCGAAGTCGTGCGAGTACTCGACCCGGAAGCGCGGCGCCAGCAGGCCGGCGGCGGTCTTGCGGGCGAACTCCCCGCGCAGGCCCAGCGTGCCGGTCAGGCTGCGCACGGTCTGCTCGTGGTAGGTCAGACCGTAGGGTCCGCCGCCGTTCTCCGAGAAGGCGTCCAGAACCGACCGGCTGTAGGCCATGCGCCCGTAGGGCGACAGCAGGCTGGTCGGGGTCCGGTGCTCGTACCCGAAGGTCAGAGCCAGGAACGTCTGGTCGCCGTCACGCTTGCCGGTCACCAGCTCGCCCGTCGTGGTGACGTAGCGGCGGCTGTCGAAGTCGAGCGACCCGAAGCCGACCACACCGTCGACGAAGGTCTTCTCGCTCGGCTGCAGGCTGGCGTAGAGGCCGGCGCTGTAGCTTTCGGCCCGGCTCTTGGTGCCGTTCTTGCCGACCCGGCTGGAGTCTCGGCCGTAGCCGAGGCCCACACCGAAGGCGAACTGCCCGTTGACCCGGTAGTCGACGCCGGCGGTGATGCCGTCGGTCGTGAAGCGGAAGCCGCTTTGCGAACCGACCGTGTCACGCATCCCGAAGTCGGCCGAACCCGCGGCCCACACGCCCCAGCGCTTGGGACCGGCCTGGCCGTCTTCGCCGTCGTTCCCGGGCGCCGCGTCGGCCGACGAGGCGGCCGGCAGCAGCGGCGAGGACGGATCGGCCGCGTCGTTCATGCCGAGGCTGGCGTACTTGCGGAACCGCTCGCGCGCTTCCAGCCCGTCTTCCCGCTCGGTGTTGCCGCCGCGGACGCTGACCCCGAACCCGCGACCCGCGCCGCCGCCGTTGTGCAGTTGCTCGAGGCGACGGTTGAAGTTGCCGATCTGGGCGTCGGCGAACCGGATGGCCGCCGCGTCCTGAGCCGCGACCAGACCCTTCACTTCCGGATCCTGCGAGGGATCGGGACGAGCCGTGACGATCACGTTGATCCGGCCGGGGGCCGAAGTCGCGAAGGCGTTGCTCAGCGTGTAGGTCACCACCGCCGTGCCCGCGAAGGCGTTGTCGGGGGTGAAGGTCAGGGTGTAGGCGCCGGTCGAGGGGTTGGTGATGACCGCCGCGCCCGAGTTGGCCGGGGTGATCGCCACCACCGCCGCGCCGATGAACGGCCCGCCGCTGGCGTTGGTCACCAGGTTCACGACCGCCTTCTGGCCGGCGAGGATCTCGACGGTGATCGGCGGGGCCGTGAGCGGCGCCGGGTTGACCGTCACCGTCACCGGCACCGGATCAGAGGCCCCGAAGGGATTGTTGATCCGGTAGGTGAAGGCGTCGGCGCCCGAGAAGCCGGCGGCCGGGGTGTAGACGATGTTCAGACCGTTGATCGTGGCCGTGCCCTTGGTCGGGGCGGTGGCGACGGTGACGCTCGTGAACGGGCTGCCCGTGGCGCCTTGGGTCGCCGCCAGGGTGGCCGATTGGCCAGCCAGGACGGTGATGACCTGAGCGGTCTGGGTCGGCGTGGCCAGCGGGGTGACCGTGACGGTGACCGTCGCCGGACCGCCCGTGCCGCCTTCGCCGGTGGCCGTGTAGGTGAAGGTGTCCGTACCGAAGAAGTTGGTGGCCGGAGCGTAGTTCACGGTCAGGCCCGACACCGTCGCCGTGCCGTGGCTCGGAGCCGTGGCGATGGCGATGGTGCTGATCGGACCGGTGTCGTTGGCGGTCACCGCGATGTTCACCGTCGCGTTGGCGGCGAGCGAAGCGGTGTCGTCGACCACGACCGGGGCCGGGGCGGCGACGGCGACGCTGATCGCGGCCGGCGACGAGGTGCCCCCGGGACCGGTGGCGGCGTAGGTGAAGCTGTCCTGACCATAGTAGCCGGGGTTCGGCGTGTAGATGATCTGGACCGAGCCCGAGCCCTGCGACCGCATCCGCGACGCGCTGCCGGTGACCGTCGCCGTGCCGTGTTGCGGCGGGTCGACGATGATGACGCTGTCGTAGAAGCCGTCGATCAGGTTCGAGACGTCGATGGTCGTCGGCGAACCGGCCGGAGTCGTGGTGTTGGTCGGTTCGACCACCGGCGGCGGGGCTTCGTTGACCACCAGGGTCATGTCGTAACGCTGGGTGTACGGACCCCGGCCGCCCGTGGTGTCGGTGACCCGGATCTGGAGCGGGAAGCTCCCGGCCTCGGTCGGCGTGCCCGAAAGCACGCCGGCGGCGCTGAAGCTCACCCCGGCCGGCAGGGCGCCAGTCACGGTGTAGCTGTACGGCGCCACGCCGCCGGTGGTCTGGAACGTCTGGCTGAAGGCGATGCCGTAGGGCACCGGCGACAGCGAGGTCGGCGTCAGGTCGAGGACAGCATCCAGAACATCAATCTGCAGGGTGCTGGTCCCGACCGCGCCGTAGCTGTCGGTCGAGGTGACGTTGACGCTGTAGGTCCCGCTCGCGGTCGGCACGCCAGAGAAGACCCCGGCGCTGAAGCTCACTCCCGGCGGCAGGGCGCCGCTGGTCAGGCTGTAGGTGTAGGGCCCCGTGCCGCCAGTGGTGGCGACCGGCGCGTTGTAGGGCTGGCCCGCCTCGACCGTGTCGTTGGCCAGGGACAGAGTCAGGGTGACCTGGGCGATGGTCGAGGTGAAGGGCGCGGAGCCCGTGAAGCCGTTCGCATCCGTCGCGGTGACCGTGAAGTTGTAGGTCCCCACGGCCGACTGCGGCACGACGCCCGAGATGACGCCGTTGCTGGCGAGGGTCAGGCCGGTGGGCAGAGCCCCGGCCGTCACCGCGTAGCTGTAAGGCGCCACGCCGCCGATAGCCCCAAGCGTGATGCTGTAGGGCACGGTGGCCGTACCATCGAGCGGCCGCGGGGGCAGCGTGATGGTCGGGGCCGCGATCACAAGGTTCACCACGGTGTCGCCCGTCGCGCCGTTGACGTCGGTCGCCGTGATGGTGAGCGGGAAGGTCCCGGCCACGGTCGGCGTGCCCGAAAGCTGGCCGGCCGCGGACAGGGTGATCCCGGCCGGCAGGGCGCCGGCGGTCAGGGCGTAGGTGTAGGGACCCGTGCCGCCGGTGGTCGACAGCGCCTGGCTATAGGCCTGGCCGCCGACGCCGCTGGGCGGCGAGCCGGTGACCAGGGTGACCTGGGCCATCGTCAGGCCGTAGGCGCCCGAGACCGTGAAGCCGTTGGCGTCGGTGGCGGTCACCGTGAAGGTGAAGCTGCCGCTCGCCGCCTGGACGGCCGCGCCGGAGATCACGCCGGCCGAGCTGAGGGTCAGGCCCGTCGGCAGGGCGCCGGCGGTGACCAGGTAGGTGTAGGGCGACGTGCCGCCCGCCGCCGAGAAGGTGGCGGTGTAGGGCACGGTGACCGTGCCGTTCGGTACGCTGGCCGGCGACAGGGTCATGGCCGGCGCGCCGACCGTCAGGCTGTAGGCCGACGGAGTCCCCGCATAGGGACCCGGCGAGCCCGAGCCGTCGCTCGGCGTGATCGAGAAGTTGTAGGAGCCGGTGGCCGTCGCCGAGCCGGAGAGCACGCCCGCCGTGCTCAGGGTCAGGCCGGGCGGCAGAGCGCCGGCGGTGACCGCGAAGGTGCGGGGCGCGACGCCGCCCGTAGCCGCGAAGGTCTGGCTGTAGGCGACGAAGGCCGTGGCGGTCGGCAGAACGCCGGCCGTCGGGCTGGTGATCGTCACCGTCGGGGCGGCGATGGTGATCGGGAAGCTGGCCGAACCGGTCGCCCCGTAGGCGTCGGTAGCCGTGATCACCGCGTTGAACGTCCCGGCGGCGGTCGGCGTGCCCGAAAGCACCCCGGCCGTGCTCAGCGCCAGGCCCGTCGGCAGGGAAGCGCCGGCGAAGGTGTAGGGCGCCGTGCCGGTCGTGGCCGTGAAGGTCGCGTCCGTATAGGCGACCGCCACCGTGCCGCCCGTCGGGGTCCCGGCGACCACGAGGGTCGGCGCGGTCACCGTGATCGAGACCGTGGCCGGAGCCGAAGGCCCGCCGGCGTTGGAGGCGGTGTAGGTGAAGCTGTCGACGCCCGAGTAGCCGGCCGTCGGCGTGTAGAGGAAGGTCATCCCGCTGACCGTGGCCGTCCCGTGGGCCGGGGCGGTGGCGACGGCGACCGAGGTCGCCGGCACGCCGGACAGGGCCGGGGTGACCGTGTTGCCGCTGCTGTTGGCGGCGACGGTCGTGGAGACCGCCCCCGACGTCGGCGGCGCGGGCACGTTCACGGCCAGGCTGTAGGCCGTTTCGACGATGTACGGCCCGCTGCCGGTCGTGGAGTCGGTGGCCCGGATGGTGATGTTGAAGGTTCCCGTGACGGTCGGCGTGCCCGAGAGCACACCGCCGGTCGACAGGGTGACGCCGGTCGGCAGCGCGCCGGTCGTCACGGTGTAGGTGTAGGGCGACGTGCCGCCGGTGGCGGTGATCGTCTCGTTGTAGGCGGAGTGCTGGGTCGCATCCGACAGGTTGGCCGGGCTCATGGTCAGGGTCGGCGCGCCGACCGTGACGTTATAGGCCCGGGCCACGGTGAACGGCGCGCCAGTCCCGGTCGAGGCGTCGGTGGCCGCGATCGTGAAGCTGAAGCTGCCCGAAGCGGTCGGCGTGCCGGTGATTTCACCGGTCGACGACAGCGACAGACCCGTCGGCAGAACCGTGCCGCCGTACATGAAGTAGTTGTACGGCGCGGTGCCGCCGCCGGCCGTGATGGTCGCCGTGTAGGGCGAAGCCACCGTCATGCCGGACAGGGTGCTCGGCGTGATAGTCAGCGCCGGGCTCAGGATCGAGATCGTGTAGCTGCGGCCGCCGGTGAACGGCGCACCGGTCCCCGTCGCCGAGTCGGTGGCGGTGATCGTGAAGGTGAACGAACCCGCCGCGGTCGGCGTGCCGGTGATGGAACCGGTCGACGACAGGGCCAGGCCGGCCGGCAGGGCGCCGCTGGTGACAGCGTAGCCGTAAGGGCTGACGCCGCCGCTGGCGGTGACCGTCTGGCTGTAGGCCGAACCGATCTGGCCGTTCGACAGCGAGGTCGGAGCGACCGTGATCGTCGGCGCGCCGACGATCCAGGTGTAGGCGCGCGACCCCGTATAGGGACCCGCGCCGGTGCTGGAGTCGGTGGCGGTGATCGTGAAGTTGAACGAACCCGCGGCCGTCGGCGCGCCCGAGAGCGTGTCGCCGGACAGGGTGACCCCGGCCGGGAGAGCGCCGGCGGTCACCGCGTAGGTGTAGCCGCTGGTGCCGCCGGTGGCGGTGATCGTCTCGTTCACCGTCGCGCCGACCGCGACCGAGGCCACGGAGCTCGGCGAGACCGTGATGGTCGGCGCCGTGACGGTCAGGCTGTAGCTCCGCACGCCGGCGAACGGCGCGCCGGTCCCCGTCGAGCTGTCGGTGGCGGTGACGTCGAAGGTGAAGGTCCCGCCCGCCGTCGGCGTGCCCGAGAGCGCGCCGCCGGTCGACAGGGTGACGCCGGCCGGCAGGGCGCCGCTGGTCACCGCGTAGCTGTAGGGCGTGGTGCCCCCGCTGGCGGTGATCGAGGCGCTGTAGGCCGAGGCGACCGCGCCGTTGGCGAGCGAGGTCGGCGACAGCGTGATCGTCGGCGAGGCGACGGTGATGCTGTAGGCGGCCGCGCCCGAATAGGGACCCGAGCCCGTGCTGGAGTCGGTGGCGGTGATCGTGAAGTTGTAGGTTCCAGCACCCGTCGGCGAGCCGCTGATGGCGCCGCCGGTCGACAGGGTCAGACCAGGCGGCAGGCTGCCGGCGGTCACCTGGAAGGTATAGCCGGCCGTGCCGCCGCTGGCGGTGACCGTATCGCTGTAGGCCGTGGCGATCAGGCCGCCGGCCAGGGCGCCCGAAGCGGGCGACAGGGCGATCGACGGGACGCCGATGACCAGGGTGTAGGCCCGCGTGCCGCTATAGGCGCCGCCCGTGGTCGCGTCCGTCGCCTTGATGGTGATCGGGAACGACCCGCCTTCCGTCGGCGTGCCCGAGAGCACCCCGCCGGTCGTCAGGGTCAGGCCGGCGGGCAGAGTCCCGCTGTCGAGAGAGAAGACATAGGGAGTCGTGCCGCCGCTGGCGGTGATCGTCTGGCTGTAGGCGGCGGCCACGGCGCCGGCCGGCAGGGTCGAGGGCGACACGACGATCGTCGGAGCGCTCACCGCGATGCTGTAGGCGGCCGAGCCCGTGTAGCTGTTGCCGCTGCTGTCGGTGGCGGTGACCGTGAAGTTGTAGGTCCCCGTCGACGTCGGCGTGCCCGAGGCCACGCCGCTGGTGTCCAGCGACAGGCCCGGAGGCAGGGAGCCGGCGGTGACGGCGAAGGTCGTCGGCGTAACGCCGCCCGTGCTGGTGAAGGTCTGGCTGTAGCTGACGCCAGCCTGGCCGCCCGGCAGGGCGCCCGAGGCGGGCGACAGGGTGATGGTCGGCGCGGCGATGGTCAGGTTGGCCGAGGCCGTGCTGGTGTAGCTGCCGTTGCCGCCCGAGCTGTCGGTGACGGTGACCACGACCGTGGCGGTGGTCGCCGTGGTCGGGGTGCCGCTGATGACGCCCGAGCTGTCCATGGTCAGGCCGGCGGGCAGGCCCGTGGCCGAGAAGTTGTTGTAGGGCGGATTGCCGCCGCTGATGGTCACGACCGAGGAGCCGCTGTTGTAGACGGCGCCCACCGTGCCGGTGGAGGCCGGCAGGGTGACCGAGAACACCGGGTCGTCCACCGTCACGAAGACCTGGCCGACGTTCGACGTGCCGCCGGCGTTGGTGGCGACATAGTTGAAGGTGTCCGTGCCGCGGAAGCCGACCGGCGGGGTGTAGCTCATCAGGCCGGCGCTATCGACGCTGACCGTAGCGCCGTAGGACGAGGCGCCGACCTGGTAGCCGGTCGGGCTTTCGGTGGCGTGCGGAGCCGCGCTGAAGGTCGTCGCCGTGGCCGAACCGCTGTTGTAGGTCAGGCCGCTGATGCTGAAGGACGAGACCACCGGCGCCGGCGGCAGGCTGACCGTCAGGGTCGCCGTGGTGTTGGCGTTGTACGGACCCGCGCCCAGCGAGCTGTCGGTGACGTTGACGGTCACGGTGAACACGCCGTTGGCCAAGGGCGTGCCGCTGATGACGCCGCCGCCGGCGTCGGTCAGGCCCGAAGGCAGACCGTTGATGCTGTTGACGGTGTAGCTGGCCCGGCCGCCCGAGAAGGTCACGGCGGCGGCGCCCGAATTGTAGACGCGTTCGACCGTGGCCGTGCTGGACGGCAGGGTCAGGGTGATCGTCGGATTGCCGATGGTCACGGTGACCGTGGCCGGCGCCGAGGTGCCGCCGACGTTGGACGCCGTGTAGGTGAAGCTGTCGTTGGCGTTACGGTAGCCGATCGGCGGCGTGTAGGTCGCGATCCCGCTGCTGTTGACGCTGACGCTGCCGCCCTGGGCGGTCGTCGCCGAGCCGACGGCGTAGTTGGTCGGCGTGCCGCCGCCCGTGATGTAGAGCGACAGGTCGATGTTGGTCGTCGCGTTCGAGCCGTCGTTATAGGTGATGATCGAGCCGTAGGTCTGCGAGCTGCCGACCGGCGGCGCGACATAGGTGTACTGGTCGGACGCGCTGGTGGCGCTGACGCCGCCCACGGTGGTCACGGTGATGTCGTAGGTGCCCGCAGAATTGGCCGGCGACGTCGCCGTGATCTGGGTGTTGCTGTTGATCGTGTAGGTGGCCGTCGTCGCGCCGAACTTGACGGCGCCCGTGCCGGCCGCCGCGGCGAAGCCCGTACCGGTGATGGTCACCGTCGTGCCGCCCGCGGTCGGACCCGCCGTCGGCGAGACCGAGGTCACCGTCGGAGCGGTGACATAGGTGTACTGGTCGGCCGCGCTGGTGGCGCTGGTGCCGCCCGACGTGGTGACGCGGATGTCCACCGTGCCGGCCGAACCGGCCGGCGCGGTCGCCGTGATCTGGGTGGCGCTGTTGACGGTGAAGCCGGTCGCCGCGCTGGCGCCGAACGTCACGGCCGTGGCGCCCGACAGGTTCGTGCCGGTGATGGTCACGCTCGTGCCGCCACCCGTGGGACCCGCCGTCGGCGAGACCGAAGTCACGGTCGGGGCCGAGACGTAGGTGTACTGGTCCGAAGCGCTGGTGGCGCTGGTGCCGCCCACCGTGGTCACGGTGATGTCGTAGGTGCCCGCCGAGTTGGCCGGCGACGTCGCCGTGATCTGGGTGTTGCTGTTGATCGTGTAGGTGGCGTTGGACGCGCCGAACTTCACCGCGCCCGTACCGGCCGCGGCCGCGAAGCCCGTGCCGGTGATGGTCACCGTCTGGCCGCCGCCCGTCGGACCCGCCGTCGGCGAGACCGAGGTCACGGTCGGGGCGGAGACGTAGGTGTACTGGTCGGCCGCGCTGGTGGCGCTGGTGCCGGCCGGCGTCGTGACGCGGATATCCACCGTGCCAGCCGAACCGGCCGGTGCGGTCGCCGTGATCGAGGTGGCGCTGTTGAACGTGAAGCCGGTCGCCGCCGTGGCGCCGAACGTCACCGCGGTGACCCCGGTGAAATTGGTGCCGGAGATCGTCACGGACGTGCCGCCGCCTGTCGGGCCCGCCGTCGGCGAGATCGAGGTCACCGTCGGCAGGGCCGAATAGGTGAACTGGTCGGACGCACTGGTGGCGCTGGTTCCGCCCGGATTGGTGACGCGGATATCCACCGTGCCGGCCGAGCCGGCCGGCGAGGTCGCCGTGATCTGGGTGTTGCTGTTGACCGTGAAGCCGGTCGCCGCCGTGCCGCCGAACGTCACGGCCGTGGCGCTCGAGAAGCCGGTGCCGGTGATGGTCACCGAGGTGCCGCCCGCCGTGCTGCCGGTGGTCGGCGAGACCGCGGTCACGGTCGGGGCCGCGACATAGGTGTACTGGTCGGCCGCGCTGGTGGCGCTCTGGCCGCCGGCGGTGGTGACGCGCACGTCCACGGTGCCGGTGCCGGCCGGCGAGGTCGCGGTGATCTGGGTGGCGCTGTTGACCGTGAAGCCGGTCGCCGCCGTGCCGCCGAAGCTCACCGCCGTGGCGCCGCTGAGGTTGGTGCCGGTGATGGTGACGCTTGTGCCGCCCGCTGTCGGTCCGGCCGTCGGCGATATGCTCGTCACGGTCGGCGGGGCCACGTAGGTGTACTGGTTGCCAGCCGCGGTGGCGCTCTGGCCGCCGGTGGACGAGGTGACGCGGGCGTTGACCGTACCAGCCGAGCCGGCGGGGGCCGTCGCGGTGATCTGGGTGGCGCTGTTGACGGTGTAGCCGGTCGCGTTCGTGCCGCCGAAGGTGACGGCGGTGATGTTGACGAAGTTGGAGCCGGTCAGAACGACGCTGGTGCCGCCCGCGGTCGAGCCGCTGGTCGGGCTGAGCGAGCTCACCGCCGGCGGAACGTTCAGGTTAACCGTGATGCCCACCGACCTGGTGGCGTTACAGGTCGCCCCGCCGCTGTAGGACGGACAGCTATAGAGCGTCAGGGTCTCGGTCGCCGGCGCGTTGGCGTTCACCGACATCAGGGTCACCGTGAAGATGTCGGTGGCCGAGGCGTCGGAATAGGCGCTGTTGGACCTGAACTTGTAGGTCGCGTTGGCGGTCGTGACCGTCGTGTCCGCGGATGGATAGGGGTAGATGTTGCTGTACCCCTCCCCCGGATAGTCGATCCCGTTCTCGCCCTGGATGGAGTGGATCCCCGTCCAGAAGCTGTCGCCCGCATAGGTGATGAAGATGTCGCAGCTGCTCGCGTTGAGCGTCTGCGTGGCTCCCACCGAGGTGAAGGTCATGGACGAGAGGGTGCAGTCAGCGGCTCTCGACTCCGTTGGCGTCCCGAGGCTCGCCCCGAGAAGCACGGAGGCGAAGATCAGTGGAACGGCGAGAAGTTTGCCGAACCGGGACGCGAACGCCGAAAAGATCTTGGCGAACACGGACGAAGATTCCGCGGCCGGAACACCGGCGCGAAGCATGCTGACGCTTTTCAAAAGCCGTCCCCCAAACGCACCGCCCCCGCGGTGCACAATCCAAACGCGTTTCGCGGCCAAAACGCACAGCCGCCCCGCTTCAACGCTAGAGCGAATTAATTGCTCGCTCCAGTGCATTTATGCACAGATTTCAAAAAATTCGCATTCTTTGGTTGCTCTTAGTCCGGAACCTGACAGTCCGGACAAAAACCGAGATCTCGGTTTTTCGCTTTACAGTTGATTTTATCCCGGGCCATGCTTGGCCTGGGCGCGCACTCCTTGCGCGTCTATCCCGGGGGAGGGCTATGGCAGAATTCTTCATGGGCCAGGTCATGATGACCGGCTACAACTTCGCGCAGAAGTATTTCGCCTTCTGCAACGGGCAACTTTTGCCCATCAATCAGAATACGGCGCTATTTTCGCTGCTGGGAACTTATTACGGCGGCAATGGCGTTTCCAACTTCGCCCTACCCGACCTGCGCGGCCGAACGCCGGTCGGCTTCGGCAGCTCGGTGGATCCGTCCTGGCAACCCGCGCCTTACCAGCTGGGTACGGTCACGGGCGTGGAGAACGTCACGCTGCTGACCAGCAACCTGCCGTCTCACACCCACACGGCGACGGCCACCAACCAGGTGGGCGGCGGGCGCAACCCGACCGGCGGCCTGTTCGCGACCTCGAGCGTCAGCACGACGTCGGCCTATGTGGCGCAAGGCGGAGGCTCCCTGCAGCCGCTCTATCCGGCCACCATCGGCGTGACGGGCGGCACCCAGCCGCACCCGAACCTGCAGCCCTACGAGGCCATCACGTTCGTGATCGCCCTGTCGGGCATCTACCCTTCGCGCAACTAATCAGCCGTCAAAACGGAGTTCTAAAATGAGCCAGCCGTATGTCGGCGAGATTCGTGCGTTCGGTTTCTCGCGCACGCCCTCGGGATGGTTTCCCTGCGATGGACGACTGCTGTCGATCGCGGACTACCAGACCCTCTACACCCTGCTGGGCACCACCTTCGGCGGCGACGGGATCACCACCTTCGGGATTCCGGACCTGAAGGGCCGTCGCCCGATCCACTGGGGCACCCTGCCCGGCGGCAGCACCTATGTTCTGGGCCAGAAGTCGGGCACGGAAGAAGTGACGCTGATCACCCAGCAGATCCCGTCCCACAACCACACCATGGTCGCGGTCGCCGGCGCGTCCACCGCCATCACCCCCGGGCCGACCCTGTTCCCCGGCACGATCGGCGGCACCGACACGCTCTATCTGCCGGACGCCGCGGGCACGACGGTGGTCGCCATGGACACCGAGGCCGTCGGTTTCACGGGCGGCAGCCAGCCGCACCAGAACTGCGCGCCGACCCTGACCGTGTCGATCTGCATTTCCGCCTTCGGCATCTTCCCGTCGCAAAACTGAGCTGGAGATCCAACCATGAGCGAACCCTTCGTCGGCGAGATCCAGCTCTTCGCCTTCAGCTACGCGCCCTACCAGTGGGCGCTGTGCAACGGCGCCACCCTGGCGGTCCAGCAGAACACCGCGTTGTTCTCGCTGCTGGGCACCTACTATGGCGGCAACGGCAGCAGCACCTTCCAGCTGCCGAACCTGGTCAACCGCGGCGTCGCCAACCAGGGCACGGGCGCCGGCCTGTCGCCCCGGACGATCGGCGAAACCTTCGGGACGTCGAGCGTCACCCTGACGACCGACACGATCCCGCAGCACACCCACGCCTTCCAGACCTACAGCGGCGGCACCGCCACGCGGTCGGCCGCCCCCACCTCGGGCGCGCTGATCTCGCAAGGCGCCACCAAGGTGTTCCTGGCCGCCCAGTCGCCCAATACGTCGCTGGCGCCCAACACCATCCTGCCCACGGGCGGCGGTCTGCCGCACGAGAACAACTCGCCGCTCCTGGCCCTGAACTGGTCGATCGCGCTTTATGGCGTCTTCCCCAGCTTCAACTGACCTGACGGCGTCGGCGGCGGGACCTGTCCCGCCGCCGAACCTCGCGCCCGTAAACTGGCGAGCGAAGGGCCTGGCCCTTCGCTCGATCCGTTTCGAGGACACGTTCTTCCTTCGCGACCTCTACGCCGACCTGCGCGCCGAGGAACTGGCGGCCGTCGACTGGCCGCCGGCCCAGAAGCGCGCCTTCACCGACAGCCAGTACGACCTGCAGGACGCCCATTTCGGCCGCGCCCATCCGCATGCCTGGCGGCTGATCGTCGAGCGGCGCGGCAAGCCCGTCGGCCGGCTCTATCTGGACGACACGCCCGAAGGCCTGCTGGTGGTCGATATCGGCCTGCTGGCGCTGGTGCGCGGCAAGGGGATCGGCGGCGACCTGCTGAAGGCCGCCCAGGCCCAGGCCCGCCGCCAGGGCTCCCCAGGGGTCTGGCTGCACGTGCTGAAGGACAATGTCCGTGCACGGACGCTCTACGAGCGCCTCGGCTTCTCCACCACCGGCGAGACCGCGACCCACTGGCGAATGGACTGGCCGGCGCGTTGAGGCGCCTGCGCGCGCTCAATGCGTGCGCTCCTTGCGCTCCTCGGCGTCGTCGTCCTCGCCCACCTTCTCCTCGACCGCGGCCGAAAAGCGCTGGAACGCCCCCAGCGTGACCAGGATGACGGCCGCGGCGAGCAGCAGCATGGTCGGATAGACCAGCAGGGCCACGTCGGTGCGGGCGGTCTTGAACACCACGACCAGCCCTTCGAGGAAAAGGGCGATGACGATGGTCGACAGGAACTTGGTCAGGCTGCGCCGGGCCTCGGCCGCGCTGCGCTTTTCCTTGCCCCGCCGCACCTCTTCCTCGAACAGGTACTTGGCGACGTCGAAGACGGCGATGGCCACGATCAGGTAGCCCAGGCCGTCCAGCACGGCGTCCGCTCCGTCGCCCTGAGCCTGGCGAAGGCTCTCCAGCACGTCGGCGAAGCCCAGCGCCACCAGGGCCAGGGACGCGACCATCAGCAGCAGGCTGGCGCCGGCGAAGGCGGCGCGGATCAGAAGGTGCATCGGCTCCGGCTCGCCTTGGAGGTCCCGACACAACGCCCGGGCCGGAAAGCCGTTTCGCGCCGATCAGGCGACCAGAGCCTAGAACCCGAACTCCGGCTGGGCCGCGCCGGGGTGCTGGGTTTCGGGCAGGTGGCAGGTGAAGGTCGAGCCGGCGCCCGGCTCGCTTTCCAGGGCCACCCAGCCGCCGTGCAGTTCGACCAGCGCCTTGACCAGGGCCAGGCCCAGGCCCGGGCCGCCGCGATCACGGCCGACGAAGCGGTCGAAGATGTGGGCCTGGACGTGGAAGGGCACGCCCCGGCCGGTGTCGGTCACGTGCAGCTTGACCTCGCCCAGCGCCCGCGTGGCCGAGATCGTCACCTTGCCGCCCGGCGGGGTCTGGCGCAGGGCGTTCTCGACCAGGTGGTCGACGGTCTGGTTCAGGCGCTTGGCGTCGCCACGGATCAGGCCGACCTCTTCCTCGCAGATCACTTCCAGGGTGACGCCGCCGATCTCGGCGTCCTTGCCGCCGCGCTGATACGCGCCCTGCAGCAGGTCGCCGACGCGGATGTCCTCGATTTCCAGCGCCATCTCGCCGGCGTCGATCTGGGCCATGTCGAGCACGTCGTCGATCGAGCGGGCCAGCTGGGTGGCGGCGGCGCGAACGGCGGCCACGTGGCCCTTGCCGCGCTCGTGCAGGCCCTCGGCCCGCTCCAGCAGCTCGGAATAGCCGATGATCGTCGTCAGCGGGGTGCGCAGCTCGTAGGAGACGTTGCCGACGAAGTCGCGCTTCAGCCGCTCGGCCTCGGCCAGGGCGGCCGAGCGGTCGGCGAGCGCGCTTTCCAGGTGGCGGGTGTCGGTGACGTCGGCGAAGGCGATCAGGGTCGCGCCGTCGGGCAGCGGCCGGCTCTGGTAGACGACGATGCGGCCGTCCGAGGTGCGCACCTCGCCCGAGGTGGGCGCGCGCATCTGCGGATCCGGATCGGCCACCCGGCCCTTCAGCTCGCGCCAGAAGGTCAGATCGTGCAGGCGGCGCACGCACAGCTCGACCACGCCCTCGAAGTCGCCGGCCGCTTGAAGCGCGAGCGGGGTGACGTTCCAGAAGGTCTCGAAGGCCTCGTTGTGCAGGCGCAGGCGGCCGTCGGAGCCGAACACGGCGACGGCGTCGTTGAGCTTGTCGAGCGTGGCCTGCTGCACCTGGATCAGGGCGTTGTACTGGGCCTTCAGGCGCAGCTCGCCGGTGATGTCGGAATAGAGCAGCAGCATGCCGCCCAGCGGGTGGGGCTGGCGCACCACTTTCAGCGTGCGGCCGTCGGGCAGGTCCCACAGCTCGTCGGCCTGGGGACCGAGGTCCTCGTAGCGGGCCAGCTCGGCGGCCTTCCACTTGGCGTAGTCGACCGTCTCGGGCAGGCGGCGGCGCTGGCGCAGGCGATCGAGCACCTCGCCATGGGTCGGCCGCTCGGCCAGCCACGCGGGCTCCAGGCCCCAGAGGTCGGCGAAGGCGGTATTGTGGAACGACAGGCGGCGGCTGGCGCTGAAGATCGCCACGCCGTCGGCGATGTGGTTCAGGGTCTCGTCGTGGGCGGCGACGTGGTTTTTCAGCGTCTCGCGGACGTCTTCCACCTCGGTGACGTCGGCGCTGAACACCCCGGCCCCGCCGCCTTCCAGCGGCTTGACGGTGAAGCGGAAGGCCCGGCGGCGGCCGTCGATCGGCGTCCAGCGCACGGTCTCGCGGCGCTCGCCCTTGGCGGCGGTCTCGACGGCCAGGGCGTCGACGGCGCGGTCGAAGGTCTTGCCGTCGCGGGCGGCCTGCTGGGCGTTCTCCACGCCGGTGGCGCGCAGATAGGCGGCGTTGGCCCAGGTCGGGGCGCCGTCGGCGGCGGCGATCCAGGCCGGTTCGGACAGGCCGTCGACGAAGGCGGCGAAGCGGGCGGCGCTGGGCAGGCCGGCATCGCCGGTCTGGGCGGCCAGGCGCAGCCAGGCCAGGGCGCCGGCCGCGCGGCCCTCGACGATGACACGGCCGCCGGGACCGCGAGCCTCGAAGGCGCAGGCCTCGCCGCGCTCGAACAGGGTCTTCAGCCGGGCGGCGTGGTCGGGATCGCCGACGGTCAGGGCCTGGACCACCGCGTCGGGGGTCGCCGCGACGCCCAGCACCTGGGCGCAGGCGGCCAGGCTGTCTTCGCCGGAGACCAGGCGGGCGGACCCGTCCTCGACCGCGACCAGGGCGTTGTCGAAGGCTTCGGACGAGGCCTGGGTGGCGAGCGAGCCGCTCTCCAGCTCTTGCAGGCGGCGCAGCATGGCGGCCATGCGGGCGTCGAAGGCGCGCCGCTGGGCCAGGGCCCACAGGGTGGCGCAGATCGCCAGGCAGACCGCGCCGGCCGCCGCGGCCAGGATCAGATCAAGCGATGTCATCCGGCGTGTCGCTAGGCCCCAACAAGGCGGAAAGGTCGAATCAGATTTGGCAGCTTAGACCGCGCGCGGCGAGAGCGCGATCAGCCCTTCCCCACAGGACGAATGACGCTATTTGGAGTCCATGACCTGGACCGACCGCCTCGCCCCCTCGCTGGACGACTTCGCCGCCCTGGCCAAGGCCGCCTTCGACGCCCTGCCCGAGGACTTCCGCCGCCTGACCGGCGACGTCGTCTTCCGCATCGACGACTTCGCCACCGACGACGTGCTGGCCAGCCTCGGCATCGAGGATCCGTTCGAGCTGACCGGCCTCTACCAGGGCGTGGACCTGTCGCGCCGCTCGGTGCTGGACACCCTGCCCAACCCGTCGATGGTGTTCCTCTATCGCCGCCCGATCCTGGACGAATGGACCGAACGCGGCGACGTCACCCTGGGCGAACTGGTCGAGCACGTGCTGGTCCACGAGATCGGCCACCATTTCGGGCTGTCGGACGACGACATCCACCGCATCGAGGACGAAGCATGAGCCTTTTCGACGCCGATACCTGGCGCGAGCGCATGGACGAGCGCTGGTTCGAAAGCGGCGTGGCCATCGCCGAAAAGGGCGACGTCGACCTGGTGGCGATCGAGGACGACGCGGTGACGGCCCACGTCACCGGCAGCGCCGGCGACCTCTATGTGGTCGAGCTGCGCAGCCCCGCCGGAGAGGGCCGCTGCGACTGTCCGGGCTTCGAGAAGTTCGGCGCCTGCAAGCACCAGGCGGCCGTGGTGGTCGCCGCCAACGGCCTGGACGAGCCCGGCCTGCAAGCCGTGCGTGACCGCATGGCCCGCCTGCGGGACGGCCTGGCCCTGGACAGCCGCGAGGCGCTGGTCGAGCGCCTGATCGACCTGGCCCGGCGCGATCCGAAGGTGCTGGCCAGCCTGGAAGCCTAACGGCGATAGCTAAAAGCAATCGATCAAGAGCTCTGAGCAATACCTGAGGATAAAACGGCTATTATCGCCCGGTTTCGCTCAATGATCGGTGCGTAAAAGCACAATATCCCTCGTCACGAGAGTTTGCGATTGAATATCACGGATTCTGCGCAATACTTTCCGCAGATTCGTCGGAGGTTGATGCAACACCGTTGACGACTGGCCGCCCGACGCTCCACGACGTGGACGCGTGGCGGTCAGCCGCGTTGCGAGAGATTGCGTCCCGTGTTCACCCCTCGCGCCAAGGTCGGCAAGCCGGAGAACAAGACCCTCGTGGTCCTGCTGTCGGTCTTGCAACTGACGGCCGTGGTGCTGGTATGGCTGGTCGCCCTGGTTCCCGCGGCGCTGGCGGCCCTGGCCGTCACGCTGTGGAAGGCCAGCCGGCCGGCGCCTTCGGGCAAGTTTCCACCAGCCTGAACCCGCTTTTCGAGTCCCCGTCCCGTCCATGGAACTGCGCCACGTCCGCTATTTCGTCGCCCTTGCGGAGGAGTTGAACTTCACGCGGGCGGCCGCGCGCCTGGGCATCGGCCAGCCGCCGCTGAGCCAGCAGATCCGCGACCTGGAGGCCGAGATCGGCTATCCGCTGTTCCTGCGCCGCCCGCACGGGGCCGAGCTGACCGAGGCCGGCCGCGTGTTCCTGGCCGAGGCCCGCCAGATCCTCGAACAGGCCGACCGCGCCTTGCAGGCCGCCCGTCGGGCCGGCGGCGGCCACGTGGGCGCGCTGCGGGTGGGCTTCACCTCGTCGGCCAACTTCCACCCGGCGGTGACCGAGGCCTTCGCCGTCTTTCACTGGAAATATCCGGACGCCAGCCTGATCGTCGAGGAAAGCCACTCGGCCCGCCTGGCCGAGCGGCTGCGGCGCGCGGAGCTAGACGCGGCCTTCGTGCGGCCGGGCAATGTCGCGGCCGAGGGTCTGGACCTGCTGCCGCTGGGCGAGGAGCCGCTGGTGCTGGCCTTGCCGGCCGGCCATCGGCTGGCGACCCAGGCCCGGGCGCCGGTGGCGGAGCTGCGCGGCGAGCCGTTCGTGATCTTCTCGCAGGGGATCGGGCGCACCTTCCTGGGGCTGATCCGGCAGGCCTGCGCGCAGGAGGGTTTCGAGCCCGTCATCGCCCAGGAGACGCCGCACATCGTGGCGATGATCAATCTGGTCGCCGCCGGCCTGGGCGTGGCCATGATCCCCGGCTCGATCGCCCAGCTGGCCGTGCGGGGGGTGGTCTATCGCCCGCTCGACGGCGCGACGCCGCGCGTGCCCCTGGCCCTGGCCACCCGGGCCGGCGACGCCTCGCCCCTGGTGCGCAACTTCCTGGAACTGATCCCGCAACCGGCGGCGAAGGACTAGGCCGCGCCGCCGCGCCTGTGCCATAGCTTGGGCGATGATCGAGACCGAAGCCCTGTTGCACATCGCCTGCGAAGCCGAGCAGGCCGGCGACTACGCCCGCGCCCGAGAGGGCTACGCCCGCTGCGCCGACCTGGGCGACATCACCGGCCTGACCAACCTGGCCTACATGCACGACACGGGTCTCGGCGCCCCGCCCGACAAGGACGAGGCCATGCGCCTCTATCAGCGGGCCTGGCGGCAAGCCCGCTGCACGGTCGCGGCCAACAACATCGCCATCCTCTATCGCGAGCGCGGCGACCACCGCGCCATGGTCCGCTGGTTCGCGCGCGGGGCGGCGGCGGGCGACGACTCCGCCTGCCTGCAGCTGGCCAAGTGCTACCTGCAAGGCATCGGCGTGCGGCGCTCGGTCGAGGCGGCCGTGCGGTGCCTGGCCAAGGTGCTGTCGTCCGACACCGTCTACGAGGACGACGCCGACGAGGCCGAGGCGCTGATGGAACAGTTCCGGCCGCGCCTGGCCTAGGACCGTATCGACGGTCAGCTGTTCGCGACCTTCAAATCCGAGCATCCCCGCGAAGGCGGGGACCCAAGCTGGATTTCAGGATGAGGCGCGGCCGTGGGTCGATTGCGACCTCGGCTTGGATCCCCGCCTTCGCGGGGATGCTCGGTGAAAAATGAGCCCAGGCCGGTGAATGCCGATCCGCCTCAGGCCAGCACGCTCTCCACCCAGCGCGGCACGACCTCGCCGGCGGGACCATAGAGCCGCTCTTCGAAGGCCCGGGCGTTGTCGGAGGGCTCCAGATTGATCTCGCAGGTGCGGATCCCCATCCGCCGCGCCTCGCCCACGAAGCCGGCGGCCGGATAGACCGAGCCCGAGGTGCCGATGGCGACGAAGAGGTCGGCCTCCTCCAGGGCGTCGAAGATCTCGTCCAGGAACAGCGGCGTCTCGCCGAACCACACGACGTGCGGCCGCGCCATGCCGACCTCGCCGCAAGCCTCGCAGACCGCCTCGGCGTCGAGCGGGCCGGCGTCGGGACGCGTCGCCTCGCAGGCGTGGCAGCGGGTGACGGCCAGTTCGCCGTGCATGTGCACGACCTCGGTCGAGCCGGCCTTCTCGTGCAGGTCGTCGACGTTCTGGGTGCAGAGAAAGAGCCGCCCGCCCCGCGCCGCCAGTTCGGTCTGAAGCCGCGCCAGGGCGAAGTGCGCCGGGTTGGGCGCCGCCCCGGCCAGGTTCTCGCGACGGGCGTTGTAGAAGGCCCGCACCTTGGCCGGATCGCGGGCGAAGCCCTGCGGCGTGGCCACCTCCGAAAGGTCGTACTGGGTCCACACCCCGCCCTCGTCGCGGAAGGTGCCCAGCCCGCTCTCGGCGGAAACCCCGGCTCCGGTAAGCACGAAGACGTTCAAGCCCATGGCGGCGTTTCTCTTTCTGCTTCAAGCGACTGCGGCGAAGGTGACGCCGTCGTCATTTTTAATTTGACCGTACCGGAAGTTTGAGTGGACAGTGTTCACTCGACGAGAGACCCGCGCCAGACGGGCCCCGCCGCGCCCACAGGAGAGGAGCCGACCGTGACGGACAAGAACATCACCAAGGACGCCATGTACGACGCCGTGGCGCCCGACGACTTCGAGTCCATGCTCGAGCTCGACCGGTACAACAACCGCTCGACCGCTTTCGACAAGATCATCTCGGCCACTCACGACCACTTCTGGGACCCGCTCGACAAGGCCTATATCGATTTCGACGAGCCGTTCGACATGGAGAACCAGCCGCTGGTTCCCGAGGAACTGGTCATCGCCCTGTCGACCGACTACGTCTCCAACCACCTCTCCGATCCCAAGCAGCGCACCCGCTTCATCAACCAGTCGGTGCTGCGCAGCTTCTCGTCGATCCTGCACGGCGAGCAGGGCGCGCTGAACCTGTCAGCCAGCCTGTGCCATGTGCTCAAGGACCAGGGCGCGCAGGAATACGCCGCCAACCAGACCCGCGAAGAGGCGCGCCACGTCACCGCCTTCGCCAAGTACATCAAGGCCCGCTGGGGCAAGCCGGTCGAGTGCGGCCCGGCGCTGAAGACCCTGCTGGTCGAGATCATCGCCGCCCCCGAGGTCTACAAGAAGATCATCGGCATGCAGATGCTGGTCGAGGGCCTGGCCATGGGCGCCTTCGCCACCTTCTTCAAGGAAATCCACGATCCGCTCGGCAAGAAGCTGCTGCAGCTGGTGATGACCGACGAGGCCTTCCACCACAAGTTCGGGAAGATCTGGGCCGACCGCACGGTGCCCAAGCTGACGCCCGAGGAACACGCCATCATCGAGGACTGGGCGGCCCACTGCTTCCAGACCCTGCTGTTCAACCTCGTCTCACCGCACCAGCAGCTGGATCTCTACCGCGAGTTCGGCCTGGATCCCGACAAGGTGGTCGAGGAGTACGGGAAGATCATGACCGACGACCTGCGTCGGGAGAACATGAAGGAGCAGACCAACATTTTCCGGGTGCTGGTGAAGACCCTGCTCAACGCCGGCATCATCACCGACCGCACCAAGGCCTTCTACGCCATGTACGTCGACCTCGACGAACTGCGGGCCGAGGGCGACCGGATGGTCGGCGACGACATCGCCGAGGAAGGCATCCGCCACCTGCAGGCCATCAACTTCAAGGACCGCGTCGCCCCGGTGACCATCGCGGCGGAGTAGGCGCAAACTCCTCTAAACTCCCGTCATTCCCGCCCTTGTGGCGGGAAACCCTGGTTCCGTTCGCAAGGGAAGCGCAAGCGGCGTGCCCAGCACGCCGCCTCATCCGCACCTGCGGCTGAAAGAGGGGTTCCCGCCACAAGGGCGGGAATGACGGGATAATAGTGGGTGGCCTGGACGCCCCACGAACGCGGCGCGCAGGTTGGAACACCCCTGCGCCGCCTTGCGTTTGCTTGCGTTCGAGGGATGAACTTGAGCAGGGCGAAAAGCCCGCCTCCCCTGGCAAGCAGCAAGGTGTCGGAATGCGAGCAGGCCTGATCACCATCGCGGCGGTCGTCACCGCCCTTACCACCATGGGCCCGATGCTGGCCTTCGCCGGCGCGCAGCCGCCGTCCAAGCCGGTGGCGGCGGGCTTCTATACGGGCAAGTGGTACGAGATCGCCCGCACCCCCAATTCGGGCCAGCGCAACTGCGAGGCCCCGACCACCGAGTTCACGGCCAGGACCGCCGACAGCTTCTCGGTGCGCCAAGTCTGCCGCCGCGACAGCGCCGGCGGCAAGGCCCGCACCTTCAACACCACCGGCAAGATCGTCGCCGGATCCGAGAACGCCAAGTTCTCGATGAGCTTCCTGGGCGGCATGAAGAAGCAGGAATACTGGGTGCTCGACCGGGCCGACGACGAGTCCTGGGCGATCATGGCCACGCCGGGCGGCAACTTCGTCTGGCTGCTGTCGCGCAAGCCGGTGATGGACGAGGCGGCCAAGGAGGCGGCCCTGGCCCGGGTCAAGGCGCTGGGCTACGCCAAGCTGGTGTTCCCGCAGCAGCCGGAAGCCTGAGCATGCGGCGCATCTCCCCGGCCATCGTCGGCGCGATCCTACTGGCCCTGGGCGCGGCCGCCGCCTGCGCCGCCCGTCCGACCGGCAATCCCAGCCCGCCGCAGCCGGCCAAGAGCGTCGAGCTCAAGCGCTATCTGGGCCTGTGGTACGAGGCCGCCCGCTACGACTTCCGCTTCGAGAAGGGCTGCGACGGCGTCACCGCCGAATACGCCCTGCGTCCCGACGGCCTCGTGGAGGTGCGCAACACCTGCCGCCAGGGCGGTCCGGAAGGCGTCGAGAAGATCAGCCTGGGCAAGGCCAAGCTGGCCGACAAGGTGACCGGCGCGAAGCTGAAGGTGTCGTTCTTCGGTCCGTTCTTCGTCGGCGACTACTGGGTGCTCGACCACGCTGACGACTACAGCTGGTCGATCGTCGGCGAGGGCTCGGGCCGCTATCTCTGGCTCCTGACCCGCGACAAGCCGACCCCGGCCCTGACCCAGCAGCTGACCGACCGCGCCAAGGCCATGGGCTACGACGTCTCGCGCCTGCGGGTGACCAAGCACGCGCCGGGCTAAGCGCGTATCGTCATTTCGCGACCTTCAGATCCGTCTCTCCCCGCGAAGGCGGGGATCCAAGCTGGCTTTCAGGACGAGGCGCGACCGTGGACGATCCGCGGACTCGGCTTGGGTCCCCGCCTTCACGGGGATGCTCGGGAAAATGAGCTGAGGCCGGTGAACGTCGATCCAAGCTAGCGCGAGCCCCACGGTGGCGCTCGCCCGGCGGTCGTGGCAGGTTCGCTCCCGTCATCGACGGGGGCGTCCATGGAACGGAAAGTCATCGAGAGCGCGCGGTGGAAGCTGGCGCTGGGCCTGGCCGGCAGCCTGGCCTTCGTGGCGCTGGGCGCCTGGCTGATCGACAAGGCCAAGGACGACGAGCGCCTGATGCCCTGGCTGTGCATCCTGTTCTTCGGCTTCTGCGCCGCGGCCTTCCTGGTGCAGCTGCTCAAGCCCCAGCGGCTGGTGCTCGACGCCGAGGGCTTCCAGGTCCAGGGCGGCTTGAAGCCCGGCAGGAAGGTGGCCTGGGGCGAGGTGGAGGCGTTCTTCGCCTGGAAGCTGCCCAAGGGCGGGACGATGGTCGCCTGGCGCCTGCGCGAAAAGCCGCAACAGCACGCGCCCGTGGGCAATTTCGGGCGCGGCCCCGGCGTCGACGGCGTACTGCCCCGCACCCTGACGCTCGGGACCAAGGCCCTGCTGGTCGAGATGGAAGCCTGGCGCACGCGTGGGACGCAGGGCGGCGCCGTCGCGCCGCCGGTGCTGGTGCAGTAGGGCCTGGCGGCGCTCACACGCTGACCCCCATTCACCGTGCATCCCCGCGAAGGCGGGGATCCAAGCCGAGGCTGAGCATGGCCCACGGCCGGGCTTCCTCCTGAAAGTCAGCTTGGGTCCCCGCCTTCGCGGGGAACGTCGGATTTGGGAGAGTCGAACGCCGGCGCCCGCCTCGCCGAACCGCACGAGACCACCGAAGACCCGGATGAGCCGCCCCGCTTGCACGGCGAACAAAGATGGAACATGGTGGCGACCATGGACGTCGTCGTCGACATCGCCCTCTCGCGCTCGGACATGTCCCGGCCGGAGACCACCCTGGCCGTCACCCGCGGAGCCGCGCGGCTGCTGGTCGACCTGGGCTACGCGCCCCTGGCCGAGGTGACCCTGCCGAACGGCCGGCGGGCCGACCTGATGGCCCTGGGCCCCAAGGGCGACATCGTCATCGTCGAGGTGAAGTCGGGGCTGGAAGACTACCGCGTCGACCGCAAGTGGGGCGAGTACGCGCCCTATTGCGACGCCTTCCACTTCGCCGTCGCCCCGCACTTTCCCGATGGGATCCTGCCGGAGGAGCCGGGCCTGATCGTCGCCGACGGCTTCGGCGGGGCCGTGGTGCGGGCCGCCCCGGTCACGCCCCTGGCGCCGGCCCGGCGCAAGGCCCTGACCCTGGCCTTCGCCCGCCTGGCGGCCCTGCGCGCCGCCGGAGTCACCGCCGAGCGCCTGTCGATCTGAAAATAAACCACCCCTGCGACATTCTGTCCGAACACAACTCAAGATGACGCTAAAGCAGGGGAAGGACCCACCCTGCCCTATAGGGAAATGCTGATCTAGAGTTGTTCATTGGTCGACTACCGGACATTCCTGGTTAGTCGGATAACGTCGTGATTTAGGCGGCGTTACCTCTTCTTTACGTCCGGCGCGCGATCACCCCGCTCATAAGCCCAACAAAGGGCAGGGGATTTCAACAGAATGTCGAAGACGAAACCCGCAGCGGCGCTGGCCGCGGCGCTCCTCATCATCGCGCCTCTGAGCGCTCACGCCGACGCCGCCAAGGACATCCAGATCGCTGGCCGCGCGCTGACCTTCCTCGAGAACGGCCCTACCGGCAAGCAAGTGCTGGGCGTGGTGTTCGATCCGTCCAAGCCGGCCTCGGTCGCCGAGAAGAACGCCGTCATGGCCGCCATCGGCGGCGGCATGAACACCGGCGCCCTGACCCTGACGGCCAAGCCGGTCGAAGCCGGCGCCGTCTCGGGCGTCAGCGGCGTGGCCGCCCTCTACGTCACCACCGGCGTCAACGTCGGCGCGGCCGCCAAGGCCAAGAAGATCATCACCATCGGCTCGGACGCCTCGTGCGCCGCCAGCGGCGCGTGCGTGATGAGCGTGTCGGCCGACCCCAAGGTCGAGATCATCGTCAACCGTTCGGCCGCCGCGGCCGTCGGCGCGGTCTTCAAGTCCGCCTTCCGCATGATGATCCGCGAAGTCTGATCCCGGCCAGCTGAAGAGACATAATCACATGAAAAAGACTCTCCTGGCCGGCGCTTCCGCGGGCCTCCTCGTCGCCGCCGCCGCTTCGGCCGCTAGCGCCCAGTCGATCGACTACGGCTCGCTCGAGCAGCTGTTCAACGAACCGGTCACCACCAGCGCCACCGGCGCCCCGCAGCGCTCGACCGAAGCGCCCGTGGACATGACCATCATCTCGGCCGCCGACATCCAGCGCTCGGGCGCCACCGACCTGCCGACGATCCTGTCGCGCGTGGCCGGCCTCGACGTCGAAAGCCGCGGCGCCGGCGCCTCGGACGTCAGCGTCCGCGGCTACAACCAGGCCATGTCGCCGCGCCTGCTGGTGCTGATCAACGGCCGCCAGGTCTATCTCGACCACTACGGCTACACCGCCTGGGCCACCCTGCCCGTGCAGCTGTCGGAAATCCGCCAGATCGAAGTGGTGAAGGGCCCCAACAGCGCCCTGTTCGGCTTCAACGCCGTCGGCGGCGTGGTCAACATCATCACGGTCAACCCGAAGTTCGACAACACCGGCGACATCACCCTGCGCACCGGCTCGGCCCGCTACGGTGAAGTCTCGGCCGCCAAGTCGTTCAAGGTCGGCGAGCGCTTCAGCGCCCGCGTCTCGGCCGGCGCGGCCAAGTCGGACGAGTACGAAAACACCGTCGGCGTCGCCAAGAGCCAGTTGAACGACCCGTCGCGCGTCACCGCCAACATCGACACCGTCACCCAGCTGACCGACGAGGCCGAGCTGCGCGTCGAGGGCTCGTACTCGAACGTCCAGGTCAGCGACATGCTGTCCAACTACGCCTACTCGCCCAGCAAGTACCTGACGAGCTCGGTGAAGGGCACGCTGACCGCCGAGACCAAGGTCGGCCAGCTGCAGCTGTCGGCCTACCAGAACGACCTGACCGCCAAGCACCTGATCCTCGGCCAGAACGCCCGCTTCGAGAACCAGATCCGCGTCGTCTCGGTGCAGGACCTGTTCAAGATCGGCGCGAAGCACACCCTGCGTGTCAGCGGCGAGTACCGCCACAACGAGGTCAACACCGCCCCGATCGGCGGCGCGCAGGTCAGCTATGACGTGCTGTCGGCCTCGGCGATGTGGAACTGGGCGATCACCGACAAGCTCGCCTTCACCGCCGCCGGCCGCTACGACAGCCTGGACCTGTCGCGCGAAGGCACGTTCCCGGCCGGCTCGCCGCCGCTGGGCAACGGCTACTGGGACCGCAAGATCGAAGAGCCGAGCTACAACCTCGGCCTGGTCTGGCGCGCCACCGACGTCGACACCTTCAAGGCCACCGCCGCCCGCGGCGTGCAGGTGCCGACCCTGGTCGACCTGGGCGCCCTGCAGGCCCGCGTCACCGTCGGTCCGTACACCATCGGTCTCGCTGGCAACCCGACCCTCGAGCCGGCGATCATCACCAACTACCAGCTGACCTACGAGCGCGCCCTGCCCGCCCTGAAGGCCGAAGTCAGCGCCAAGGCCTTCGTGCAGAAGACCGAGGACGTGAAGGGCCAGCCGACCTCGGCCCAGATCGACGTGGCGGCGACCCTGGTCAGCCTGCCGGTGCTCAGCTACCGCAACATCGGCGACAGCAAGATGACCGGCTTCGAGCTGGCCGCCTCGGGTCAGCTGACGGGCGGCTTCCGCTGGAGCGCCGACTGGACCCACACCGAGGTCGACGACGAGCCGACCGCCGGCTTCTCGCCGGTGCTCCGCACGGCCGCCTACGCCGAGACCACCCCGGAAAACCGCGGCAACGTCTCGCTGGGCTGGACCGGCGGCGCCTGGACCGTCGACGGCTACGCCCACTTCGTCGGCGAGCACCGCGCCTACGCGCTCTACAGCGCCGCGGCCGCGCCGAACCTGGTGGACATCGACGCCTACGCCGCCCTCGGCGGCCGGGTGGCCCGCGCGTTCGACCACGGCGTGACCGTGGCGCTCAGCGGCCAGAACCTCGGCGACAACCGCCAGCGCCAGAGCGCCGGCCTGGAAGTCGAACGCCGCGTGTTCCTGAGCGTCAGCAAGACCTGGTAAGCGTTTCGGGTCTCCCGAAAACCGGAAAGGGCGGCCCGCGAGGGCCGCCCTTTTTGCTGCGTGGAAGACCCCCTCCGGCCCTCCGGGCCACCTCCCCCAGAGGGGGAGGATCTAGCAACGCCGCGCCAAGTAGATGCTCCCCCTCTGGGGGAGCTGTCGCGGAGCGACTGAGGGGGTTTTCACCAGTCGTCCTTTTTCTTCTTCATCAGGGCCAGGAGGCCCGGATACGGCCCCTGCCCCGTGCGGTAGAGGCACCACTCGTCGTCCTTCTTGCAGGCGCCGTCGAAGAAGTCCTTCTTGGACTGGTCGATCACCGCGTACATCGGCGCGTCCTTGGCCTTGATCCCCAGCTTGTCGTCGCAGGCGGCGCGTTCGGCCTTGGTCAGGCGGTAGAGGTCGGCGTGGTTGCAGCCGCCGCCTTCGCGGGCGGCCTGGCGCAGCGCATCACCGCCGGGCGTGGGCGTGCCGCGCGACTT